>JBILFO010000082.1:0-7391 GCA_044351505.1 Ilumatobacteraceae bacterium
CCAGCCATGCATCCAAGAGTGGTGTGGCCACCTTCGTTTCGGCCGACGAACAGTCATGTCTTGCTGACGTGCGGTACCTGCTCGGCTTTTTGCCGCAGAACAATTTGGGTGAAGCACCACTGGTGGTATCCAACGACGACCCGATGCGTAGCTGCGATATGTTGCGAACGATTCTTCCGGCGTCAGCGAACCTGCCGTACGACATGAAGAAAGTGATTGCCGAAGTGGTCGATGACGGCGAATTCTTCGAATACTTCCCCAACTGGGCCAAGAGCATCGTGTGTGGATTTTCTCGCATCGATGGCCACTCCGTTGGCATCGTGGGCAATCAACCGATGGTGCTGGCCGGTGTGCTTGACATCGAGTCGAGTGAAAAGGCTGCGCGTTTCGTGCGTACGTGTGATGCGTTCAACATCCCCATCGTCACATTTGTTGATGTGCCTGGCTTCTTGCCAGGTGTTGATCAGGAATATGGCGGCATCATTCGCCACGGCGCCAAGTTGTTGTACGCCTATTGCGAAGCCACAGTGCCGCGCATTCAAGTAATCACTCGCAAGGCCTACGGCGGTGCCTACGTGGTAATGAACTCCAAGTCGATTGGAGCCGACCTTGCCTACGCATGGCCATCTGCCGAACTCGCCGTGATGGGTCCACAAGGTGCAGTGGAGATCGTGTACCGACGCGAACTGCAACAAGCCGCCGACCCCGCGGCACGGCGGGCAGAACTAGTGGCTGAATACACCGAAAAATATGCCAACCCTTACCTTGCCGCTGAGCGTGGCTTTGTTGACGATGTGATCGACCCAGCCGAAACGCGCATCAAATTGGTGGAAGGCCTCCGAGTACTGCGCACAAAACGCGATGAAGTTCCACAGCGCAAGCACGGGAACATTCCGCTGTGAGCGAGTCAAGCGCTGCATTGATGTTCATCTCGCAAGTGCACCCAGCAGCAACCGAGGAAGAACTAGCCGCCATCATGTCAGCGGTGCCGGCGATGTGGCCCGCCCCGCAACCATCACGACGACTAGTCGATGATCGCGCTTGGCGTTTCAGCGGCCGCGTGCGCAAATAACTTTTGGCGCGCTCGGGAAGACTCGAACTTCCAACCTTCTGATCCGTAGTCAGATGCTCTATCCATTAAGCTACGAGCGCTAGCAGCGTTAAGACTATCGCTCTACGGTCGCCACGAACTCGTCCACCAGGGCCGCCATGAGTTTCCATTGCGGCGAAACAAGGCAAGGGCAGCCTCGGCATTCGCTCGCGGGTCAAGCAATTGCGACGGCTCGGTGATACCAGATTTCGCGAGCCACGAACGGTGTACCGACCAATACATCTGAAATAGCCCATAGCAACAGTTGCGCGTACCACCAACTACCGCAGGATTGTAGTTGCTCTCGCGTTTAGCGACAAAGAGTGCATTCTCTTCGTGCTCATCGGGCCACACCTCGCGAATAATTGCCACTACTTGACGCCGGGTGTAGGTCTCGGTTGGCCGCGTTATAACTGGTTGCTGCGTGACAATTGGTTGCTGCGAAACACAGATCGTGTCACCTATAAAAATCGCCGTGCTCGATGATGCCGAATTCATCGCCAGCAGTTCGCGCAACGACAGCTTGAAGCGCGCGGCCAATCGTGACCACGAGTCGTTCGGCTTTGCCGAGTGTTGCCGAGTGCAGGCTGCTGCCGATGCTGGCGGAGCGCTGAAGGGCACTGGTGCGAGGGCAAAAGTGATCGCCAGCATGATTGCGGCAATAATGATCGCTACCTGCTTGCGCCCCGAGCAACACAAATAGCGCATAGGTTGGCGGAGAGGGAGGGATTTGAACCCTCGGTCCGGTTTACCCGAACAACGCCTTAGCAGGGCGCCCCATTCGGCCACTCTGGCACCTCTCCATGAATCTGAAACAACAGCAATTAACCGTGCTGTGAGTGTACCGACTTATGTTCTTGGCGGAACGAGAGGGATTCGAACCCCCGAGCCTTGTGGGCCGCCTGTTTTCAAGACAGGTGCAATCGTCCGCTCTGCCATCGTTCCGACCGTAACGCTATCTGCGCGCGTCGATCAACGATGAATGCGTGTACGAATGTCATTCAGCCAGTCATCAGCATCACGCCCACGTTGATCGGCGTGTTCCCGCACCGACTGCGTGTGTTGACCAGCGGCAGGATACGAGCCAAGAAATTTCACGTCACCTTGTTTGGTGCGCAAGTCACGTAATGCGTCAGCCATCAGTTCATCGGCCACATGGCCATCGGCGTAAATGATGAAGCAATAGTCACCAAGCCCACCACGCTTGGTGGGTCGACTGAGCAGTTGCGTGATGTTGATGCGCCGAGCGGCAAATTCCTGCAGAATGCCGATCAAACTGCCTGGTTCATCAGCTCGCTGAAACACCACGACACCTGTTTTATCGTGCCCCGTGCGGGCCGGAATCTGTTGATTGCCCACCAGCACAAAGCGTGTTTGGTTGCCCTCGTGATCGGCGATGTTGCGCTCCAACACCTCGAGCCCGTAGAGACCTGCGGCATTGGCCGGCGCGATTGCCGCCATGCTGCGTCCAGCGTCTTGAGACACCAACTGGGCTGCTTCAGCAGTGGAATTTGCCGCATGCACATCCACATCTCGCAACGATTGGCGTAGATATGCATGGCACTGCGCTGTGGCAACCGGAATCGACAACACCACCTTGATGTCGCCCAATGTCGTGCCGGGGCGCACCACCAAACAGTGTTCGATGTCAAGCACCACTTCGCGTTGAATCAACAAATCGTGGTCAAAGACGAGTGCGTCTTGGGTGAAGTTCTCCGTGCCTTCAATCGATTTTTCAATCGGCACAAAGCCCAGGTCCACTTCGTTGGCCGCAACCGCATCCAAGACATCAGGAACCGTTCGCAACGGCACACGCTCAAGTGCGGCAAGATCGGGCTGGGTGACCAGGGCCTGTTCGGTAAATGTTCCGGCTGGGCCGAAATAGCCGACACGACGTGCTTTCGTCACGCTGTCAAGGCTATGAGCAGCCATTAGCCTGCCACCCATGTTCGAATACGCGGCGTTCAATCCGTTTAATGCCAGCCCTGAAGGCCTTGCTGCCGAACTCACACGTAAATCATCCGAGGGATGGGAAGTGGTGTCGATCACGACCACCAGCGACGGAAGATTCTGTGCATTTCTGCGTCGCCCCACCGCTCAACGGGCAGTAACGACTGTGACTAGTTCGAACGCACCAGTCGCAACCGATGCGAACAATGCCTTGAGTAGCACTTCGGGCTATGCCTCGGCTCACACTGCCGGCCCCACTACACCGGCCGTGCCTGCTGCTTGGTACAAAGATCCATCAGGTCGCTTTGAACTGCGCTACTGGAACGGCACCACCTGGACCGAACACGTCTCGCGCAACGGCCAGCAATTCACCGACCCACCGGTTGCCTGATTCGTTGATGCGCTCGGCATCGCCAACGCCCTTACAGGCAACTTCGCTTGGGCACGCCGGAATCCTGATTCGTTGTCGCCAAGCAACATTGGTGTGCGACCCGTGGTTCGAGCCAGCTTTTCTCGGCGCTTGGTTCCCTTTCCCACGTAACGACCAACTCGACTCCGAGACCATGGCAGCAGTGTGTGCGCCTGACTATCTATATGTGTCGCATCTGCACGGAGACCATTTTGATGACCCGTTCCTGCGTGACCGCATGGATAAATCCACCCGTGTGCTGTTGCCTGACTTTCCGACCGATGAACTACGCCGCCGCTTAACCCAGCTCGGGTTCTCCAACTTTGTCACCACCCGTGACGGTGTCGAGCAACACCTGGGTGACGGCCTCAGTATTGCGATTCATGTTGAGTCATCAATCACCGATGGCCCAGGCGGTGACTCGGCCATCATGGTGAGCGACGGCGTGTCACGGTTGGTGAATCAAAACGACTGCCGCACACACAACCCGCGCGCACTCGCCGCCCACGGGCCCGTTGATCAACACTGGCTGCAATACAGCGGCGCCATCTGGTATCCGATGGTGTACGACGAACCTGTAGCGGTGCGTCAAACCCAAGCTGCAGCCAAGGTGGAGAGTCAATTTGTGCGTGCCGAACATTATGTTGAGGCCATCGGTGCCACCGTCGTAGTGCCATCGGCTGGCCCACCATGTTTTTTGGATGATGAACTCTTTGGCTACAACATGATCAATGGCGACGAGGTGTCGATCTTCCCCGATCAAACACGTTTCATCGCGCGGCTCACAGATGTTGGCCGCCACGCCGCACTCAACGTGCCGGGCACCACGGTGACAGTTGTGCAAGGTGCAGTCAGTGTGGTGCATCCTCCGATTGACATTCACGCGCCGTTTGCCAACAAGCGCGAGTACCTGCGCAACTATCAAACCCACTGGCAGCCATGGCTTGCGCAACACAAAGCGGCGTGGCCGGCCAAGAAGTCACCGTTTCAACCTCGCCTTGCAGCCTGGTGGGAGCCTTTGTTGTTGCGCGCCCCAACCTTGCGCAGCGGTGTGGGTGGTGGCTGTCTGCTGCGTATTGGTGATGAAGCTGTCTTCATCGACTTTGAAGCAGGCACCGTGCGCCTGCATGCTGGTGAACTATTTCAGTTTCGCTTTGATATTGCCCCCGAACTGCTGGAAAAGGTGCTCAGCGAATATGCAGTCGACTGGTCGAACTCGTTGTTTTTATCGTGTCGCTTCACTGCCTGGCGGGCAGGTGCGTTTAATGAATATCTTTACAACTTCTTCAAAAGCCTCTCTGTGGAGCGCATCGACCGCGCCGAGGCCGAGGCGCAACGTCGACTGGGAGCACAAGCAACACCAAGTGAAGAAATTCAAATCGGCGAATTCACCCTCGAGCGCTATTGCCCGCATCGCAAAGCCGACCTCTCTACGTTTGGTTCACTCGAGGGAGACGAAATTGTCTGCACCCTGCACGGATGGCGCTTTCGCACTAGCGATGGCCGCTGTATGACCGCCGACGATCGTCAACTTCAGATTCGCCGCACCACGTAACTGAACTCGTAGGTGCCCGCGGCAACTTCGTAGCGCGGGTCGACATCGGGGCCGCAACTTGCGGTGCCAAGCCCACGATGGGCCACATCTAGGTGCACGACAAGATCTTTACTGCGTTCGAGTTGCGTCACATCGAGTGCTTCAAACAGCTGCAGCGGGGTGTGGTGCACCGCACTGAAGTGCAAGGTGGCGGGTGACAGCGCGTCGATTCGCAACGTGCGATCTTGGGCAACGAATTCAATCCACTCACAATCGGTGCGTAAACCAAATTCTTGCGGCACGATGTAGGGCAACTCATCTGGTTCACGCGCCCACACGTCGCGCATCGCACTGGCGTTGCGATCTGGGTAATTTTCGTGCGGTCCACGACCAAACCATCGCACATGAGTGAATTGCGGTGGGAGGGCAAACCGCATACCCACCCGCGGCAAACCAGTGAGTGGCTCAGGCACCGTCACGCGATGGTGATACACCACACTCGAGTCGGACTGCACCTCGCGCCGCTGCACATGTTGCACACCTGTGGGAATGGTGTCGGCGAGTATCCCCTGACGCGTCCAGCGAGCAAGTGCTCGCCCACCGATGTGATGAGCCTCACCAAAACCAGGCATCACCTTGTAGCCGTCGTTGTCAATGGTGGCCCGCATGAGTGCCAGACGGATTGGTGCGGAAAAATCGCTGTCGGCAGGCAGCTGATGAGTAGTCGCACCAGTATTAACAAAGTTGTTTTTTGATTGCGGTGCACGCACTTCAATTTCATCCCAAGCCACCAGATGCCCTGCCGGCGCATACGCCGTTTCGGTGCGTTGCATCCACCGGAACTGCACCGTGACGGTCTCGCTGGGCTGTCCGGCCTCCATCGCGGCCACCGCCGCAGATGAGAAGTTGCAAGTGGCTTGCTGCAATGCGAGCACATCGATATCAACTGCTTCTTCGTGCACCATTACGCCAGCGACCAACACGCTGAGTGTGCCGTGCAATGCGCGAAGCCCGACGTGTGACTGCCGATTGTGCACCACAAACTGAGTCGTGCCGATTGCTGTCACAGCAACTGGTCGATACACCCACGCCAACTCGCGCATCACCGGGTGCGGGGTGAGGTCGGGGGCATTCACGCCATCAGCAACAAAATTGCCATCATTGGGTGTGTCACCGAACTGCCCGCCGTAGGCGTAACGCCAGTCGGTGCTCTTGCCACGACCTCTGCTTTTGCCTCTGACTTTGCCTGTGTCTTTGGCTTTGCCCGTGTTGTCAACATCTTGGCGCAGGCCGTGATCCTTCCATTCCCAGACGAAGCCACCGGCGAGCAGTGGTTCGTTTTCGATAGCACTCCAATAGTCGGCGAGTGAACCGTTGGAATTGCCCATCGCGTGGCTGTACTCGCACATCACCAGCGGACGATCAGCACCGCTACGGGCATACGCCACGATGGATTGAATCGACGGATACATCGGACACACCACGTCTGTGGCGTTGCGCCCACCGTTGCGCCACACCTCAGTTTCGCCATTGCGGACATGAAAGATGGCACCTTCGTAATGCAGTGGTCGTGTCGGGTCAAGCGAACGAATGAGCGCCGCTAAAGCATCGTGATTGGTACCAAAGCCCGACTCATTACCCAACGACCAAAAAATCACGCTCGGATGATGACGGTCACGCACCACCATCCGTGCACCGCGCGCCAACCACGTTGCCAGAAATCGCTCATCATCACAGAGCGAGGTGTTGTAGGCGTGCGATTCGATATTTGCTTCACTCACCACATACAGACCGTGCTCGTCACACAAATCAAGGAAGGCCGGGTCATTGGGGTAATGGCTCGTGCGCACTGCGTTGCAGTTGTGTCGCTTCATCGCCAGCACATCAGCGAGCATGTCGTTGCGGGTCACTGCTTTGCCGCGCTCTGGATGATGGTCGTGGCGATTGGCGCCACGAATCGTGATGCTTCGGCCATTCACCCGCACTTCGCCAGCTTCAATGCGAATGCGCCGAAACCCGGTGACGAGAGAAGTGAATTCTCGTTGAGCGATGCCTCGCTGAATCAACTTGATAATCAATCGATACCGATGTGGGTCTTCAGCCGACCACGCGCGCACATTGGGTAATGAAAACTGAGTAGTGGCGCGGTGACCAGCGAACACATAGCGCTGGGTGTATTGATATGGCACATCACTGATGATTGGTTCGCCAAGTTTTTTTCCAGATAGCTCCTCAAACCACATCTGAACCGATACCCCAGCGGTCGGCTCACCGATGAACGCCACCTCGGTGGTTACCGTCGCGCTTCCAGTTGCGGTGAGGTGGTCGTAGTCCACATTGCACTCCACCGAACGCACATGAACGAGTGAACGTGCCTCAATGAATACCGAGCGATGTAGACCAGCCAT
>JBILFO010000083.1:0-7375 GCA_044351505.1 Ilumatobacteraceae bacterium
GTTCCGGCTCGGATGATGTCGCCGCGATAGGCGCGAAAACCCGTCGTGCAGTCACGCACACCGACACCCAGCATGACTGCGGTGTACCAGTTGCCGCATCGCGAAAGCAGGCGCCGGCCCAGTGACCAGTTGCTGACACCTCCACCAGATACGTATCGCGAGCCGACGACTATGTCGGCACCTTGGGCGATGCGCTCGAGCATGGTGGGGATAACCCGTGCATCATGGGAGAGATCGCAGTCAATGGTGACAATCACGTCGTAGCCGGCCGCGGCTATTTGCGTAAGGCCCTCGCGGCTTGCCGCGGCATAGCCACGTGGGCCGTGGCGAGCAACGAGATGCACTTTGGGGTTTGTTGCGCCGTGCTCGCGAACTCGATCACCGGTGCCGTCAGGGCTGTTGTCGTCAACAATAAATACGTCAGCCGACGGAACTGCAGCAAGTACTCGCTGGAGAAAATCGTCGACATTGTCACGTTCGTTGTACGTCGGTGACATGACTGCAACTCGCACGCAGCAACCCTAGAAGGCGAGGGCGATGGCATCGCTGATTGTCGCAGCCCGCAACAGTGACGCCCGCTGTAGCTCGGGGGCTTTGCTGTTGGCGGGGATGAGCACTCGCTTGAATCCCATTCGCTCTGCTTCGATGATGCGTCGCTCGAGGTGGGTGACATGGCGAATTTCTCCACCGAGCCCCACTTCACCCAAGGCAACCATGTCTGCATGCACTGGTTTATCAAGTGCAGCCGATGCCAAGGCCAAGCACATTGCCAAGTCGCTGCCTGGGTCGTTGAGCCGCACACCCCCGACAACGGATGCGTACACCTCGAGCGATGTGAAGGGGATACCGGCGCGGCGCTCGAGCACGGCCAGCAACATTGCCAAGCGGGACGACTCGACACCTTGTGCGCTGCGCCGTGGGGTCACACCAGTGGTGACCCTGGTAGTGAGCGCTTGTACTTCGACCAGCAACGGCCGCTGGCCATCAATGGTTGGCACCACCACTGAACCAGCAACACCATGTTGACGATCTGCCAGCAACATGTTGCTGGCGTCAGGCACGCCCAGCAAACCTTGTTCGGTCATTTCAAATAGTCCGAGTTCATTGGTGGTGCCAAAACGGTGCTTCACCGCTCGCACCATGCGCAATGAGTGCAGGCGATCACCTTCGAACGAAATGACGGTGTCGACCACATGCTCGAGCAACCGCGGGCCAGCGATGTTGCCATCTTTGGTGACGTGGCCCACCAGAATAATTGCCACGTTGCGAGCCTTGGCTTCTTGCACGAGTCGGAATGCGCACTCTCGCACCTGGGTGACTGAACCTGGTGCCGACTCGACAGTTTCATCGGCGATTGTTTGCACGCTGTCGATCACCACAAGAGTGGGTTTGACTTTGTCGATGGCTGCCACGATGTCTCCGAGTGACATGGCTGACACCAGCAAGGTGCTCGGGCCGTTAACGCCAATCCGGTCGGCACGTAGGCGAACCTGTTGGGCACTCTCTTCGGCACTCACATACAACGCCACGCCAGACCACGCCCCAATAATCTGTAGGAGCAACGTGGATTTGCCAATGCCAGGTTCACCACTCACCAAGGTGACCGAGCCGGGCACGAGACCGCCGTCGAGCACTCGATCAAATTCGCTGATGCCGGTGGGGGTTGCTGCAGCCGAGGTGTGAGCAATATCGCCGATGGGGAGTGGCTGGCTAGCGGAATTGAGGGAACGGCTGACAGCAACTGTCTTCGAGACCACTGGCGAGTCGCCACCCACTACGTCTTCGACCAAGGAGTTCCAGGCGCTACATGTGGTGCACTGGCCATTCCACTTTGGGTGTTGGGCCATACATGCCGAACAGATGTAGACGGTTCGAAGACGTGGCACGCGCCAACTCTACGACGCGGGTGTTGAGCGGCTTCGGCGGTACACCACCGTGGCGATGTATGCCATTGCTGCAGCAACTAGCACGATCATGAACACCAACAATCCGCGAGCTACGTACCAAGCCACCATTGCCGAAACGTCGCGGTCACGCGTAAAGGCAGTAAGGGGGCTATCGCTGGAGCCAAGGGCAAGATTCCAGGTGAAGGTAGTGGAAGCATCGTCGGCTTGTCGTGGCGCAATAGTCGCTGTGGTCTCACCAATCTCACCGGGTTCGCCAGGCAGCGTGAGTGCGAGAGAAACACCCAGCACATCGCCGAGCACCCCGCCTTGTTCAGCGAGTGCCGCAGCAAAAGGTGCCTCACCCAATACCGTGAGCGCGTCGGCATCAGCGAACCCTGCCAAGCCCTTGGGTAATCCACCAACGCCGCTGAACTGATACGAAGCATCGTTGACCCCGCCCGTGCGGGTGAGTGCGATGTTGCGCAGTGGCCCATTGTCGCCGGAAAGTTGTGTCAAAAATAGTGATGCTTCGTCAACTGTCGCAAAGGTTCGGGCAGCAACAACTGACAAGCCACCGTTTGCTGCCGGGTCTTGCACATCGACAGTCCAACCTGCTGCCCGCAAGTCGTCAACATTGAGCGAGGTTGCTAATTCTGGTGCGTTGCGCACGGCGTCAGCATCCGCAGCAACAACCACCGAAATAGTGCCACTGCCGTTTTGGGCCACGGTCACACTCGTTGCAAGATCCACTCGACAGCCCGACAGCACGACCACTGCCAGCGCGAGACCAATTCCAACCTTGCTGACTGCGCTGAGAACCGTAACCGTCCTCACCGTGCGACGGATGAATCCGCCGGAAGTATTCACTCGCTGGTGGCGTTGCCGCCTTCGCCTGCCCCTGCGAGATCGATACCTACAGGTGGCTTGAAGCCCTCGACTGCAGTGAATGTGATGCGTTGTTCGCCCGGGTTTTCGGGGTCATCTTCAACTCCGACCACCACGATTTCGCCAGCAACGAACTGCTTGTTTAGGAGTCGCTCTGATAGTGGGTCTTCGATCATGCGTTGCAGTGCACGACGCAATGGACGAGCACCTAGTTGTGGGTCGTAGCCACGCTTGGCGAGCAATTCTTTGGCAGGGTCGGTGAGTTCAAGACCCAAGCCGAGGCCTTCGAGTTGACCCACAAGGCGCTTGCTCATGAGGTCCACCATTGACACGACGGCTTGCTGGGTATGTTCGTGGAACACGATCACTTCATCGATGCGGTTCAAGAACTCGGGTCGGAAGTGCACCTTCAGAGCTTCGTTTACCTTGGCCTGCATGCGTGTGTACGACATTGCTTCGTCGTTCTTGCCGAACCCGACATTGGCTTTGCGCAGATCCTGCGTTCCAAGGTTCGACGTCATGATAATTACCGTGTTGCGGAAGTCGGTGGTGCGGCCTTGGGCGTCGGTGAGACGACCTTCTTCGAGAATCTGCAGCAGAGTGTTGAACACGTCGGCGTGTGCCTTTTCGATTTCGTCAAAGAGCACAACCGAGAATGGTTTGCGGCGTACGGCTTCGGTGAGTTGGCCACCTTCGTCGTAGCCCACGTATCCCGGAGGCGAACCGACGAGACGACTGACCGTGTGCTTTTCCATGTATTCACTCATGTCGAGCGAAATCAGGGCGTCTTCGTCACCGAACAAAAACTGAGCCAATGTCTTGGCTAGTTCGGTCTTGCCCACACCAGTTGGGCCCAAGAAGATGAACGATCCGCTCGGACGCTTCGGGTCTTTGAGCCCGGCACGTGTGCGACGAATGCTTTGGCTGACCGCTCTAATGGCGTCTTCTTGGCCAATGACGCGTTTGTGCAGCTCAGCTTCCATGTTGAGCAATTTTGCAGTCTCTTCTTCGGTGAGTTTGTAGACCGGGATGCCCGTCCAGACACTCAGCACTTCAGCGATTGCCTCTTCGTTGACCTCGTCGTACAGGTTGATGCCTTGGGCTTTGACGTCTGCCTCTTTTTGGGCGCGCTCATCCAGCAGGGTGCGTTCCTGGTCACGCAATTTTCCGGCTTCTTCAAAGCGCTGGTCTTCGACTGCCTTCTTCTTGGCAGCTTGGATGTCTTTGATCTTGTTTTCAATTTCTTTCAAGTCAGGCGGGGTCTTCATACGCATGATGCGCAGACGGCTGCCGGCTTCGTCAATGAGATCGATCGCTTTGTCCGGCAGGAAGCGATCCGAGATGTAGCGATCGGCCATGTTGGCTGCGGCGACGAGTGCCTGGTCGGTGATGGTCACCCGGTGGTGGCTTTCGTACTTGTCGCGGATGCCCTTCAAGATTTCAATCGTGTGCGCCACCGATGGCTCGTCAACTTTTACAGGCTGGAAGCGTCGTTCGAGCGCTGCATCTTTTTCGAAGTGCTTGCGGAATTCGTCGAGCGTGGTGGCACCGATGGTCTGCAGTTCTCCGCGGGCGAGCATTGGCTTCAAAATTGAGGCTGCATCGATTGCACCTTCTGCAGCACCGGCGCCGACCAGAGTGTGGATTTCGTCGATGAACAGGATGATGTCGCCGCGCGTGCGAATTTCTTTGAGCACTTTCTTGAGGCGTTCTTCAAAGTCACCGCGGTAGCGGCTACCAGCGACGAGGGCACCGAGGTCAAGTGTGTAGAGCTGTTTGTTGGTCAACGTTTCGGGCACTTCGTTGGCGACGATGCGCTGAGCGAGACCTTCGACGATGGCTGTTTTGCCGACGCCGGGTTCTCCGATGAGCACCGGGTTGTTTTTTGTGCGCCGCGAAAGAATCTGCATGACGCGTTCCATTTCGCGCTGTCGACCAATTACTGGGTCGAGCTTCTTGTCGCGCGCCAACTGGGTGAGGTTGCGGCCGAACTGATCAAGAATCTGGCTGCCACCTTTTTCGCTTGCCGTTTCTTTGGCGCCAACCGGCTCGCCCTTGCCTTCACCACCAGCACCTTCGTAACCGCTCAGTAGTTGAATGACTTGTTGGCGAACTCGAGACAAGTCGGCACCCAACTTGACGAGCACTTGGGCCGCGACGCCCTCGCCCTCGCGAATGAGCCCGAGGAGAATGTGTTCGGTACCGATGTAGTTGTGCCCCAACTGCAGGGCTTCGCGCAACGACAGCTCGAGCACCTTTTTGGCGCGTGGGGTGAATGGAATGTGCCCGGAAGGCGATGATCCACCTTGTCCAATAATTTCTTCGACTTGAGCGCGCACGGCCTCGAGCGAGATATTGAGTGCCTCGAGCGCTTTTGCAGCTACTCCTTCACCTTCGTGGATAAGCCCCAAGAGGATGTGTTCGGTACCGATATATGAATGGTTGAGCAGACGCGCTTCTTCTTGGGCCAACACGACCACTCGCCGGGCCCTGTCGGTGAAACGTTCGAACACTGCTTTTACCGCCTTGCTGGGTTGGTAGAGATTCGGTAGGTAGGAAAAGTGTACCCCCACGACCACTTGGCCGATTGTGACGAGCTCGTGAAAGACCCGCAAACAAGTCACGCACGCAAAACGGCATTTTGTGACATCTTTCTAAGCAGCCCCGCGGCGCACCGGCATGCTGCGTACCACGGCAGGCGTGCTCCACGCATAGCCTGAAAGCGTGAACTTGGCGTCGCCGCTACTTGATTTACCGTTGATGACCAGCGATCGCGAGCGCATTGAAATTGCGTTGCGTGCCTCGGTGCACACTGCTGATGCATACCTCACCGAGATTGCATCGCACCTCATCGTGGCCGGTGGCAAGCGTCTGCGCCCCGTGTTGGCGGTGGCCGCTGCTCAAGTCGGCACGGATAGCCCTGTTTCACTTGAAGTAATTCACGGCGCGATTTCTTGCGAGCTCGTGCATCTTGGCTCGCTGTACCACGATGACGTCATGGACGAAAGCACCACCCGTCGCGGCGTTGAAACAGTAAATGCCAAGTGGGGCAATCTGCAGGCCATCGTCGCTGGCGATTTTTTGCTGGCACGCGCATCAGAAATTGCCGCATCGTTGGGCAACGAAGTGTCGGGACTACTGGCGCGAACAATTGGGCGCTTGTGTGAAGGCCAAGTCGAAGAGCTGCGCCATACCTACGATCGGGGCCGCACCGTTCCGTCATATCTGGTGAGTATCCAAGGCAAAACTGCGTCACTGTTTGCGACGTCGGCGCGAATCGGTTCATTGATGGCTGGCCATTCACGCCAAGTGACCGACACAATCACCAACATCGCTGATGCCTATGGCATGGTGTTTCAAATTGTCGACGACGTGCTGGATGTGGTGTCGACTGACGAACAGTTGGGCAAGCCCGCCGGCCACGACATGGAAGAAGGCGTCTATACCTTGCCGGTGCTGTTGACGTTGGCCGTCGACTCTGCTGAGTCTCGCGAACTGTATGACTTGCTCGGTTCACCTCTGACCGCCAAAGAGCGAACCAAAGCGCTCAAGATCGTGCGCAATGGTGGTGGCCTTGCTGCCGCCCTCGACTCGGCGCGCAACTATGTGGCCATTGCCGAAGCAGAATGCGCGAAGTTGCCCGTTAGCGCAGCTACTGATGCGCTACAACGTGCACCGCGGGCGCTGCTTGACTCACTCGTTGATCTATAACACGCACCTATAACACTGCTCAGTAGTCGAGCACTCGTTGCGCGGCGGCGAGACCCGAGAGCACGGCACCCTCGATGCGCGGCCCGCCAAATGCGTCGCCAGCCAACACAATGCCGTCTTGTGACCAGCATCGCTCCGGCCAAGTGGTGCGTGGGGTAGCCATTCGCCACCGCTTGGGTTGATGTTCCACCACTGTTGCGGCGCCAATCCAGTCACGGGCTGCACTCATCACCAGCTCATGGGTGACGGTTGCATCGTTCCACCAATGTGTTTCGCTGAATGCAGCATTGCAATGCAGGGTGAGTGCATGAACGGGGCTCACACCTTTGAGCAAATTGTCGGCAACGAATGAAAACGTTGAGTCACCGTCCTGTACGCCGCCGGGAGCGGGCACGGCAGTCACGCCATCAACCACCACGAGTGCTGCGATGGTTTTGTCGTATTCAATGGTGCGAATCGCATCGGGGATCGCCAGCTCGATATTCACCAGTAGCGAAATTGTCTGTGGCACCGGGCAGGTAACCACCACTTGATCGGCATCAATGTGGGTTCCGTCATCCATTCGTACACGCCAGGATTTGTCGTGGCGCTCGATGTTGAACACCATCTGCGCACAGCGCATGTCGAGTCCTTGCGCCAAGTGTTTGGTAATAGTGGTCATGCCGTTGGTTCCGCAATAGCGGGGGTGTCCGTCACCTGCGCCGAACCCACGACACCACTCGTAGGCGATGCCACCACCCAACCAGTGCTGCACTTGCGCGGTGAATTCATCACTGCGGGCAGTGAAGAACTGTGCTCCGTGATCGACTACTGCGGCGCCAATTCTGCGTGTGGCACATCGTCCACCGCTCGAGCGTCCTTTGTCCAACACCACCACTTCGTGGCCGGCGGCA
>JBILFO010000013.1:0-21913 GCA_044351505.1 Ilumatobacteraceae bacterium
GCAACCGCGATGCTTCAACATTTTCTCCAGCCTCCGAGCCATTAGCTATCACGGTTGGCGCCACGATGTCGACTGATGGTCGCGCCTCGTATTCAAACTTCGGGCCGCTCCTCGACATTTTCGCCCCCGGCTCGGCAATCACCTCAGCCTTTCACCGTTCGTCATCCGACATCCGCTCGTTGTCGGGCACCTCCATGGCAGCCCCACATGTGGCTGGTGCCGCAGCATTGATGCTTGAAGAGAATCCGTCGCGCACGCCGGCTCAAGTAATGGAAGAACTCGCCGCATATGCCACCCCTGACTTGGTGACTAATCCGGGTGTGGGATCAGTCAATCGTTTGCTCTACACCCACGCGCGCTGGATGCCCCCAACACCCGAGGCACCGAGTGCTCCACAGTCGCTGGTTGCAGTTGGTGGTGTGGGTCAGGCAACTCTTACGTGGATTGCACCAACCCAAACTGGCTCTGGGAGCATCACCGACTATCTCATCGAGTTTTCTTCCACCAACGGCGCAACGTGGACCACATTCGCCGACGGAGTCACGACTGCCACCACCGCAACGGTGAGTGGTCTGACGAATGGAATTTCCTATTCGTTCCGTGTTAGCGCAGTGAACGCCAGTGGTAACAGCCCGGCCAGCGAAGTTGCTCGAGCAGTTGTCGGTGTGCCGACGGCGCCGACTGGCTTGGTCGCCACTGCTGGTGCTGCCCAAGTTGCCTTGCGCTGGACGGCGCCGACCGCCAATGGCGGGTCAGCAATCACTGATTACATCGTGGAATTTTCAGCCGATGGTGGCAGCGTTTGGTCAACCTTTGACGACGGTGTGTCGACTGCGTTGACTGCCACGGTCACGGGGCTGGTGAACGGCGTTACACACACGTTTCGAGTAAGTGCGCTCAATGTAGTTGGCAGTGGCGGTGTATCGAGTTCAGCAGCAGCAGTGCCATGGCAGGTAAATTCGCCAAGTTCACCCCGCGCCCTCATCGTTACCTCGGTCATGGCGACGTCGATTGGCCTCGAGTGGCTCATTCCCACCACCGACGGAGGTGGCTTCATCACGGGCTATGTAGTGGAACAGTCGACAGATGGTGTCAACTGGTCAACATCACGCCTCACCGGCCTTGGCGGGCGGCACGGGGGCATATGGTTCGCCACGGCCTACGACTTGGTATCGGGGACCGAGTACCGCTTCCGTGTGCGCGCCACGAATTCCAACGGCAACTCCGAACCATCTAGCCCCACCTCGCCACGCGCTGCGGGAATTTCGAGCGAGCCCGAAGACGTGCGGGCCGTTGAAGCACGCCCACGCAGCATCATGCTGCGCTGGGAAAGACCACTTTCTGATGGGGGTAGTGCAATTCGTGGCTACACGATCGAATACTCGGTCGATGCCGGCACTTCATGGACAACGTGGCCGGTCAACACGGGTGTCGAAGGTTGCGTATGTCAATACATGTCGCGCACCGTCACCGACCTGACCGACGGTTTGGCGCACATCTTCCGGGTAAGGGCGTACAACGCCGTTGGCACGAGTTCGGCCTCTGAAGCAACAGACCCACTTGTGCCTCTTACTCCTGCTGTTGCAGGCCAACCGACCAATGTGGTGGGTACGGCGACACCTGCAGTCGTCGAACTTGACTGGGATGGCCCAGCGAGTGATGGCGGGGCGCCGATTACCGACTACGTCGTGGAGTATTCCACCGACGGGGCCACTTCGTGGAGCGTCTTTGCCGACGGAACAAGCACCGCAACCTTTGCCAACTTGCGAGGACTTGCCGTCGGCGTGATTCATATCTTCCGCGTGAGTGCGGTCAACTCAGCAGGTCGTGGTGCTGCATCAACCGTGTCTAGTGGAGTGGTGCCAATGGCTGCGTTGGTCAACGATGCCTTCAGCGGGGCAGTTCCTATCGTGTGCGAAAGCGAGTGTCTGGCAGGGGCGGCCGTGCGACTGACGACTTCAACTCGATCGGCCACGCGTGAACCCGGCGAGCCGAACCACGGTGGCTACGGAGGCGCGGCATCGATTTGGTATTCATTCAGCCTTGCGCGCGCGGGCAGCGTCGTTATCGACACCTACGGCAGCAATTTCGACACCTTGCTCGGTGTGTACACCGGGTCGGCGGTCAATGCACTCACGACCGTGATTGCCAACGACGACGCCAGTGGCGGCAACTGGAGTCGAGTCGAATTGGCATCGGTAATTGGTACCACGTATTGGGTTGCCATTGACGGCTACGGCGCTCGCACGGGGAGCACCGTGTTGAACTGGCGCTTTTCTGAATCAGCACCCGCCGAAAAACCTGATGTGCCGCGCAACGTGCGCGCCGTCGGTGGCAACGCCAGGGCCACGGTCTATTGGTCAACTCCATCCAGCGACGGTGGTGCCGCAATTACGGCCTATACCGCCACGGCTTCGCCAGGTGGTCGCACCTGCATCACTGCTGGGGCTCTCACTTGCGAAATCACTGGCCTCACCAACGGAACTGCCTACACCTTCGTAGTCACTGCCACGAATAGTGCCGGCACCAGCGACGCCTCGCTTGCATCCGAGCCGATTACCCCGAGCAGTGGGCCTACTGAGGGTGTCACCACGCTTTCATGGGGCCTCGATCGCATCGACCAACGCAGCCTGCCACTCGACTCGCGATACACCCGAGCACAATCTGGTGCTGGTGTAACTGTGTACGTGATTGATACCGGTGTGCGTTCGACCCACAGCGAGTTGGTTGGGCGTGTGGCCACAGGATTCTCGACCATCAGTGATGGAAACGGGTCGCAAGACTGTCACGGTCACGGCACCCATGTGGCTGGAACGGTCGCTGGCACCAATTATGGCGTTGCGCCAGCGGCGCTCGTCGTGCCTGTTCGCGTCTTGAATTGCAGTGGTTCTGCCAGCACTTCTGACATCATCGCGGGCATCGACTGGATCATCACCCACCACCAAGCAGGCGTACCTGCCGTGGCCAACATGAGCCTGGGTGGATCGCGTTCCGCAGCTCTTGATCTGGCTGTTGCGCGCGGTGTGGCAGACGGTGTGTCGTTCGTAGTTGCCGCCGGCAATTCCAACCTGAATGCGTGCCAGGTCTCGCCAGCTGGTGAGCCATTAGCAATCACAGTTGGCTCCACCACATCAACAGATGAGCGTTCGTCGTTTTCTAACTTTGGGGCTTGTTTGGATGTGTTTGCACCCGGGTCAAATATCACTTCGGCTGGTCACACCAACGACAGTGCGACACGTACGTTCTCGGGCACATCAATGGCTGCGCCCCACGTGGCGGGTGTGGCTGCACTGGCGCTGGGGCAGAACCCAGCCCTGACCCCGGCTGATGTTGCGGCAGCAATTGCGACTTCGTCGACCCGCAATGTGGTCACTAACCCTGGCGTGGGCTCTCTCAATCGACTCGTGTATTCGCTGCTGACGCCGGCGCCAACTGCCGAAGACGAGCCACCACCAACAACGACACCGCCAACGACACCGCCACCGCCGCCACGCGGTGATGACGGTGGTGGTGATGACGGCGGTGACAGCACGCCGCCACCGAATGTGCCACCGAATGTGCCGAGGAATGTGCCCACCACTGTGCCCATGAATGTGCCTACGACTGTGCCTACTGCTGTGCCCGCAGCTGTTCCCGCAACCGTTCCATTAACCCGTTCGCAAATGCCGGCTGCAGGGGCTCGTCCAGCAGTCGGCAGTGCGATACCCAGGTTGCCTACGAGTGTGCGTGAGTTTGCGCCAGTAGTTCGATTGGTCGGCGGCAACCTACGTGTGGCCGTAACCGCACCCAAAGGTGCACTCGTGCACGTGTACCACAATGGCGCACTCGTCAGGTCAGTGACCGCCGAACAAGCAAAGAATCTGATGATGCCCGCAAACGGTGCTGCTGTGAGCGAAATGCAATTTGTTGTAGTTACTCAAACCGGTGACGTATCAGCGTCACCTTCGCCCGCTGGCAAATCAGCAACTGGTACCAGCACGAAGCCACCCGCAAAAGCAAAGGCTGCGCAAGCAAAGGCTGCGCTGCGTTCTACAAACGACAAGGCCAAGACCAAGTAGCAGAGACCAACTAGCCAATCTGGCGTGTATTTTCGGCACGACTCCGATGGCTGATGTCGCAGGGTCTACGGTGAGAGGCGATGAAACCACCAATCACCACACTTAGCCAACTGAAAGCTTCAGGCTGGGTCTCGCGCTCAGTCAAAGAAGAAATTCGGGGCAACGCCGTACAGCGCATTCGTGCCAACGAGCCGCTCACGGCCAGCATTCTTGGCTACGACGACACGGTGATGCCACAGTTACAAAACGCACTACTTGCCGGGCACGACATTGTTTTTCTTGGTGAGCGCGGCCAGGGCAAGACACGAATCATTCGTTCGCTCACTGGCCTGCTTGACGAGTGGATGCCGATAGTTGCCGGAAGCGAAATCAATGACGACCCCTACGCACCCGTTTCGCGTCATGCTCGCGACTTGATCGCCGAGCAGGGTGATGCCACACCAATTGCATGGGTGCATCGCGACGATCGGTACGGTGAAAAACTTGCCACGCCCGACACATCAATTGCAGATCTGATTGGTGAAGTTGACCCAATCAAGGTGGCCGAGGGCAGATATTTGAGTGATGAACTCACGTTGCATTACGGGTTGGTGCCGCGCACTAACCGTGGCATTTTTGCCATCAACGAATTGCCTGACCTTTCTGAACGAATTCAAGTAGGTCTGCTCAATGTGCTTGAAGAACGCGACGTGCAAGTGCGTGGCTACAAGATTCGCCTGCCGCTTGACGTGCTGCTGGTTGCGTCGGCCAACCCAGAGGACTACACCAATCGCGGCCGCATCATCACGCCGCTCAAAGACCGCTTCGGTAGCCAAATTCGCACGCACTATCCACTTGATGTGGCCACCGAGATGCAGATCGTGCGCCAAGAGGCACGCCCAGCCGCGATCGGCGACGTACAGGTGCACTATCCCGCATTTATGGAAGAGATCGTGGCGCAGATCAGCCACTTGGCCCGTGCGAATGCCAACGTAAGCCAGCGCAGCGGCGTGAGCGTGCGTGTGTCGGTAAGCAATCACGAACTGCTGGCTGCCAATGCCGTGCGGCGGGGCCTGCGAGCGGGTGAAACCACGGTGGCGCCGCGCGTAAGTGATCTGGAAGCTCTCGTGGCCTCGACAGCAGGAAAAATCGAGATTGAAAGTGTTGATGACGGCCGTGAGGGAGCAGTCTTTGAACAAATCTTGCGCGGCGCTGTACTACAGGTGTACAAGCGCAGGGTCTCGGGAGACAAAACCAAAGAACTCATTACCGCGTTCGAATCTGGCACGGTGGTGAGCACGGGCGAAGACGTGTCGTCTAGTGAATTGTTCGGCTTTGCCCAGCAGGTGCCCGAGTTGCAAAAGCTCGCACTGTCGTTGCTGGATGGCAACGAGTCACCAGCATCCGTGGCAAGCGCCGTGGAATTCGTATTGGAAGGCCTTCACCTTGCAAAGCGATTGAACAAAGATTCAGCCGGCGCGCGAGCCACCTACCGTTCGCGCACCACCGCTGTGTGACGCGGTCTTTGTAGAAAATCGCCCTACACGGCGAACGGCGTGCGAGTCCAGTGTTCGTCGGTGTCATTGCGATAGGTAGTTGGGGCGATACCCACTAACCGTGAGGCATGCACGGGTTGGTCAAACCCGCGGAGTGAGAAGTAACCAATTGGTTCTGCGGTGATTCCTTCGGGCAGATGCACTGCTTGTTCGGTCGGCAAAAGAATGCCGTAGTTGGCTGCTTCGTCGCACAAACGCGATGCCATGTTCGGAGCGTCGCCGATGTAGTCCTCACCCTCGAACAAGATGATGTCACCCGAGGTGATACCGATACGAAGGCGCAGCTCGCCGAGACGCTCGGCAAAGCGACGCTGCAACTCGAGCGAAAAAATCACTCCCGCATTTTGGTCAACGGCAATCGCCATAAAGCCATCACCAAGAAACTTGTCGATTCGCACACCCACCTCGGACGCCAGGTCACGGGAGACCTCCCGGAAATCTTTAAGCATCGCTTTGGCCTGCTCGTCATCCGTGCGCTGAATAAACGACGTGAAGCCAGAAAGGTCGACGAAAATGATCGTGCGTGGGTAACGCATCGTGCCCTCAATGCTACGGTTCGCTCATGGCTCTTCGTTTTCAGTATTCACGCTGGGACGGCACGCAACGCGGCTTTGACCTCGACGCCGATGCCTTGATGGCCGAAATCTCTGACGAGCTCATCCACCATGGTGATGCCAACGCCGCACTGCGCCGCCTCATGCAACAAGGCATGCAAGACCGCAATGGCCGCAATGTAGAGGGCCTGCGCGAGACCCTGGAGCGCCTGCGTGCCAAGCGCCAAGAAATACGCGAGCGAGGCAATTTGGGACACGAGTTTGATGACGTGGCGCGTGAACTTGCCGACATCGTGGACGAAGAGCGACTCGCCGTTGACTCTGCCGAGCGGGCAGCCAACGACTCTGGCGACACGCGTCGCGCCGAAGTGGCACGGGAGTCCGCGGGTGAGCGTCGCTTGCAACTCGATCTGCTGCCCAATGACTTATCGCAAAAAATTGAGGCGCTGTCGCATTACGACTTTCAATCACCTGAGGCACAACAACGCTTCGAGCAACTAGCTGCACGTCTGCAAGAACAGTTGGCCCAACGACAATTTGAACAAATCTCTAGCGCTATGGAGAACATGACCCCTGAGGGTTTGGCGCAGATGAACGAAATGATGAAAGCGCTCAACGAGATGATTGAGCGCCGGCAACGAGGTGAGGATCCGCAGTTTGAGAACTTCATGAACAAGTTCGGCGGGTTTTTCCCAGAGAACCCCACGACTCTCGACGAGCTACTTGCGCTCATCGCCAAACGCATGGCAGCCGCCCAAGCCATTCTCAATTCAATGACGCCCGAGCAGCGCGCCGAACTGCAAGAGCTTTCTGCCCAGATGCTTGGTGACAACGAGTTGGGCCAACACATGGCGCAGCTTGCCGCCAACCTGCAACAGATGTTTCCGGAAATGGGCTGGGGAGACTCCCAACAATTTGGTGGCGACCAGCCAATGCCATTTGCTGAGGCAATACAAAGCATGCAAGAACTCAGCGACCTAGACGACCTTGAGCGGTTTTTGTCGAATGCCACGTCACCTGCCGCCTTGCAAGAAGTCGATCTGGACAAGGTTCGCCAGCTACTGGGGGATGTATCCGCAGAGTCGCTTGATCGGTTGGCGCGGCTTACCGAAACCCTGCGCGAAGCAGGGTTAATTGACCAAAAAGAAGGTCGCCTCGAGCTGACCCCCCGCGGTTTGCGCAGTATTGGTAAACAGGCCCTGCGCGACTTGTTCGGCAAGCTCGAACGTGACGCTCTCGGCCAGCATCGTGTCGAGCGAATTGGCACAGGTCATGAGCGCGCCCACGAGACCAAGGCCTACGAATATGGCGACCCGTTCAACTTGGACCTCCAGCAAACGTTGCGCAACACTTTGCGTCGACAAGGTGGTGGGCTGCCGCTTCGGCTGTCGCCAGACGACTTTGAAATTGACCAGACCGAACAAGTCACGCGGTCGTCGACGGTGCTAATGGTGGACCTGTCGCTTTCTATGCCGATGCGCGACAACTTTTTGCCTGCTAAAAAAGTTGCGACCGCACTGCACTCCTTGATTAGCTCGCAATTTCCCCGTGACTATTTGGGTCTGGTGGGGTTCAGCGAAACAGCTCGGGAGCTGCGCCCCGAGCAGCTGCCAGAGGTGTCGTGGGACTTCGTTTACGGCACCAATATGCAGCACGGGTTTGCCTTGGCCCGCCGGATGTTGGCTCGCCAGAGCGGCACCAAACAGATCATCATGATCACCGACGGGGAACCCACGGCTCACATTCGCCCTGACGGTGAGGTGTATTTCAACTATCCACCGGCCTATGCCACGATCGAAGCCACGCTGCGCGAGGTGATGCGTTGTACTCGTGATGACATTCGTATCAACACCTTCATGCTTGATGCCACTGGTGCCCTGCGGAGTTTCATCGAACAACTCACCGAGATCAACAAAGGCCGGGCATTTTTTACCACGCCCGAAACGCTGGGTGAATATGTGCTCGTCGACTTTTTGGAACACAAGCGACTCCTGCGATCAAGTGGTCGTCGTCGGGCAAGTTGACCGAACAAGTTGACCGAACAAGTTGACCAACGAGGGCTCCGACTTGCGCAGACACCCTTCTTTCTGCCATAATGACAACGCTGTTATTTGGGCATGGCTAGGAAGAAGGGGTCCGTGAGTCAACGAATCGAAGCGTCGGAAGGTGACGACCGCGCATGGCAAGACCAAGCAAACTGCTTAGGAGTTGACCCCGACCTGTTTTTTCCTGAGCGTGGTGCGTCCACCCGTGAGGCTAAAGAAGTGTGTCGAGGTTGCGAAGTGCGTCAACAATGTCTGGATTACGCGCTTGCCAACGGGGAAAAGTTTGGTATCTGGGGTGGGCTGTCTGAGCGCGAGCGTCGTCGCTTGCGTCGTCAGCGCGCACAGGCCAACCGCAGCACGGCCACTGCCTAAACAAGCCTTGGCTGTGCGATAGCACGGCTGGTAGGGTGCCCACATGCCCGGTGGACCAGAAATTTGGATCATTATCGCTCTTGCAGTGGTCTTGTTCGGCGGCTCTCGTTTGCCCAAAATCGCTCGTAACCTCGGGCGCGCTCAGGGCGAACTGAAAAAGGGCTTGTCAGAAGGCAACGCTGCCGTCACCAAGGACGACAAGCCTGAAGGCAACGCCGCTCCGCAGGCTTAAGCCCTGTTAGACGCTCGTTGCGTCAGTGAATTTCACTTTGCGTTGCAAGACCTCAGACAGCAGGCCCTTGCGTTCGTTCGCGGCATAAATATTGAGTGATACGTCGGCCTTCTTGCCCCGTGGCTTGATGGCAATAATCAGTTCGTCGGCAGTGAGTTTCGTCGAAACCGACTTCACGCGTGCGTCATAGGTGCGATCTAGCCCAATTGCTACGCGGAGCAGCCCTGCCAAGCTGCGCACGATGCGTTGGTCAGCAGTGGAAAGAGCTGCGAATTCGGCGTGTTCGCTCTTCGGCGCACCCTTGCGGTGGTAGCGGGCCACCTGCGCAATAATTTCCACTTCACGATCCGTGAGGCCCATGAGTTCGGAGTTGCGGATGAGATAGTACGCGTGCAGGTGGTGTTTGGCGTGTGCCACCACCACACCGACGTTGGCAAGGATTGCAGCAAATTCCAGGTATCGCCGCCAGTCGGGTTGGAACTTCAGTGCTTCTTCGAGATCGTCGAACAACCCGACAGCAAGCTCGGCCACGTGTTGTGAATGTTCGGGGCGATCGTCACAGCGATCGGCGAGTTGTTGCACACTGCGCCGTGCCGCATCATGATCTTTGTCGACTTCGATGAGGCCTTCACGACGGAGTGTGTCGAGCAGCAAGCCTTCACGCAAGGCATAGTCGGAAAACATCAGTGACTTCAATTCAAAAACATCAACCAGCCCTTCCATGATGAGCGCACCAGCCAAAATAATGTCAGCCCGATTGGGGTCGAGCCCGAATCGTCGTGCCCGCTCCTCGATGGTTGGTGCCGCTTGCAACTGTGTGACTACAGAACGAATCTCATCACTCGTGAACTCGAATCGGTTCAAACTCTTTGGTTCAGCAACGCCTCGGCTGCGCAAAATGAGCCGGGCGATTGTCTCGGCAGTTCCTGAGGATGTCGCGACGATCTCAAAACCGAGCTCGAGCACCTCGGGAGCCACCACCGAGAATGACGAACGAATAAATGATCTACAACTCGGAATGGCACTCGGGTGCAGGGTGGTGCTTGAGAAGAATCGATCAGTGAGCCGGACCGCACCCAACTTAAAACTTCGTGCAAACATCACCTCGTCGTCAATTCCGACCACGACCTCGGTAGAACCGCCACCGATATCACAGACAAACATCGGGCGATCGTGGATCCCGATTGCACTCAGCACACCGAGGTGAATGAGTCGCGCCTCTTCGACACCCGAGACCACTTCAATGTCTATTCCAGTTTCCTTGCGCACCCGCTTTATGAATTCAGAACGATTTTTGGCCTCACGTACGGCACTCGTCGCAACGGCACGAAGTTCGGCATCGTGTGATTCTGCAATCTTTGCCATGCGGGTCAGGCTCTTTACCCCGCGATCGATGGCGTCATCGGAAAGCTCTTTCATATCGCCGCCACCGTGGCCAAGGCGCACCACATCTTTTTCGCGTGTAACGACTTCAAAGCCACCAGGAACTGGCTTGGCGACTACGAGGTGGAAGCTGTTGGTGCCAATATCCAACGCCGCCACGAGGTCGCTCATTCGTTCCGACGATAGCGTCTGAAGCCCAGAGGAGCCCCGATGTCTGACGTAACTAAAGAACCACCACGAGCCCATATCCGCATCACCTACACCGGCCCGATCTATCCACACTGGGAAATCGTCGGTGACTACGGTGATCCCGACCTGATTGACGAGTTCGCCCGACGTGCCTACATGCGCCTGTTGTACGTGCCGATGAAAGACAGCCAGTTTCGCCGTAATCGTGAGCGCGTAAACAAAGACGCTGAGAACGAAGGCGTGAGCGTTGAGTGGTTCCCCGAAGAAGTCAATAACTAATTGATGTAGTTGCCCGTGTGCTGCGGCGGCGCGGTAAACATCGAGTAAATCGTCAATGACCAAACAGCGAAATCATCAGGGCCGAGCGTCTGAGGGTGATGGCGAAGGATATGGTGCTTTCATTGACGCACGGTTCATCAATCGAGAGCTGAGTTGGCTCGACTTCAACGACCGGGTGTTGTCGCTTGCGACGGGCGCGCAGCTGCCGCTGCTCGAACGGGTGAAATTCTTGGCCATTAGTTCGTCGAACTTGGACGAGTTTTATCAGGTACGGGTAGCGGCGCTACATGACCAGATTGCTGCCGAAGTTTCTGAGCCGAGTATTGACGGCAGGACCCCACTGCAACAGCTACGCGAGATTGCTGGACGTGTGCAGCGATTTGCAACACAACAGGAACGGCTGTTTGCCAACGATCTACTGCCCGCGTTGGCGGCCAACGGCGTGCGCATCGTGCGCTGGGCCAAACTCGGCAAGAAGGCTCGCGAAGCGCTAACAGCCGACTACGAAAGTCGTATCTTCCCCATTTTGACGCCTTTGGCAGTCGACCCGTCGCACCCATTTCCGTATATCTCCAACTTGGCATTGAACTTGGCTGTCACCGTCCGCGATACCGAGACTGGTGATCAACGATTTGCACGCGTCAAAGTGCCGCGGAATTTCCCGCGCTGTATCCCAGTGCCCGACTCGGATGATTTCATCTTGCTAGAAGACCTCATCGAAGCGCACCTCGATCGCCTGTTTCCCGGTATGGAAATCGTGAGCACCTCACGTTTTCGGGTGACTCGTAACGCCGACTTGTCGCTAGACGACGAGGATGCCGAAGATCTTCTTGCCGCAGTAGAGATGGAGCTTCGCCGGCGTCGTTTTGGTCGCGCGGTACGGCTTGAGGTGCAATCCAACATCAGTAACGCCGATCTCAACATGATGTGCACTGAGCTCGAATTGGAGCCCATTGATGTGATTCGTCACGATCACTTCATCGAGTTTTCTGCCCTGATGCAGTTGGCAAATTTGGATAAACCCAAGCTTCGCTTTAAACCGTGGACACCAGTAACGGCAGGTCGTCTGGCCGCAGCGCAGGAGGCAGGAAAGTCAATGTTTGACGTGATTCGATCTCGTCAATTGCTGGTGCATCACCCTTATGAATCGTTTGCATCCTCGACAGAAACGTTTGTCGAACAAGCAGCACGTGACCCGAAAGTCTTATCCATCAAGATGACGCTGTATCGCACCTCGGGCGACAGCCAAATCGCGCGACATTTGATTCGCGCCGCCGAGGCAGGCAAGCAGGTTGCTGTGGTGATGGAATTGAAGGCACGCTTTGATGAGGCCCGCAACGTCAGCTGGGCACGCGAGCTTGAACTGGCGGGCGTTCATGTGAACTATGGGCTCGTGGGGTTGAAGACCCATGCCAAATGCATTCTGGTGGTGCGTGAGGAAGCTGGGGCGATTCGTAGGTATGTGCACTTGGCGACCGGAAACTACAACTCAGTCACTGCCCGTTCCTACGAGGACATCGGCTTTTTCACCTGTGAGGAAGCCGTCGGTCGCGATGCGACACAGCTCTTCAACTACCTAACGGGTTATGGTCGCGAGCCCAAGTACGAGCATCTACTCGTCGCACCTCATCAGCTCAAGACCGAGATCATTCGGCTGATTGAAAACGAAGCAACGTTTGGTACCGAGGGTCGTATCACGTTGAAACTCAATGCAGTGCAAGACCCACAGGTCATTGAAGCGCTCTATGTCGCCAGTTCGGCGGGCGTAAAGATTGACCTCGTGGTGCGAGGAATTTGTTGCGTTCGGGCGGGCGTGCCCGGCATGTCTGAAAATATCACCGTGCGTTCCGTGTTGGGGCGTTACCTCGAGCATTCACGCATTTATCGGTTTGCTCACGGTTACGAAGGCAGCGATCCATTGCACCTCATCGGTTCGGCTGACCTAATGATTCGAAATCTGGCGGGCCGTGTCGAAACATTGGTGCGTCTCACGCACCCCAAGCACCGGGCTTGGCTGGATACGGCACTCGGCTTTTTGCTGGACGATGCCAACGTGCATTATCGCCTGGGTGCTGACAACTCTTGGACCCAGGTCGGTGATCACCACACACCGAACGATGCCCAGCGTCAACTTTTTGAATGGGTTGTGGCAACTCAGTCAAGATAAGCCTGTTTACGCAGTATTCAGCCGTTGGTAAATACCCGTTTACCAATCCGCCTGAACAGAACCGTCGCGGGGGCGTAGCGTGCCTACCGTAGAGCCCATGGAAGAGACACGAAAGTCATATCACTCTGACTTAGAGGAGTTGCGCGCCATGGTCGTGCGTCTGGGGGCCTCGGTCATCGAGGTGGTGCCGCGGGCAACGAACGTGCTGCTCGGCGGTGACCTCGAAGGGGCTGACTATTTGGTTCAGTCTGACGACGAAATTGATGCACGCGCCCACGAGATTGAGGGTCGCACTTTTGAAATTCTGGCGTTGCAAGCCCCAGTGGCTGGCGAACTTCGCCAGTTGGTGTCGATTCTGAAAATTACGAGCGATCTTGAGCGCTCGGCAGACTTGGCAGTCAATATCTGCAAGGCAGCACGCCGCATTTATGGCAAAGAAATCGACCCAGTCTTGCGTGGGCTCATCTCCAAGATGAGCGAGCAGGCCGAGCAGTTGTACCAATCAGCCATCAATTCGTTTGCCGAAAACGATGCCGCCACGGCAGCAGCAATTGAGGACATGGATTCGTTTCTTGATGCCTTGCACCGCCAGTTCATTCAGGCAATTTTCGAAACGCATGCCCGTGAGCGAATGGATCTTCAACTGGCTGTCCAGTTGGCGATTGTCGCGCGCTTTTATGAACGTATCGGCGACCATGCAGTGAACGTTGGCGAACGAGTGCAGTTTGCTTTGACTGGCTGGAAACCCGAACTACGTGCCATTGAACGCCAGCGTCAGCGTGACGCCACCGGCGAATTCCCAATGACGCAGGGATAACCCTGGGCAACGCGATGAGCTACACCCTCGCGATCGTCACATTTCTTGTGGGTTGCGCACTCGGCCTATCAGTTGCTCGGCGACGATTGAACGCGGCGTTTTCAGCCGATGGGGAGGCACCCATCGTGATGTTGCGGTCAAACGAATTGTTGTCTTTGGCCTTTGATGCGCTGCCAAGCGGAGTTGTAATTGCCGAAGCTGACGCCACCATTTTGTATAAAAACGCAGCCGCGAAGGCAATCAGTGGTGTGCGGCATGTCGATGTGCTGGTTGAGGAAGCCGTTGTTGCGCTCATTAAAACAACGATGAATTCAGAGGCGCAGCATCGTCGATTCGAAACATCGGGCTCTGCCTCGCGATCTTTTGACCTTCGCACCAAACATCTGTCCGACGGTCGAATTGTTGCAACAGTCGAGGATGTAACAGAACAAGCGCGAGTCGACACGGTGCGCACTGACTTCGTTGCCAATTTGAGCCACGAACTAAAGACCCCAATCGGCGGTATTGCAGCATTGGCCGACACCATGATTGGAGAGACGGACCCTCAGGTAATCGAGCGCTTGTCATCGCGAATCGTCGACGAGTCATATCGGCTGTCGCGCATCGTGGATGACCTGCTTGACCTGTCACGGATCGAGTTTGGTGGCGCCGATGATTGGGAGCCAGTCTTGGTTGCCGACGTGGTGAACGAAGTGGTTGCGCGAATGCATCACGAGGCAATGCGGGCCGGTGTTGTGGTCGAGGCAAAGAACGTGGCAGGAACCCGTGTACTTGGTGACCGCATGCAGCTGGTGTCGGCGCTAGAGAATCTTGTTTCTAACGCCGTGAAGTACAGCGGGGATGGCAAAACGGTTTTGGTTGAAGTGCAGGCAACGTCAGAGTTGGTGAGTATTGCCGTCATTGATCAAGGAATCGGTATCGGTGCCAAGGACCATCAACGAATCTTCGAACGTTTCTATCGCGTAGATCGCGCTCGATCGCGCAGCACAGGTGGCTCGGGCTTGGGTCTTTCGATAGTGCGCCACGTGGTGTCGAACCACGGTGGAACCGTGTCGGTGGTATCAGAAGAAGGCCGCGGGTCAACCTTCACGATGGTTTTGCCGTCTGATTTCGGTGTCGTCGACACGACAGAACAGCAAGCACAAATTTCGGATGTTTCCAACAGAAGGAGTCTTGCCCAATGAGCACAAGCTCGAAACAAACAGTCATGGTCGTCGAAGACGAAGAAGCGTTCATTGATGCACTCGTAGTGGGGCTACAACGCGAGGGCTTTGCTGTTGAAGTTGCCCGGGATGGTGCTGAGGCTTTGTCAAACTTCGACAAGTTCAACCCTGACATCGTGTTACTCGATGTGATGCTGCCCAAAGTTTCGGGAACGGATGTGTGCCGCGAGATTCGCAAGAAGAGCCAAGTGCCGATCATCATGGTGTCGGCAAAAGGAACCGAGATCGACACCGTCGTTGGTCTTGAGGTTGGCGCCGACGACTACATCGTAAAGCCCTACCGCATTCGTGAACTTGTTGCTCGTGTTCGCGCCGCGTTGCGTCGAAGCTCTGGCCCTGGCAGTGAGGTGTTTGAATCCAGCACATCGGTAAGCGTCGGAGACGTGACAATTAATACCGAGCAACATCTGGTGACTGTTCGTGGACAATTGACGAAGCTGCCGTTGAAAGAGTTTGAACTGCTCTACGTGCTCATGGCGAATGCTGGCCGTGTGATGACGCGTGACACGCTCATTGATCGTGTGTGGGGCAGCGATTACTACGGCGACACGAAGACGCTTGATGTGCACATCAAGCGTCTTCGTTCCAAAGTTGAAGTTGCACCAAGCAGCCCCACATCAATTTTGACTATTCGCGGATTGGGCTACAAGTTCGAAAAGTCCAACTAGCTGCTGGTTTCCAGGCGCGCCAGCCACAGGCCAGGTGCAACGATTTCTGATGGAGTCGGCAAGTTGCCGTGCTTGGCGAGCAATAGGGCGACGCCATCGTCGCCTGCTCGCTCGAGCACACCGGCAATGAATTGTTGGGCGCGCTCCACTTGTTCGCTGGTCAGATCGACGCCCAGTAGGCGTTCGACGAAAACCCGATCACCAGATTGAGCAACACGACGGCGACGAACGGCCTCACCAATCGGTGAAGCTTGGCCCAAAATTCGAGCAGTGACGCGGTCGACATAGTGGTCGATGTACCCGACAACGCCGGCGATTGCCGCATCAAGAATTGGGGCGACGCGCTCTTGGGCTGCAGATCGCTGGGCACCTAGCAACACCGTTGGATCAGAGAGCAGAGAGTTGAGCAGCTTCATCGGATCGCCCGAAGAAATGTCAAGTGAGCTAATGCTTTCGGACAATGCACCTGGGTTGGGGCGAAAGCCACCAGCGAATTGGCTTACCAGTTGCTGCACAGTCTGGCGAACATGGGCTACACCAAAAACGCCGTGACTGATGAGTTCGTGGGTGAGGGCCCACATAGTCATGTCGTCGCGCGGAATCGACCATTCGTCGGCAAAGTTGTCGACATTGCCGATCACGATGACAACACGATCGTGTGGGTCGCGGGGCAGCGGTAGATCGAATTGACCAAAAGTATTCGTGGCCAGACGGCCGACGAGCGTGCCAACTGACATCCCCAACATTGATGGTGCGAGGAGCTTGCTCACGTTGGCCAGCATCGCCAGCATCGGGTCGCTCTCGTCGGCTTCAGATGCGGTGGTGTTCTCTGTTGTGTTGTCTGCAGTGCCGGATGCTGTGCTAGTTGCGGTGCCACCGATGGCCTGAGCTAGTGCATCAAAGTATGGCTTCCAGGCCTGCAGGGTGAGATTCGCCCACGTGGCACGCCCAACCACATCGAGCGGTACCGATGCCGGGGTGGCCAAACCTGTTATTTCGGCTACGTGCATCCGGGCCACGTTCGCCAGGCTCTCCACGGCAATTCTGCGCTGTGGGTCTACATTGTGTTCAGTAACGCCTTCGGTCGCCGCCATGAGTGCGGTTTGCCGAGCAACGTCCCACTGCAGTGGGCCCTGCGCCGACATTGCGCGCTGGAACTGGGCGAACAATGGATTGTTGAATGGGTTCGGCGCTTCGTCTTCGGCCACGCGGTAGAGCCTATGACGCTGCGAACTACGCTGAACAACGATGACGCAAGATCGTGTAGAGGTGAGTGACACACCGCTTGCTGTTGGTGCTTTGTATGAATGGGCAGTGGCTCCCGAATGTGGGGCAGTTGTTCTCTTTTCTGGAACCGTGCGCGACCATGCCGACGGCCGCAGTGGGGTGACGTCTCTCACCTATGAGGCGTACCGTGATGTCGCAATTCACAAAATGCAAGATGTCGTGGATGAGGCTCGTCGTCGCTTTCCGACAATCGGTCGTGTGGCGTTGGTGCACCGAGTCGGTGACTTAGAACTCACTGAATCGGCAGTAGTGGTCGTGGTGTCGGCACCACATCGCCCTGAGGCATTTGATGCAGCGCATTTCTGCATTGACGCTGTGAAACACAGCGTGCCGATTTGGAAAAAAGAACAGTGGTCGTCATTGAGTGGCACGAGTAGTGACACAGCTAGTGGCACAATCAGTGAGTGGGGCACTCGTGCGATGCCGTTGGTGCCAGCCTCAGCCGTGGCCAATCAGAGCACGGTCGCTTCGTGATCGCCGCAACGTCAGTAGCAAGTCTGGTGTTCGCCGCAATTTCGGTGGCGTCGGCGGCGACACTGGCGTATCTAGTCGCGACCGATGGCAGGCGGGCAAAACCTGTTGATGGTGCTGCTGCGTTTCGCCGGCACATTGCTGCACTTTCGGATGACTCACGCGAACACTTACGAGAGCAAATCAAGATTGCTCGTGAACAACGGCAAGGCGGCTGACCATGGCACGTGACCTAGCAATTGACCTCGGTACCGCCAACACGCTCGTCTACAAACAAGGCGAAGGCATCATCATGAATGAGCCGACGGTGATCGCTAAGAACCGTCGCACCAACGAGGTGTTGGCCACTGGGCACGAGGCCTGGGACATGATCGGACGAACCCCGAGTTTCATCGTGGCGGTTCGGCCGTTGCGCGGCGGCGCAATCACCGACTTTGAGACCACCGAACAAATGATTCGACTGCTGTTGAAGCGGGCTGGCGTTTCACGGTTTGCCCGCCCGAAGGTGTTGATTTGTGTGCCGTCGGCGATCACCGAAGTGGAGCGCCGCGCCGTCACTGAAGCCACACGTCGCGCTGGTGCTGCTGACGCGCAACTGTTGGAACAACCGATGGCCGCAGCGATTGGTGCCGACCTACCCATCGAGGAGGCCGTCGGCAACATGGTGGTGGATATCGGCGGTGGAACCACTGAAACAGCCGTCATCAGCCTGGGTGGCATCGTTACGTTGCGGGCTGAGCGAGTTGGCGGTTTCACCATGGACGAAGCGATTCAGGGTTGGGTGCGCAAGGAACACGGTTTGGCCATCGGCGAACGCACCGCAGAAGAAATCAAGAAACAAATCGGTAGCGCCCAGCCGTTGCCGACGGATCGCGATGCCGAAGTGAAGGGCCGTGACTTGGTCACGGGCTTGCCCAAGACCGTGGTGTTGACGGCAGTCGAAATTCGTGAGGCTCTCGACGAAGTTGTTACACGCATGATTGACTCGGTAAAAGAGTGTCTCGGTGAGACACCACCCGAGTTGGCGCAGGATTTATTGACGAGGGGCATTTATTTGGTCGGTGGTGGCGCTTTGCTGCGTGGCTTACCCGAACGACTGCAGTACGAAACCAAGGTGCCCGTGCAGTTGTCACCCCAACCACTAGAAGCGGTCGTGCTCGGTGCGGGTCACTGCATCGAGAATTATCAGGCTTTGCGCGGCATGTTCATGGATGCGCGTCGCTAGTTGCGACACTTCGCTAGCAGTGCAATGAGCCCGCTCGTTGTCTTGTTTGCCACATGGGGCACTGCTGGAGTTGTGGTGGGTTGGTTGTTTTCCCGACGTGACTGGAAGACGTTTCTGGTAACGGGAGTCATCACTCGGTTGCGCCCATGGGAAAACAAAAAACGGTACGAACGGTTGCTGTTGGTTCGTGGCTGGAAGGACCTCCTGCCTGAAGCTGGAACATGGTTTGGCGGTGTCAGCAAACGACACCTGCCGACGATCGCCGATGGCGGCCGGACGCGATTTGGTGCCGAGTCATTGCGCGCCGAACGAGTGCACCTCACATTGTTACTTGTGGTTCCCATCACCTTGATATGGAGTCGTGGCTGGTGGATGCTGATCACCATCATGATTGGTGTGGTGATGAACGTCCCCTGCATCATTGTGGCGCGCTACAACCGGGTGCGGCTAGCACTCCTAGCATGAGAGCGATGTTTCTTCGTGGCCGTCTGCAGTGGGGGCTACTGGCTGTAACCGTCGTTAGTGGGGCACTTGCCCTATTTTTTGCGCAACGCAACGACTCGGGAGTAGAAACCACACCCACCACTATGGTCACCACGACCACCACTACCACCACGGTGTACCAACCGCCAATTACGTATGTGGTGCAACGCGGCGATACGTTGTTTGCAATCGCTGAAAACTTTCAGGTTGATATGCAGGCGCTTATGGCGCTTAATGGCATCACCAATCCGGACCGCGTCGAAGCGGGTGCCGAATTGACAATGCCGCCAGCAACAGGATTTGTTGCAGTTGCGCCGTCAACGACGATGCTGCCGTAGTACACGAACTACACCAGAGCGGTGAACCAGTTTCGGATTAGTTCTGTGCAGCGCGATGCCGCTCGACAATGTCGACAATGTCCGACATGATCTGGGCGATGGCGTAGTCCTTTGGTGTGTACACCGCGGCAACACCTGCTGCCATGAGCAACACACGATCTTGGTCGGGGATGATGCCGCCAACCACCACGGGCACATCAACACCAAGTGCACTCAATTCACGAATCACGTCAGGCACCAGGGCTTGGTGCGAGCCAGAAAGAATCGATAAACCCACCACATCGGGGTCTTCATCGCGTGCTGACTCGGCAATTTGCTTGGGTGTCAGGCGGATACCGCCGTACACCACTTCCATCCCTGCATCGCGCGCTGCGATGGCAATTTGCTCGGCACCGCTCGAGTGACCGTCGAGGCCCGGCTTGGCGACCAACAATCGGGGTGGCCCGCCAGGCAGTGTGCTCGAGCGTTGCGCGACCGCTGCAAGTTGGTCACCGCGTGACACAGCGACACCTCCGACACCGGTCGGGGCGCGATATTCGCCGAATACCTCACGCAGGGTTGACGCCCATTCACCTGTCGTACCGCCAGCCCGAGCCAAAGCGATCGAAGCATCCATGATGTTGCGATCACTTGCAGCAGCCGCCCGCAGAACATCCAACGCAGTAGCAACTGCTTGTGAGTCACGCGACGCACGCCAGCGCTGCACATCGTCGATGTGCGCTGCTTCTACTTTGGGGTCAACCCGCATGATGTTGTCGTTGCCACCTAGGGGTGACGTGGCAGTTTCAGTGAACGAGTTGACACCAATCACCGTTTGTTCACCACTTTCGATGCGTCGGGTGCGTTGCGCCATTGATGCAACAAGACGACTCTTCAACTCATCAACGGCGGCGTATGCGCCACCGAGCGACAAAATATTGTTCAATTCGGCTTGTGCCGCATCACGAATTTCGCCCGTGAGGCGTTCAATGACGTGTGAGCCATCAAAAATATCTTCATACTCGAGCAAGTCAGTCTCAAATGCCAGGACCTGTTGCATTCGTAGCGACCACTGTTGATCCCACGGGCGAGGCAAACCGAGTGCTTCATTCCATGCTGGAAGTTGCACACTGCGGGCTCGAGCCTGCTTAGACAACGTCACACCGAGCATCTCCAGCATGATGCGTTGCACATTGTTCTCGGGCTGGGCTTCGGTGAGGCCCAGTGAGTTGACTTGCACCCCATACCGAAAGCGCAGAGATTTTTCGTCGGTGATGCCATATCGGTCGCGTCCGATCTGGGCCCACAGTTGACTCATCGCCCGTAACTTGCATGTCTCTTCGACAAAGCGAATACCGGCGTTGACAAAAAACGACATCGAAGAAAACACCGACGGAAACGCATCTTGCGCAACTTGACCGCTGGCCAGCACAGCATCCAACACATCGACAGCATTGGCCAAGGCAAATGCCACTTCCTGTACTGGTGTCGCACCGACTTCTTGCAGGTGGTATGAGCACACATTCATCGGGTTCCATTTCGGCGCATGTACGTTTGCCCAAGCGATCATGTCAACAATGATTCGCCGCGAGGCCAGTGGTGGAAAAATAAAAGTGCCTCGTGACAAATACTCTTTGAGGACGTCGTTTTGCGTGGTGCCGCGCAATTCACTGCTGTCGACGCCATGTTCGGCCGCATTGGCCACATACAAAGCCAACAGCCAAGCTGCGGTGGAGTTAATTGTCATCGATGTGTTCATCGACCCAGGCGGGATATCGCGCATCAGCGCCCGCATGTGGTCTAGGTGCACGACCGGAACGCCGACCTTGCCGACTTCACCACGCGCCAATACATGGTCGGGGTCGTAGCCAGTTTGCGTGGGCAGGTCGAATGCGATGGAAAGCCCGGTCTGGCCTTTGGCCAAATTGGTGCGGTACAGCTCGTTAGACGCCTCGGCTGACGAGTGGCCGGAGTACGTGCGCATGAGCCACGGCTCGTCACGATGGCGACGTGGACTCGTCTCGGTCACCTGCCCAAGGCTAAGGCGTGATGGCTGTCGCTAGTCGGGTGAGGTAGTCCCCACGTGGAACCACCTTTCCGCCGAGGCTTTCTAGGTGGGGCGTTGGCCACTGTGCATCAAGCAGGGTCATGCGCGCCGAACGCATGATGTCGACTAGTGCCATGAGTGCAACTTTTGATGCATCGCGCGAGAGGTGGAACATTGACTCGCCAGCGAAGAATTTGTTGATGCGGACTCCGTATAGGCCACCTACGAGCACCCCGTCATCATTGAAGGTTTCCACACTGTGGGCCCAACCCATCTCGTGCAACTCGGTGTACTGGTCGATGAATCGCGGGGTAATCCACACGTTGTTTTCATCCTCGCGCGCGGCACAGCCGAGCATCACGCGCTCGAAGCAGGTATTGATACGAATGTGGTAACGCCGCGCACTACTACGCATTGAACGGGTAACCCGCAATCCATCAAGCGGAATCACACAGCGTTCTGCTGGTGACCACCAGAATAAAACAGGGTGGTCGGTTGAACGTTCCATTGCAAACAAACCGTGTCGGTATCCATCAATGATTGTGGCTGGTGCCAGATTCG
>JBILFO010000014.1:0-21540 GCA_044351505.1 Ilumatobacteraceae bacterium
GATGTCTCGCTCACCGTGGCACCGGGAGAAACCGTCGCCATTGTCGGGCCTTCGGGTTCGGGCAAAACGACGTTGGCATCGTTGATTCCGCGTTTATACGACGCAACTGCCGGTGTCGTGCGCATCGACGGACACGACGTCCGCGACTTGACCGCAGATTCACTGCATGCCGCAATTGGCGTGGTGTCGCAGGACCCTCACTTGTTTCACGAAAGCATCGAGTCCAACCTGCGTTACGCCCGGCCCACCGCCACCGACGCTGACATCGTTGCTGCCTGTGTTGGTGCGCGAATCCACGACACGATTGCTGCGCTGCCTGACGGATACCAAACCGTCGTCGGCGAGCGTGGCTACCGATTCTCGGGTGGCGAGAAACAGCGTTTAGCAATAGCCCGTTTGCTGCTCAAAAACCCGGTGCTCATGATTTTGGACGAGGCAACGAGCCATCTGGACAATGAAAATGAATCTCTCGTGCAGTCGGCATTAGATGAAGCAATGCGTGGTCGCACCGCCGTCGTCATTGCCCATCGCTTGTCGACGATCATCTCCGCAGACCGCATCTTGGTGGTGGAAGATGGCCGCATTGTCGAACAAGGCAACCACGCCGAGCTCATGGCGCTCGAGGGTGCCTACGCCCGCCAAGTGCATGCTGGCGAAACCACCACCACACTGCGCTAGCCCAGTTACGTCGGTTGTCGCCGCGGCGACGGTCAACCCAGCTTTGTCGCCAAAGCAATAGCAGCTCGGTGACCCACGTCGTCGAGCGCATCGCCAACACCGCACGCATCGCGCAAGGTTGTCGGCACCGTCACCGCCAGCAATGATTCGTGCAATGCGATGTCGATAGCACGAAACAATGTGCACTGAAATCGGGCGGCATCCTTGGTGCGTCGTTGCGAAATGCCGACAACTTTTCTGCCAGCCCCGCTCCCCGATTCGCTACGTAGCACTTCGCCAGGGCCCACTGCGGCAAAACACACGCTGCGCTCCAGCGCACTAGCTGCCAGCTTGTTGCGGTGCACCCGCCAGGAATGCATTACATCCGCTTGTTGCAACACGTCGCACCACACTTCACCCACCCACCATGTGGCCCGCTCCACGTCGTCGTGCCACAGTGGGTGTCCACGCGGCACCGTCACGTCGATCCACACGTGATCATGAGGCTGCAAAATCACGATTCCGCCACCGCTACGTCGCCGCACGACGTCGAAGCCCTGTTCGTTTGCGCGATCAACATTCACGATGTCTTGGGCCTGCGTACTGCCGAGCACTACTGCAGCACGAGTGATGGCAAGGACTTCAACACCTGCCAGTGCCGCAATCGGGCGATGGTGCAACGTTGCAACATCACCATCTACGCAACGCACGTTCGCCGCGTCGCTCATGAAGCGACGGACAGGTACTGCTTCCACGCCTCCGGCACCTTTTGCACCGACACGGTGATCCACGCCAGATCGCGCGGCAAGTGTGGCGTCTTAGCCAAAATCATTCCCGCTTCTTTGGGTGTGCGGTCGCGTTTGTGCAAGTTGCAGGTGCGACAGGCTGCCGCCACGTTTTCCCAGGCGTGCTCACCACCCCGCGACTTGGGCATCACATGGTCAATGGAATCAGCCGGCCGACCGCAGTACTGACACTTGTAGCCGTCGCGAGCGAATACAGCGCGACGTGACAATGCGGTGCGCCGACGAAATGGGGCTCGCACGACGTAATTGAGACGAATCACCAATGGTGCTCGCATCACCAATGTTTCGGCACGCACTTCGGTGCCATCATCTTCAATGATCTCAGCTTTTTCAGACAGCACCAGACAAATTGCTCTTCGCGCCGAAACCACACTCAACGGCTCGAATGTTGCATTGAGAACGAGCGCGCTTCTCATGTGACTACGCCCTGGGTCTTTTTCTACTTTGATGGCGCCGATATCCACGACACCACGCCAGATAGGTCACCATGTCGTTGGCCGTAGGTCGGTGCATGGCATCACCGTACTGCGTCTCCATACGGAAGCGTAAGTACCGCGCGTCGGGTATTGGCAGGAATGGTGCCCGATGCCACCAACCATTCGGTGCCAATCGAAAAATTTGACCCACTGCCGTAGACCACAGCGCAGGTCGCCGAGCGACCGCCACAGCTGCCTTCAACCACGACGACTTCATCGCGCCGCTCAGTTCGGTTTTGGTTCTTTCGGCAGACCAAGAACCATTTCGCCGATGATGTTGCGCTGAATCTGTGACGAGCCTGCGTAAATGGTTCCGGCTCGCGCATTAAGAAACGTCATCGCCCAACTCATGCTCGAGTTTGGCGCACCAGGGTCGTCGGTTTGAAATGCCGTGCTTGGCTTGCGCCCAACGGGAATCATTGCATCCATGCCCATGATGTCGATTGCCAGTTCGGTTGACTTGGTGTGATACTCGCTCCAGTACAACTTTGACACCGCACCATCGGGGCCAGGGTGATGGCCTGCCAAAAACTTGGTCAACGTGCGCCGCCCGAGATACTTCATGATCTGCACCTTCGTGTAGCACCACGCCAAACGCTGACGGATGCGCGGATCGTTGATGACACCACGTTCGGTGGCCAGCGCAACGAGACGGTCAAACTCTGCTTCGTATCGGATTGGCCCGGTGGCTGCGGCTTCACCGCGTTCAAAACCCAACAGTGCCATCGCAATAGCCCAACCGTTGTTCACACCACCGACCACATTGTCTTTGGGCACGCGCACATCGGTGTAGAACACCTCGTTGAACTCGCTCTCGCCTGAAATCATCTTGATCGGCCGCACCTCAATGCCGGGTTGACGCATGTCAACGAGCATGAATGAAATGCCCTTGTGCTTGGCCACCGTTGCGTCGGTGCGCGCCAACGTAAAGATATGGGTGGCAAGATGCCCGGCTGAGGTCCAAATTTTTTGACCGTTGAGCACCCATTCATCGCCGTCCAATTCAGCCTTCAGACCGATGTTGCTCAAGTCGCTACCAGCATTCGGTTCGCTATAGCCCTGACACCAGATGTCGTCACCGGCAATGATGCGCGGCAAGTAGTAGCGCTTTTGTTCTTCGCTGCCGAAGAGCAAGAGTGTGTTGCCCAACATCTGAATGCCGAACACATCGTTCATCGCCCCAGTTGGCACCCCGGCGCGAGTGAACTCTTCGGCGACAATCACTTGTTCGAGCGCCGACAACCCACCGCCGCCGTACGCCGTTGGCCAACCTGGTGCCAAATACCCGCTTTGGGCGAGATGCACTCGCCACTGAGCGATAAAGGTCTCGAGTTCTTGGCCGTCGAGGCCACCGATGCCCTTCCAGCTGGCGGGTAACTTTTCAGCGAGGAAGGCCTGCACCTTTTCGCGGTAGGCCTCAGCTTCAGGCGTATAGGTCGGGCGCATATCGCCGACGCTAGTTGAGCACCCCAACCACATCAGCACCGAGCCCGCTACGCCAGTTGGCGACGGGCGATTCCTGCAGCGCCAACGAGTGGCGCGTCGGCACCCAGGCCTGCGGGTAACAGCCTGATGCCACGGGCAAACTCGATGGTGGCATAGCGATCTGCTTCAGTCTGGGCGGCGCGAAAAAATGGTTCGCCAAAACCCAGGGCTACCGAACCACCGATGACTGCCAAGCGCAAGTCCAACAGCGCAGCCACTGCTGCCACAGCCCGACCGACATACATGCCGGTCTGCTCGATGACGTGGGCGGGCGCATCGGCCGCTGGTTGGCCGGTCATTTCAGCGATGGCCGTGCCCGATGCGACGGCCTCAAGACAACCGCGCGCGCCACACTTACACAGTCGACCATTGGGCACCACGCAGATGTGGCCAATATGACCAGCGTTGCCACTGTCGCCATCAAGCAACCTGCCATCGGTGATGATGCCACCGCCAACCCCAGTAGACACCACCATGCCAATGACGTCACGACATCCCACTGCTGACCCACACCAGGTTTCGCCGAGTACGACGGCCTTGGCATCGTTGTCGACGAACGTTGCCAGACCCGTGAGTTGGGCCAACGATGATCGCAACGCAAAGTTGCGCCACGACGGAATGCTCAGTGTCGACACGCTGTCGCCGTTATCGGCCATCGGCCCACCCGCGCCGACACCGCAAGCAATCAACTGCAGGTGCGCAGCGCCGGCTACTACTCGACCAACCAACCCCGAAAGGGTGTCCCACACTTGCGCCTGAGGTGTTGCGCAGCGTTCTTGGGCGAGCACTCGCCCATCGAGCGACACAACGCCGCACGACAACTTGGTTCCGCCGATATCCACCGCCAAATAGGCGCGCTCAGCGGTCATGACTGGGTTGTTACTAGATGATTACTGGTTGCGACCCATCTTGTCACGCATTTGTTTGGCGTTTTCGCGCGTGGTGCGCAACATGGTGGCGAAGTCGCTCAAACCCACCTTGCCTACGGCGCGCAGTTCACGTTCGATAACCAGCACACAGCCGAGCATGAGCACAAAGCCAGCGAAGCCCGCCGCAAAGTGAATTTGCAAACCGACAAACACCAACGCCAACGACGCCACTGCCCCGAGAGCAGCCAAGCGCACCTTTTTTACTGCGGGTCGGTACAAGCCTGATGGCGATACTGCTTGAGCGAAACGCTCGTCGCTTTCGAGCTGCGCTTCAATCTGGCGAAGAATCTGTTGTTCGTTATCAGACAACGGCACGTTATGCACCTCGTGGGGCTAGGACGGTGAACTTCATGAGAACTAGACCTTAGTAGCGCCGTGTGGTGTTGTCACCCTCTGCGTGGACCCCATGGTGTGCTTTGGGTCTCGTCAGAAACACCCGTACTTATGGCGCCATCGCCGAACTTTTCTCGAATCTGGTCAATGGCGAGTGACGCCGTGCGCCACTCCGATTCCGCAATTTTTTCAGGTTCGTTAAACAGGCTCAACTGGGTTTCTGGCAGCCCGAAATTTCGCAGGCTCACTCCCGCCAACCGGATGCCTTCGTGAACTTCCACATCCTCGAGCAGATCATCAACGACAGCGATGATTGCCTGGCTCGTGTCGACTGGTGGCTCGACGGTGCGCGAACGCGACATGTTGCGCATGTCGCCATAACGAATCTTGAGTGTGACCGTGAGTGCAGCCAACCCCTGCTCACGACAGCGCCGAGCCACGGTGTCTGCCATCTGCAACAAATGTCGCCGTAGTTCAAGCGGGTCAGTCACATCGTCACCAAAGGTTTCTTCACTGCCGATGGATTTGGCCTCGTGGTCAGGCTCGACATCGCGGTCATCGAGTGCATTGCTCAGCTCAAACAAATGCTGGGCCTGGTTGGCACCCACCGCTAACGCGAGCAGGCTCAGTTCGCATGCCGCTATATCACCGACGGTCTTCATCCCCACACTGTGCAACTTTTCGAGTGTTACCGGGCCGACACCCCAGAGCATTCCCACATCCAGCGGATGCAAAAACTCAAGCTCGGTACCTGGCGCAACTTCAAACACTCCAGGGCCGGGGTCGATGCGTTCGCGTGTGGCCCGTGGCTTGGCAAATTCTGTTGCCAGTTTGGCGATGAACTTGTTCGTGGCGATTCCCACACTGCACGCCAAACCAACCTGTGTGCGCACCGCCTCGCGCACTTGTTGTGCCACGGTGTGGGCATCACCGAAGATTCGCTGAGCGCCCGTGACGTCGAGAAATGCTTCATCAAGCGACAACCCTTCGATCAATGGTGTGTATTGGCGAAACACGTCAAACACTTGTGCGCTGATCTCGCTATAGAAGTCGTGGTCACCATCCAGAAACACTGCATGGTTGCACAATCGATGGGCGTGCGCTGAAGCCATCGCCGAGCGCACACCAAATTGCCGCGCTTCGTATGACGCAGCTGCCACCACGCCACGTTTCGACGAGCCACCCACCACGACTGGCTTGCCAACTAGCTCGGGCCGCCGCAGCAACTCACACGCCACAAAGAAAGCGTTCATATCCACGTGCAAGATTCGCCGTGGGCTGCCGTTTACTCCTGGCGTGACGCGTGACCGTTGAGGTGTCACCGACATGGGGGCAACGCTAGTAATACCGTATGAGGGCGATGAACGACCGACCGCTTTCTGCTTTGCCATCACGCGCAGCACGCACCGTAGCCTTCGGTGCAATCGTGTTGTCGGGCTTGGCTGGTGGCACCATCGGTTATGCGCTCGTTGATGTGCAGTGTGACGGCGATTGTGCAACGTCTTCGGGTGTGGCGATGTTGATTGGCGCAACAAGTTTTGCTGCAGGCATCGCCGTGGTAGCCGTGCTCGGGTTACGAGCCATGGGTGAATGGCGCGAACGCGGCGACCAGCAAGTGCAAAAAGTTGATTGAGCCGCCGATGACTGCCGACCTTTTAGCTCTGGCGCAAAACCTTGCCCGCCGTGCCGGCACCCAGGCCCGCATCGGTCGCAGCCAAGGGATGCACGTCGTGGGGACCAAGCTCACCGACACCGACATGGTGACCAAGTTCGATCGCGAAGCCGAAGCGATGATCATCGCCGGACTGCGTGCTGCACGACCAGACGACTCGATTGTCGGCGAAGAAGGCGGCGGCCACCGCGGCAAAAGTGGAGTCGAGTGGCATGTCGACCCCATCGATGGAACCACGAGCTTTATGTATGGGCTACCAACCTGGTGCGTTTCCATTGGCGCGCAAGATGCTGACGGTGCACTCGTCGGCGCCGTGTTTCTGCCTGACCTCGACGAAATGTTTGCCGCCCAACGCGGCCACGGCGCCACGCTCAACGATGCCCCACTGCACTGTTCGGGTTTGTCCGATGTAAGCAAGGCGCTAGTGGCAACCGGATTTAGTTATACCCCCGCCCAGCGCACGGTGCAGTCGCGCCGCTTGACCGAATTCATCCATCGCATTCGTGATGTGCGGCGCATGGGTGCTGCCGCAATTGATATCTGCTTCGTGGCTTGTGGGCGTCTCGACGCCTACTTTGAAGAAAATCTGCACTCTTGGGACATCCTTGCTGCTGGACTCATCGCCCGCGAGGCCGGTGCGCGCGGTGGCGATTTCAGTGGTGGCCCGTTGCGCCCACCCGAAGTGCTGGTGGCGACCCCAGGTGTGTTTGATGAACTCTCGGCGATGCTGGTGGATGCTGCACGCAAACACCCACACGCCTGACTAGCCACTACCTTGGTGCGTCGTGGGCACGCGCGTTCTGACTGTCGAAGACGACGAACGAATTCGCGCTTCAGTGCGCTTGGCGCTCGAAGACGAGGGTTGGACGGTTGACGAGGCTGCGACCGGCGAAGATGCAGTCGAGTTATTCATCGCCAACCCTGCTGATGTGGTGTTGATCGACATCATGTTGCCGGGCATTGATGGTTTCGAGCTGTGTCGGCGAATCCGCGCCAAAAGCAGCGTGCCCATTGTGATGGTCACAGCGCGAAGCGACACCCACGACGTGGTCGCTGGGCTCGAAGCCGGCGCCGACGATTACCTCACCAAGCCGTTCGCCCCCAAAGAACTCTCCGCGCGCATTCGCGCCCTCCTGCGCCGCATCCGCCCGGCAGACCATGTGCATTCGACTCTGACCTTCGGCGATTTGGTGATTATTCCCGAAGAGGGTCGCGTTACGGTGCGCGGCGACGAGGTGCTGGTGACCAAAACCGAGTTCCGGCTGCTCTGCGTGCTCGCCGAAAACCCGAGCGGTGTGTTCAGCCGAGAACAACTATTGGAAAAGGTCTGGGACTACGACTATTTCGGTGATGGACGTTTAGTGGATGTGCACGTGCGACGCCTGCGCATGAAGATTGAACTCGACCCAGCGAACCCTCGTCACGTTGTCACCGTGCGCGGCCTCGGCTATCGCTTGCAGTCGTGACCAGCCCGATTCATCCATCGCGGCCATCACCTCTTAATTCGCTGCGCGCTTTCGTTCGTCGCCGCCGCCCACGGCGCATGGGGGTTCGGTCGCGAATTCTGGCCACATTCGTGGTCGGCTCGTTGTTGTTGTCAGGTGTGCTGTTTTTTCTCACGTTCACACTCACTCGCTCGAACCTGCGTGAGCGCGAGGGCGAACTGGGTTTGAGCAACGATCTCATCAACGAAACCCTTAACAGTGTGCGGGCATCATTAATTTTGGCAACAATCATCACAGTGCTCGTTGGGTTAATGCTCGGCATTGTGTCAAGCGAGCGAGTGGTGCGACCGCTGGCTGGTGCTGCCAATGCTGCGCGCGCCATCGCCGACGGCCGACTCGATACACGACTCGAGCCCACCGACGACCCGGATCTCAATGCCCTCACCGAGTCGTTCAATGACATGGTGGCTCGTTTGCAGGATCGCGTCGAGCGCGACGCGCGGTTTGCATCAGACGTGAGCCACGAGTTGCGTTCACCCTTGATGACCTTGGCAGCGTCAGTAGAGGTGATGGTGTCGCGGCGCGACGAACTGCCCGAGCGCGGGCAGGCCGCCCTCGACCTGTTGGTTGCCGATGTGGCTCGGTTCAGCAGTCTCGTTGAAGATCTTTTGGAGATCTCCCGCTACGACGCTGGCGCCGTGCGAATTATGCGCGACCAGTTGCGCGTCGCAGAGTTTGTCGAACAAGCTGTGCGCGCGAGCACACTCGCCCGCTCGCCAATCCACGTCGATCCACGCTGCACAACCATCACATTGAGCGGTGACCGCCGCCGCCTGGCTCGCGTCGTAGCCAATCTCATTGACAATGCCCGTTTGCATGGTGGCGGCAGCGCTTCGGTGCATGTTTGCCCGGCTGAAGATTCAAATTCCCACGTGTGGATCGCCGTCGAAGACGCCGGCGAGGGCATCGTCGACACCGACGCTGATCGAATTTTCGAACGCTTTTCGCGTGGTGTTGGCGCCAGCAAGCGCGGCGCATCCGAGGGTGCCGGGCTTGGGCTCGCACTCGTGCGCGAGCACGTGCGACTGCACGGTGGACGTGTGTGGGCAGAGTCGCGCCGTGACGGTGAGTCTGGCGCGCGTTTTGTCGTCGAACTGGCCTGCGAGACCGCCGCAGTATGACGACTAGACCGTGACGCCCAGACCATGACAACCCGCGCAACTTCGACAGGCGTGGTGCTGGCCATTGATGCAGGTACCACGGGCGTACGCACCCGTGCGGTGTTCGCCGATGCGCGACCGTCAATTGCCGACTATCGCGAGTTCACCCAGCACTACCCACAACCAGGCTGGGTCGAACACGACGCCGAAGAAATTTGGCAGGCGGTGCGCGCCACCATGCAGTCAGTGTGTGCGCAAATCAACGAGCCGATTGCCGCAATTGGCATCACTAACCAACGTGAAACTGTTGTGGCTTTCAATCGCTGCACGGGTGAGCCGCTCCATCGCGCGATTGTCTGGCAAGACCGCCGCACGGCTGCCCGCTGCGACGTGCTCGGCGACCAGTTGTCTGTCGTTCGTTCGACAACGGGATTGGTGCTTGATCCATATTTTTCTGGTTCGAAAATGGAGTGGTTGTTGCACAACACCGAAATTGGTAGCAACCCTGATTTGGCTTTTGCCACGATTGACGCATTTCTCATCCATCGCCTCACCGGCGGCGCAGCGTTTGCCACGGATGTTTCCAATGCGTCGCGCACCATGCTGTTCGACATCCGCACCTTGCGCTGGAGCCCAGAGATGTGTGCAATGTTCGGTGTCAACATCGATTCGCTACCGCAGGTTGTGCCGTCTAGCGCACGCATCGGGGTGACTGTTAGCGACGGTGCAATTCCGGCGGGTGTGGCTATTAGTGGTGTTGCCGGCGACCAACAAGCAGCACTTTTTGGTCAAGCGTGCTTTGCAGCAGGCAGCGCCAAGAACACTTACGGCACCGGCAGTTTTGTGCTGCTGAATGTTGGCACCACGTGCCCTGCCCCAACCTCGGGCATGCTCACCACCGTTGCCTGGCAGCTCGGCAACGAGCCGGCGGTGTACGCACTTGAAGGAGCCATCTTCGTGACCGGTGCAGCAGTGCAATGGTTGCGCGATGGCCTCGACATCATTTCTGCAGCAAGCGAGCTTGGCCCGTTAGCAGAGACCGTTGCCGACACAGGCGGAGTCGTCCTCGTGCCCGCATTCACTGGGCTGGGTAGCCCCTGGTGGGACCCATATGCGCGCGGTGCAATCTTGGGCATTACACGCGGCACCACACGGGCTCACATCGCTCGCGCCGTAGTGGAGTCAATGGTGTTTCAAACTCGCGACGTGATCGACGCCATGACTCGCGCCTCTGGTGTGGCGATTCGTGATCTGCGAGTCGACGGCGGTGCGGCAGTCATGAACCTGATGCTGCAAATGCAAGCCGACCAACTTGATGTCGACGTGTTGCGGCCAACCGAGTTGGAAACCACAGCCATGGGTGCGGCGTATCTTGCCGGGCTAGCCGAGGGCGTATGGGGTTCAACTGATGACATCGCAGCACGATGGGTGCTCGAGCGCCGATTCACACCGAGCGCTAGAAGCGACACCGGTAACAGCACAGCCACAGATCGCGACAAAGCGCATGCGTTGTGGTTGCGTGGTGTGGAGCGGTCACGCAGCTGGGTGAGCTAACGCCCGGTCACTTGAAACATAGCCACCATCAAGCTGCCCAGCCCAACAAAGAGCGAGAGCCCCGTGATGATGATGGTTGAGCGAAGATTGCCAAGGCGTCGCACTTCTTCCTGCAGCGACTCCACACGCTGACTCAGCGCATCAATCCTGGCGTCCAAGCGTGCACCAAGCGCATCGATCTTGGCGTCTAAGCGTGCACCAAGCGCATCGATTTTTGCATCCAGGCGTGCGCCAAGTGCATCGATATCGGAATCCAACCGACGCTCTGTCGCTTCAAGATCAGACTTGCGCACCAAGTCCCCCCATCCACTCGGCGGAAGAAAATCAATCAACTCATCGACCATGGCATCGCACCATAGACCGCTCACGAACATTGTCAAGACATTGGCCCCAGCCAACTCTGCTCGGCCGTAGCGGCCGGCGGCTTACAACTTCGGTAAGCCGTGATCGAGGTTGCGCACTGCTTGATGAATCCGCTGCTCGTTTTCAATCAGCGCGAAACGCACGAAACCCTCGCCGCCGGGCCCAAAGCCTGAACCTGGCGAGAGTGCCACATTGCATTCAGTCACAAGATGCGAACAGAACTCCACAGCATTCATTTCGCGATACGGCTCGGGAATCGGGGCCCACACAAACATCGAACCGCGTGGTGACGGAATCGACCAACCAATGCGGTCGAGCCCATCAATGAGCGCGTCACGACGCGACTCGTACGTCTTGCACACTTCGACAGGAAAGTCGTGGGCTTCGTTCAATGTGACTGTGGCGGCAATCTGAATCGGCTGGAATGATCCATAGTCGAGGTACGACTTCAATTTCACCAGTGCCTGTACGACCTCGGTGTTGCCGACGAGAAATGCGCATCGCCAGCCAGCCATCGAATAACCCTTGGTCATCGAATACAACTCAACGGCACAATCCAATGCGCCTTCAGCCTGCAAAATTGATGGCGGCTCGTAACCGTTGAACCCCATATCGGCGTAGGCAAAATCGTGCACCACGATCATCTCTCGCTCACGACAAAAATCGACCACGCGTTGCATGAACGACAAGTCCACAGTTGCCCCAGTCGGGTTATGTGGAAACGAAATCACCAAGACTCGTGGCTTGGGCCAACCAACTTCCCATGCCTTTTGCAGCGAGTCAAAGAATTCATCCTGATACTCGACATCGACATCAGCGGCCGAAAGCAACCGCCTCTGGCTGCGCATCGGAATCTGTCGCAAGTCGGCCCCGGCAAACAGCGGTCCGAAAATGTGAATTGGATAACTGGGGCTCGGCACAATGGCTGCATCCCCGGATTCGAGCAATACCCACATCAAGTGGCTGAAGCCTTCTTTTGATCCGATCGTGTTGGTGATCTGCAAATCAGGATCGAGTGTTACGCCAAACTTGCGCAGATACATGCCAGCGACGGCCTCGCGCAATTTAGGCAAGCCGCGCGACAGCGAGTACCGGTGATTTTTCGGGTTATGGGCCGCCTCCACGAGTTTTTCCACCGCAATATCGGGTGATGGAATATCGGGGTTACCGAAACCGAGGTCAATTACATCGTCGCCCTCACGACGCGCCGTGATCTTCAGGTTGTTGATGATGGTGAACACATACGGCGGCAGGCTGCTGATGCGTCGAAAATCCATGGCCTAATCCTAAACACCGAACTGCGGTAACAATGCCGCACCGATCGCCCCGGCATACTCACCCAACTGGGCCAAGCGCAAAGCGGGATGGGTGCGCTGCTCGGGCGAATACAGCGTGTCAGCAAACCACCGCTGCACCATCGGCATGACGATGTCACCGGCACCCGAAACCCCGCCACCAATCACAATGACATCCGGATCGCTCAGGTTGGTGAGGTTCGATAGCCCGACTGCCACCCATTGCGCATACGAGTCGAGCACTGCCATTGCGGCTGCATCACCCGTGCGGGCACGCGTAATCACGTCTTCGCCGGGTTCGCCACCAGCCAACATGCGCAGGCCACGACCCGAGGCATACACCTCCCAGCAACCGCTGCGGCCACATGTGCACTGCGGGCCTTGTGGGTGCACCACCATGTGGCCGATTTCGCCGGCGAAACCGTTTGCCCCACGCTGCACCACGCCGTTCAACACATGCCCGCCACCGATACCGGTGCCGAGCGTAACCATCCACATGTTTCGTGCGCCGCGACCGGCGCCGTAGCGCCACTCTGCCAATGCGGCTGCGTTGCCGTCGTTGTCTACATATACGTGTCGCCCAAGTCGCGCAGACAAGTCCGGCCCCACCGCAACATCAACCGAGCCCGCGATGTTCGGCGATGCGCGCATCACCCCATGCAACGTGATGAGTCCAGGTATGCCAACACCGATCGTTTCCACCTCACCTAATTCGCCAGCCACACTGACGAGAGTGTCGACTAGCGCCGACGCATGCGGTGTCGCATACCGCGCTTGAGCGAGGAGGTCTTGCTCGCCGTTGACATCGTGATTAAGGTCGATGACCACGCCGAGACACTTGGTGCCCCCGACATCGATTCCCGCGACGCGGGTCACGACTCAGCGCGAATTTTCAATTCTTTCAAAGTGTGCAGAATGCGCACTTCGGCACGACGCTTAACAAAACCTGGCAACGGCACAATGAGCTCAATCTTCAGCGAATATGTGATGTCGGTGCCATTACCCTCGGGCACGAAGGTGTAGGCCCCGTCGATTACTCGCATGATGTCGCCGTCAACAAGCGACCACGAAATACGCTCCGGTGCCTGCGAGTAGTCGTAGGCCAACGTGTAATGAGTGCTGCGGCCCAGAGCACTGGCGCGATATTCGACTTTCACCGCACGACCTGTGGCATCGCGCTCAAGCACATTGGCTTCCTTCACGTCACGAGCCCATTCGGGGTAACGCTCGAAATCCACTGCGATGTCAAAACAACGCGTCGGGTTGGCTACAACGTGTTCGGTTTCGGTTGCTTGGTCAATCACGTTGGCAAGGCTAGTTCACGCCTCCCAACCGACAAGGTCGGGTCAAGATTGCAACACGGCCGCGAGCCGAGCGACTAGCACCGAGTAGTCAAACTCGCCTACTGCACGCTCCCGTGCCGCCATGCCCATAGCGATGCGTAGCGGCGAGTCGTTGAGTAATGACGACAACCGCTCGGCAACTTCGTCGACATTGCGTGGGTCACGCACCACATAACCCGTGCTGCCATCCACCACTGCTTCGGCTGCTCCGCCACTGTCGCCAGCAATCTGCGGCACGGCACAAGCGGCGGCTTCGGCAAACACGATGCCAAAGCCCTCTTGCTCCAGCCCGCCCCAGCGGTTGCGACACAGCATCATGAACGCGTCAGCGCAGCCATACAAACTAGGAAGCTCGGCGTCGCTCACACGACCGAGCAGTCGCACCGGTGCACGTAGCTCATCGATGATGCTTTGCAGACGATCGCGATCGCGACCCGTGCCACCAATCAGCATGGTGATGCCGTCAAGATCGCGGGCCACCTTGGCCACTGCCCGAATTGCAACATCAAAACCTTTGCGGGGCACCAAACGACTCACCCCCACCACAAGTGGTGTATGCGCCAGCACGCCGAACTTTTCACGGGTTGCGCGTCGTGCAGCATCATCAAGCGGCACAAAACGTTGAGTGTCCACCCCGGGTGGAATCTGCACTACATCTAGCGCGCCACGCTTGCCACCCCGCATACCGTCTGCTGCCCGGACTGCTTCGCTGGCCGGGTAACGCCCGGATGCAAGCACGTGCGCGGCGCCACGCAGCACATGAGCAAGCGCCTGGCGTGATGCCGGCAGGCGACCGGGCACCGAGATCTCTGCGCCATGCACCATCACGCTGTAGGGCAACGACAACGACCGCCCCACCAGCCCCAGTGGCAACGCTGGGTCAAGCACCACATGTTCGGCACCAAAGTCGCGCGCCAAGCGCTCAATACGTCGCACCATCATCGGGTGCGGCAACAGCACAAGTTCGCGGGTGCGCTCGATGCGAAACGCTTGACGTGCATCGAACTCTGCTGCATCTGCGTGAGGACTAGTGAGTACGGCAAATGAACTTGGGTCAAGCCGGCGCCACAGCTCCCACAGCATGTTTTGGATGCCACCCACTTTCGGTGGAAAGTCATTGGTAACCAGCAGATGCCTCATACGCACTTACCATCGTGGCACGCGCCGACGAAACAGTTAGTCAATGAGACCTCACTCAATGAGGCGTCAGTTGATGAGCAGGTCACGGCGGCCAAGTTTGGTAGCGGCCCATTGCGCATGTTCGCGCAACAAGTCATCGTCGCCATGTAGGTAGCGCACGAGTGCCAGGGCCACCTCGTCATCTTCGCCAGCACCACTATTGCCCAGGATGATGAGCGCGTTACGTCGCACCCAACGCGGGTTGCGATCTGCCACATACCATTTGCCGACGATGCGCATCACTTCGTCGTCGGGTGCGGTGAGCAGCTCAAGGGCATCGACCACACTGCGTTCGTCGCCGACGCTGCGATCGATTGCGCCACGGCGACTCGGTGGGCACACTTCTTGACAATCGTCACATCCATATATACGTGTGCCGAGTGCGTCTCGGTAGCGCAAGTCGAATACTCCAGGTTTTTGGATGAGCCACGCCAGACACTTGCGCGCATCCACCACACCCGGTTCGACGATGGCGCCTGTCGGACAGGCGTCGATACAGCGGGTGCAAGCGCCACACCCGTCGGCAACCACCCGCTCGGTGTGTTGCAATTCTGCGGTGGTTACTACACACCCCAACACAAACCAACTTCCCAATCCTTCAACCAGCAAGTTCGCATTCTTGCCAAACCAACCGAGACCAGCCCGATACGCAACTTCTCGATCAACGATGGAGTTGTCGTCAGCAAACACCGTGGCACGATGCCCATCTTGGTGCAGTCGTTTGGCTGCAACACGTAACGCATCACGCAATGGCGCATAGTGGTCTCGCCACGCGTAGCGCGCGACGGTTCCGACGATTGCAGAATCGTTAGCGAGGCCGCCGCTGCTCACTGCTTGATCGTTAACAAAATACGACCGGGCCGCCACGATAATGCTGCGCGCACCTGGCACCGCCATGGTTGGCGTGGTCGAGCGGTGTGGGTTGCGAAACGTGAATTGCATGTCGTCGGCCATCCCCGATGCAATGCGTGCTTCGATTGCTGCCCGTGCCCGCGTTAATGGCTCAGCCGTCGTGACGCCCACTCGGTCGGCCCCGGCTTCACGCACGAGGCGCAACAACTCGGCGGTGTAGTCGTCGTGCACCGCCCTAGAGGCTACGCAGTCGCACACACTGCAGCGCTGTAGTTGGTCAGGCGCTGCGTTGGTGACGCAAGCCTGGGGTGAGCCCGGCCTTGGCGAGTGCAGCCAAGGTGCGCAGCTCTTCATAGTCAAAAATCACCGCTTCGGGCTCGCCACACAACATTGGCACGATGCAATCGTGACACGCCGGCGAGTCGCGCACCACACAGGTGTCGCACGAAATGATGATGCTCACCGCCCGTGGGTCGTCAGCCGAACTGCTCGTTGTTGATTTTGGCGCTGCATGGGGGTTGTCTTGCATGATTCCACCGTGACCAAGGGGTGTATTGCAGATAGCACACCCCCTTGCCAAACTGATCACAGTGAGTATCGACATCATCGACGAAGAGTCAATGCCGTGCGACTACTGCGGCGCAACGGTGCAGTTCTTTGACGACGACTTTGCAGTTTGCCCAGGATGCGGTAACGAATTTTGGAATATGGACTTCACCGGCGAACTTCCCGGTGATGTGCCGGGCGCCATTACCTGACGAAACATCACACTTTGCTGCGCGGTGTGCGTAACTATTGCATGACCACATCAACACCCACCACCTCAGTAAGTAGCGATCTGCTCCCCACCGTGCGTAACCTCGACGAAGCGCGCGATATCTGTCACGAGTTCTCCAGCGTGCTCACCGTCGGGCCACGGCGTAGCGAAGTTTCTGACTTCGCGCACCCCGACCACAAGATCGTCACATTCGACGACATCACTTCATCGTTCGGCGGATACCAGGCTCCGACCTTTGAGCAGGTGAAACACATCGTCGAGTGGGGTACAGGGCGCAGCAATCTGCTCGTGCACTGTCATGCCGGAATGTCACGATCAACCTCATCGGCGTGGGGTATCGCAATCGCCAACGGGTTCGACCCACAAGACGCCTACGACTTGTTGTACCAAAATCACCCAGTTGAGCAGGATCGCAACGTGCGGATCGCGGTCGACCACAAGACGGTTACAGCAAAACGTGCATTCATCCCCAATGAGCTCGTGCTTAAACATCTCGAGGAACTTTTTGGATTGCGTAGCCGCAGTTTGCGCAGAATCGCAGCAGCCGGAAACAACTACCTCGGCTGAGTTTTAGCCGCCGACGCGAATCGACACCATTTGGCTGGGCACTTCGCCCATGCGCACGATGCCTTCATCAGAGATTTCCAAAATGTCACCATCTCGGCTGAGCAACACTTTGTGCTCAGGCACTCCCATCGCCATTGCGTTGCGGGCATTGGCATGCAACATTCGATACTCGCCATGAATCGGCAGCAGGTATTCGGGTTCTGTGAGACTGATGTAGGTGCGCAATTCGCCTTCTTGGGCGTGGCCTGTGGCGTGCACGTCGGCAATCCCGTTGTGCACAATCTTGACACCTTGTCGAAGCAAACCTTCCACCACCTCGTTCACGCTTGACTCGTTTCCGGGAATCGTGTCTGACGAATAGATGATCGTGTCCTCGGGCCCCACCTTGAACCACCGATCACTGCCCCGCGATAGTTGGGCCAGCACCGACTGCGACTCGCCTTGCGACCCCGTTGCGATGATGCAGATCTCATCGGGTCGGCAATCTTCAATCGCTTCTTGCTCACCTAGATCTTGTTCACTGATGCTCAGCAAACCCATGTTGCGGGCCAGGCGAATGTTGTTCATCATGGTTCGACCAAGTGGCACCACCAAACGGCCCTCGCCCACGGCTGCATCTGCGATCTGCTGAATGCGATGAATGTGGCTGGCAAACGCTGTGACGGTGATGCGTTGTCGACGATGCTCGACAAACATCGATCGCAATGTTTTGCCGATGTGGCTTTCCGATTGTGAATATCCGGGTTCTTCGGCGTTGGTCGAGTCGAGCATCAACAATCGGATGCCCTCGTTGGAAGCCAGCGACCCAAGCCGTGCCAAGTCGGTGCGTCGTTCATCCACCGGACTGAGGTCAATTTTAAAATCACCCGAGTGCAGCACCACGCCCTGCGGGGTGTGCAAGGCCACGGCGAAGGTTTGGGGCATCGAATGCGTTACGGGAATGAACTCCACATCAAACGGCCCGATTCGCCGGCGCTCGCCGTCACGGACTTTGACCAAAGTCGCCCGCTGGCCAACATTGGCATTCGTGACTTTGTTTTTGAGCAGTGCCAAGGTGAACTCTGAACCATAAATGGTGAGCGACATCTCGCGCAACAAATACGGGATCGCCCCGAGGTGATCTTCGTGGCCATGCGTGAGCACGATGCCCTCGAGCCGCTCGCGGTTCTGGCGCAGCCAGGTGAAGTCGGGCAGATACACCTTCGTGATCTCGCCGCCACCGCCTGGAAACATCTGCCCGCAGTCAATGAGCAAGATGCGATCATCGTGTTCGATCGCCATGCAGTTGCGACCCACACCGCCGAGGCCACCGAGAATTACGACACGAACCGCTTTGGCCACCGCCTGACTGTACTGTCACCCGCTGATCAACAGCGTGCTTTCAAGCGTGCTTTAGCTCGTGCGCTCGCTAACAACTGGCCCATTCACATCGATGCGTAGGTGATGGCCGACTCCACCACTCGGCAGTGCGCTCAGCACATCCGACACCCGTAGCGGGTCAACCATGCAAGCCATCGTCGGACCCGAACCCGACAACCATGATGCATATGCCCCCGCTTCGACAGCAGCGCGCATCGCCCGTTTGGTCTCAGGAACAATTGCCAACCGCACGTTCTGGTGCAAGCGATCTTGGGCTGCTTCGGCGAGCGCCCCAAAATCACCAGTGGCCATCGCTGCTACGAACAACGACGATCGCGAAATATTGAACACCGCGTCGTCAAGGCTTACGGTGGGTGCCAGTTTCGTGCGCGACTCTTTGGTCGACGTCGTATTGCCAGGCACCCACACCACCACATCGGCCTGCATCGCAATCGGCACACGAATTGCTCGGCCACCGACGGCAACGGTCAACCCACCGAGCGCTGAAGCAGCGGCGTTGTCGGGGTGACCTTCGAGTTCTGTCGCCACACGAAATGCGTCAAGTCGCGCTTCGAGCGAGTTTGCCGCCACTACGCCGTCGCGTTGAGCGATGGCCAACAACGCACCAGCCACACGGGCGGCACCACTAAACCCAAGACCGCGTCCCATCGGAATGCGATCCAGCGACCACAACCCGCCGCTGCCACCGGCGTGGGCAAAAGCAACACTCGTTGGATGATGTTGGTCGCACACTCGCGCGTTGCTCGGTGTTTGCGCGGTAGCCAGACCTGCTTCGAAATACATAGTGAGGGCTAAGCCCAGCGTGTCGAAACCGGCGCCAAGATTCGCCGTGCTCGCCGGCACTGTTACGCGAATCATATTCACAGCGTAGTTTCAGCAAACTTTCAATACGGCTTCAAGGTGCCTACGACACAGTGGCAGCGATGTAGGCATCCAACGTGGCACGAGCCGTACCGCCGTCAATCGCAGCATTGGCAAGAATCGCGCCCGCCGCAAGATCGCGTGCCGCGCCAGCTACTACGAGTGCCGCAGCGGCATTAAACACCACCACATCTCGCACCGCACCGCGTATCTCGCCGTTCAGCAACCCCCGCACGATGCGCGCATTGTGAGTCGGGTCGCCGCCCCGCAGTTCGTCATTGCTGGCCCGCGCAATACTGATCGTTTGGGCATCAACCATGGTCTCGGGTTGCACAAGTCCATCAACGGTGGCGATCACGCGGTTGGGGCCGGCCAGCGACAACTCATCAAGCCCACCGTGGCCGTGCACCACCCACGAACTTGTTGTTCGTGTCGCCAGCGCGTGGGCCATGGTGTTCATGCGCTGCGGGTCGGCCACCCCGACCAACATGTGAGCCACGGGCGCCGGGTTGGCCATTGGTCCCAGCAAGTTAAAAATCGTTGGCACGCCAAGTTCGCGACGAATTGGCCCAACGTGGCGAAACGCCGGATGAAATGCCGGCGCAAACACGAAGCCGAAACCCGTCCTTGCTACGGCACGCGACACTTGATCGGCCGTCTGCTCGATGCGCGCACCGAGGGCTTCGAGCACGTCGGCGGTTCCACATTTGCTGGACGCCGACCGGTTGCCGTGTTTACACACCGGCACACCGGCACCTGCCACTACTAGCGCCGCCATGGTCGACACATTGACCGACCCACTTTGGTCGCCACCCGTGCCCACGATGTCGACTGCCCTGTCCGCAATTTCAGCCGGAAGATCAATTGGCGTAGCGGCTTCTCGTACGGCCTGCAGGAAGCCGGCCAGTTCATCAGATGTGCCGGCTCGGTCGTTATACGCAACGAGCAACTGGCGAATCTGGTCGGGTGACAATTCACCACGCAAGACACGCTCCATGTGGGCATACGCCTCAGCATGGGTCAAGGGCAGGTTGCTGTTTTTGTCGTTCGCCACCGCCAGAACACTACGAGGGCGTTTCACAACGACTGAGTACTCTTCCTGTTATGCGCTTTGTGTCGTATCTCGTTTATAAATCAAGCGTCACACAAGACAGCGTCGAAGCGATGTCAAGACCTCGATTTACGAGTGTTGTTACCGGAGCGACGGACAGCCTCGCTGTTGAGACCCAGATAACCAACGCGCCGCTCTGCAACATGCTCTCTGACCTTGCCACAAAAGCTCTCGGCTTTGGTACTTTCACCCAAATATCGGTTTGGCGTCACTACTTCGGCGTCATCACCGTGCAGATCGAAGTTGAAGTCGAGAGCAGCAATATCACCGACCACGCCATCTTGCAGTGGGACCAGCTCACCGACCCCCTCCAGGAAGTTATGAAATCAGACCTCAACTCAGCACTGGGCGACGACTTGCACGAAATGTGGACCACCACCTTGCTGCTTTGCGAATCCACCGAACTCAACACTGACCTGGTTATGGCGAAGCTTCCACTCTTAACCAAGACACGAGCCATTCCAAAGTCTGGATTCATCAACCGTGGACTTTGCGGAATTGGAATCTCGTATCTTGAGTACAACCAGCCTCAAGCGACTGAGGAAAACGGAGCAGCGCCCGCCGACCTTCTCACGAGATCGGTTCGCAGCACAGTGGCATTTTGTGCCGGCATCTACAACTTTCATCAAGATGTCCTTGTGGAGTACACGAAGTACTTCAATGACTACCAATCCAAGTCATCGAAGACCGCGACACAATTCAGGTACTTCGAGTCAGTTCGCGCATACACCGAGGCGCTTCTGGGCCCCAACGAAAGAATCGTTGCAGAGAGTTTGTGGAGCGTCTGGGACATGGAAAAAGAAGTTGACTCAGTGGCCCGGACTGCAGAACGCCTTGAGACGGAGATCGCCCAGACCCGTCAGCGCTCAATCAGCCATCTCGGTAACTCAATTGCCATTTGCGGTGCAGGAATCGCAGTACTGGTTGCAGTTGAGCCCGTGCGAAACCTCTTTGATCTGCCCCAACGCACTATGAGCAACCTGTCGGTTCTCGCTGGTCTGGCAACACTGCAAGTTTTGGTCGTACTTGGAATCGTATTTTCGGCACGGCGAAAGCGCAAAAGTCGAGACTGACTCGATTCCGTTTTTGCCGAATACCCGACAGACTGCATGGCTGTGTCAGCCATCGTCGTAAGTGAACTGGAATACGGGCCGCCTGGTGCCGACCAGTTGTTTTTTGATGTGAGCTTTCGCGTCGCCGCCGGCGAACATGCCGCAATCGTGGGGGCCAATGGGGTGGGCAAAAGCACCATCTTGCGCATTCTCACGAGCCAAGCTGTGGCTGACGCGGGCGA
>JBILFO010000015.1:0-21330 GCA_044351505.1 Ilumatobacteraceae bacterium
TCTGACGTGAACAAGCCTGTCCTTGATGTTAAAAACGTAACGGTCCAGTTCGGTGGACTGCGCGCAAACGAAGATGTGTCATTCGACGTTCGTCGAAATGAACTGTTTGCACTTATCGGCCCGAACGGCGCCGGCAAGACAACAATGATCAATGCCCTTACCGGTATCTACCGTCCAGAAACTGGTGCGAGCGTGCAATTTCTCGCTGCTGATGGTGCAGAGCACAGCCTTTTGGCGAAAAAACCACACGACATCGTAAAGCTGGGAATCGCTCGTACGTTTCAAAATCTCGGTTTGTATCCCGAATTGTCGGTCCTAGAGAATTTGATGCTCGGACGATATGTGCACCGCTCAACGGGAGTCCTCTCTGCAGGTTTCTTCACTCGAAAAATGGTGCGTGAGGAGCTTGAGATTCGTGAAGTGGCTGAGGAAGTCATTCACCTTCTGAAACTCGAGAATGTGCGTTGGGAAGCTGCCGGCTCTCTGCCGTATGGACTACAAAAACGGGTCGAATTTGGGCGAGTATTGACGATGCGACCGCATTTGCTCATGCTCGATGAGCCAATGGCGGGCATGACGGTAGATGAAAAGAAAGACATGGTTCGCTTCATCTACGAAGTCCTCAATCAGCTTGACATCACCATCGTCATTATTGAGCATGACATGGGCGTGGTGATGAGCATCGCCGAACGGGTAATGGTTCTCAATTTCGGTCGTCGTATCGGTCTCGGAAGTCCTGAGGACGTGCAGCGTGATTCAGCAGTCCGTGCGGCGTACCTAGGAGGATGATTACAAAATGAGCACTACTATCTCGACGCTGACTGAGCAGTTACTTGAACGAGCCGAACAAACCCCGCAAGCTCGCGCCATGCTGCAGAAACTTCGCGGTAAGTGGAATGAAACCACGTGGAGCGACTATGCCCAGGCCGTCGCAGAAGTAGCACGAGGCCTTGACGCGATCGGCATCGGGGAGGGGCATAACGTCCTGATCGTCGTTGACAACCGGCCCGCTTTTGCGTATCTCGACCTTGCAGCGCAAACCATTGGCGCTATCAGCGTTCCGGTTGCACCCGCAACTCTCTACGCAGATGTGAGTGAGTTGATCACAAGACTGAAGCCCTCCGCAATCGTGGTGCAAGACGTCGGCTGGGTAGAGGCGGCACTTCGCGACGTCGGCCCGTCATGCAAAATCATCCACGTTGACACCGCTGGTATTGGTGCTTATCAGGATGAGCGTCTGACTGCGTACCAAGACATTCGAAATATTGGGGCAAAGTCTGCGGACGCTGTGAGCTTTCTACGTTCGCGAGCGAAGAGCTTGCGACCTGACAGCATTGCGACGATGTCCGTTTCGTCGGGAACTGGCGGGGTGCTCAACTTGTACTCGTTCACGACACAGCAAGTAGCGGAATCTGCTCGAGTAGTAGCGAAGAGATTCCCACTCGACAAGGGTCAATTCGTACTCTCTCACGCTCCGTTGGCTGCGGCTGCCGAACGAACGTTGACGCTGTTCTCTGCGATTTTGACTGGTGCTGTTGTGGCATTTCCAGAAAATTCAACCGTCGCTAGCGCGGCAGCAGTAGAAATCGAGCCCCACCTTGCCCGCATTCCTTCTGCGGCGCTTGACGAAATCGCTTTTACATCGTTGCGGCGCCTGCGACGCAATAAGGGTCTGAAGAAGTTTGTGGTGCGGGGCTTGCTTGGTGCAATGAAATCAGATACTGCTAGCAGTAATATCGCGCATCTGTTTGGTGCCAAATTTATTCTGCAGCAGTTCGGGCTTCGGCGATGCAAGACAGTCTTGGTGAGCAACGCAGCTGCGAGTGGTTTGACTACTCGCTTTTTGAAGTCACTTCGCTTGCCGGCGACTGACGTGTACACAGTTTCGTGCTCGCGTGTGCCGATCATGGTTTCACGGACACTCGGTGCTCCTTATGACGAGGTTCTTGAGGGTGTTGAGGTCGGCATCTCCCCAGAGGGGCGAGTGCAGGTGCGCGGAAGTCTTGTCTCCACCTCAGGCCTGCGCGCTTCGGGCTGGCATGAGACGAATGACAACGGGATCTCAGAGAATGGGGTCGTGACGATTCTTGGTGCTAAAGCCTTTGGTAATTCGGTTGGCAAAACGCGCGCTCTGGAGGCCGCGGTGTCATCGTCGAACTATGTTGGGCGCGCAGCAATAGTTGCGTTGAGCGACGGCACGAACGGAATTTTTCTACAACTCGAGTCTGAAGCTCTCAGCAGTTGGGCCCTGCAGCAGGGCATTCCCTTTACGACTCTGGCGGCTGTTGTCGATGACCGGCGGGTTCACGAACTGCTCGTGGGCGAGGTTTCGGCGATTGCCGAGCAATTGTCGCTGCTCGGGAGCATTCATACCGTCATCATCGGGCGTCGACCGCTCACCGTTGATGCCGGGGAACTGACGGTCACGGGCAAGGTTCGGTCGCATGTTGTGGAGTCACGCAGCAACGACGTTCGATTGCGTGTTAGTGAATTCTCCGCATTACCCGGCCGCAACTAAGAGGGCCTTTATTCGTGCGTGGTTGCACAAACTGGAGGGAATTCCCCGCTGGAGTTGCGTGAGTAAATCCACCCACAGTAAGGTTTGGGTGACCTTTGGCATACGCCGTAGGTGAACAAATGGAAAAGGGGAAGTGCAAATGAAGAAAACACTATTCACAGGAAAGAGAGTCCTGGCGTCAGTTGCAATTGCGACGGCGTTTTTGGTCACCGCTCTGCCTGTTTCAGCAAAAGTTGTTTCAGTAAGTGCGGGTCAGGCCTGCACAAAGCGCAATGCTTTGGACAAAGCCAGCAAGTTGATCTGTATGCCCACCAAGGGCGTTGCCACCAAGTTGACTTGGCAAGCAAATTCGCCTGACTCTGCCGGTGATGGTGTCGAAAAGACAATCAAAATCGGTTGGATGGGTGACATCACGGGGCCAACCGCTTCGGCGCAGGCTTTCAATTATCACGGTTTGCAGTCCTTTGTGGACTATCGCAATGCCAACGGCGGTGTACTCGGTCGCAAGCTCGAGTTGATTGCACTTGACGACAAATATGTAGCGACGACAGCCGCAACAAACTTTGATCGTCTGGCCAACACGGACAGGGCACTCGTAATTGCCGGCATGGGCGGATCGCATATCTCGGGTCTTGTTGACGCGAAGATGACTGCTTTGGCAAACCCAATCAACATCGTTGGTGCACAGCAAACGACGATCGTCGAGCAAAATAGCGCAAACTTCTTTTCGTGGATGCAGTCGTACAGCGACATCGCTGACGTGGCATTGAATAAGTTCACGAAACTGCAAGGCGGTGACGCAAAGAAGATTGTTGCGGCAACCTTCGCGCTCGCAGTTCCATCGGGAACCGAGTACGGCGAGTGGATCAAGAAAAAAGTCACTGCAGCTGGCGGCAAGTATTGCGGAACTGTCACCGAAGCCGGTTCATCATCGGACCACACAGCGGCCGTATCCAAATTCAAAGCCCTCCTCGAATCCTGCGGCGCCAACTCTGTTGGTCTGCATGGCTCGCCAGGCTTCGTGAAGTTGTACGCAGCTGCTGCCGACAAGGCAGGCTTGGGTAAGTACCCACACGTCGGAATTCACGGAATTGCAAGCCCAGTTGTCTATGACGGCATTGCGCCATCGATGGAAAAGGCCATTCAAGGAGTTCACGCCTTTGCCGGTGCCGGCAAGGCCAATGCAACTGCTGGTGGCAAGATCATCAACACCTATATGAAGGGCAAGCAGTACGCGAATGAAATCGACAATCCGAACTTCGTGCACGGCTGGGTGAACGGAATGATCGTGACCGAGGCCATTGAACGGGCATGGGCGAAGACCGGTAAGGTCACTCGCTCCACCCTTCGTGCCGCTTTCAAGGGCAAGTTTGACACTCTAGGGCTCAGCTGCACGGTTGACCTCACGAAGCGTCAATACCAATCCTGCGCGGCTCCAATGACTTGGACGCCTGGCAAGGGCCTCGTAGTTGAGGGAACGTTCACCACTTGGGGCAAGTCGCTCACAGGTGATAAGTCGCTCTAAATTCGAATCTGAATAAAAAATCGCCTGGGTGCGCAAGCACCCAGGCGATTTTTGTTTTGCACTAGCGTTGCCCTGCGTGTCAAGTCGAAGAGCCAGTCGTAAGCAAATCGCAATTACATTGCCCGTTGAGGCCGGCTTGACAGCACGAGAGCTTGTTGCCCTCGGTTGTCGGGCCGAGGAAGAGGGGTTCGACTATGTGGTGTGTGGGGAAGTGGCTGGCGTAGATGCGCTGGTACTACTTGGTGCAATAGCAGCGAAGACCTCGCGGGTAAAGATTGCTACGGGCATTATTGCTTCAACGATTCGAACACCGCAACTCGCGGCGATGGGGTTCGCCACACTTGGCTCTTTGGCGCCAGGAAGAGTTACTGCCGGAATCGGGGCATCAAGCCCAATAATTGTGCAACAGTGGCATGGTTTGCCCTTTTCCAAGCCGTTGACTGCCACACGGGAATTCATCGAGGTTTTCCGCTCTGCGCTGCGTCAAGAAAAGGTGTACTTTGACGGCGAGTGCGTGAAAAGTAGTGGTTTTTTGCTACAAGTCGACCCACAGGCGCCGATTCCGGTGTGGCTCGGGGCGATCAATGACAAGATGCTGCATCTGGCGGGTGTTGCCGCTGACGGTGTGTTTCTCACCTGGTGTCCACCCGCAGAGATTCCAGAACGCATGGCTGTGGTCACCGCTGGCGCAGTTGAGGCGGGACGGAATCCTGATGATGTGGAGGTGGTGTGCTCTTTTTGGGCCTATGCCGGCCCCGATACCTCAGCGGCAATGGAAACTGCACGACGTGTGGTGCTTCAGTATGCGATGGTGCCTACCCACCAACACGCTTTTGTCCAAAGCTTTCCGAGCTTGGCGGCAGCGGCCGAGGCCTGGAACAGCGGTGATCGCAAAACGGCCCTATCGCTGCTTGATGACAGTGTGGTGCAAACCATGTGCGCGATTGGAACAGCCGAGCAGGTGGCGGACAGGGTTTCGGCTTACCACGACAATGGTGTCGACGTCGCGATAATCCTTCCGATTGCCACCAGGCAGGGTGCTGGCGATGTGGCGGCAAACACATACTTTTCGGTAGCAGGCGAGCTGCGTCGGCGTGGTCTAATGAAGGGTTCAAGTTCAACAGAAAGTGGCACTCAGTGGAAATAGAAATCGGTGTTCCAGGGCAAATCATGCCGCCCGCAGACAAGGCCATAGAGATCGCCAAAAAGAATGAGGCCGCCGGCTTCGACGCTGTGTGGTGGCCGTGTCATCTCATGGGCTGGCACAGTGACTCAGTGTGGACTCCTGACATCACACCACTGGCCAATTATCAAAAGAATCCCCACGTCTATTTTGATCCACTAGTGATGATGGGCGCAGTCGGCTCGCATACCGAAACACTCAAAGTCGGAGTGGTTGTCACCGATTTGATTCGCCGACATCCCGCAGTAGCCGCCGAGATGATGCTTACTGTTGACCATCTCTGCAAAGGTCGAGCGATTTTTGGCCTGGGCTCAGGCGAAGCGATGAACGTGACCCCATACGGCATGGATTTTTCGTCGCCAGTCGGGAAACTCGCCGAAGGTCTTCAGGTGCTGCGCATGCTCTGGCGGGCCGAGGGCCCGATCAATTATGAGGGCAAGTTTTTCCGACTTGAAAACGCTGTCCTTGGGCTCAAGCCGTACAACGATATTGAGCCTCAGGTGTGGACTGCTGCGCACGGACCGAAGATGTTGCGCATTACAGGCGAGCAGGCCGACGGTTGGCTGCCAACAAAACTGGACCCTGCTGTTTATCGACAGTCGCTTGATGTGATCCTTGAAGCGGGCAAAGAACGTGGACGAGATATGGACGAATTTACGCCCGGCATCCTCGCCTACGTACTGGTAGCACCCGACGAAGCCACATTGAAGCGGTTGCAAGAGCACCCGCTGATTCGCGCCCTCATGGTGATGCTGCCGCCTGACATTTTCCGTCGTCTCGGAGTCGAGCCACCGGTCGAAGGCTTTCATGGCATTATTCCCGCTGCCCTGGAGCGCGAGGAGGCGATGAGAATTATTGATGCAATTCCGCCAAGAGTGGTTGATTACTATTGCTTCTGTGGAACGCCGGAGCAGATTGCCGACCAAGTTGCCGAGTATCACGCAGCAGGATTGCGCCACGTCATCATGTGGAACATCACCGCTTTTGGTGACCCAAGTTTGGCCGGCTGGTCGTTTAAGGCGTTGGAACAAATCAAAGATCACTTGCGAAGCCGATAACACCTATGTCTAAAAACACTGATGCTGTCGCTGCGTACTTCCGCAGCGTTGATGCCGAGGATCTGGTGACGCTCGAATCTCTTTTTGCCGCTGACGCAGTCGTGATGGCGGCAGGTGCTGGCGAACGTCGTGGAGAGCGAATCCTCAACTTTTACAAAAATGTGTTTAAAAAGTTTCCTGAACATCGAGACGCGCCGACCCGAATTCTGGAAATCGGTCAGACTGTTGTGGCGGAGATCGAATTCACAGGCCGTAGTAGCAGTGGCGTAGCAGTGACATTTCCTGCTGTCGACATCTTTGATCTTCAGGATGGCAAAATTGTTCGGCTCACCCAATGGGTGGACACTTCCGCGCTCGAACGGAAACTGGCTACTTAGCTAATGCTGCGGTGATTGAATTCGCAGCACCTGATTGATATCTGCGACGCCACCGTCGATGCCTATTCGTTGGCCCGTCATATAGGCGAATGATGGCGAAAGAACAGCTGTTACAGCGGTTGCAATATCTTCTGGCCGGCAGGCTCGCCGAAATGGGAAGAGATTCTGCTCATCGAGCTGTTCACTACCTTCACCCGTCATCGACTTAACCAGTCGATTTCCCATATCGGTAATGACCAACCCGGGGGCAATGATGTTCACCCGCACGCCGTGGGTTGCCTCTTCTTTGGCCAATGTGAATGCCAATGCCTCCATCGCAGATTTGCCCATGTTGTACGGGGCTCCATTTGCATGCATGGCCCCAACCTCGGCTGATGAGATGAAAATTACGTCTGAGCGTTCAGCCTTGCGCATTGCAGGGAGCAGTCTGGCAGTCAAGTCATGTGGCGCCAGGGCATGAACTGACATAACACGCTCAAGTTCGTCTCGAGTTGTTTCCCGCACGGCGAGACCACGACTTGCAATTCCAGCGTTGTGCACGAGGATATCTACGTCGCCAAATTCACTTAGCGTTTGGTCTGCCACTGCCGCAACATCACTGGCTATTGAAAGATCGCCGGCCATGGCTAAGCAGCGTCGGCCGAATGCAGTGATATCGCTGACAACAGCGTCAGCTTCGTCTTTGGCCCTGCGGTAGTTGATAGCGACGTCAGCGCCTGCTCGCGCTAGGTCAATTGCGATGGCGCGCCCGATTCCACGACTCCCGCCCGTAACCAACGCGCGACGCCCGAGGAGGGGCTGAGTCAGAGACATTGTTTAGAGCCGAACAGCGGCATCTAATCGAACTACTTCGCCGTTCATCATTTCGTTTTCCGTGAGGAACTTGACGAGGTGGGCAAAATCCGCCGGGGTTCCGAGACGCTTGGGAAAGACATTGAGGTTGATGATGCCTTCGCGGCGTTTTTCGTCAACGCCAGCCAGCATCGGAGTGTCCATGACACCGGGGCAGATGGTGTTGACACGAATTCCGACATCAGCAAGGTCTCGTGCCAACATCAGAGTCAAAGCGAGAAGCCCTCCTTTTGATGCGGTGTATGCAGCCTGACCTTTTTGGCCTTCGATTGCGGCAACCGAGGACACGTTAATAACCACTCCGCGTTCCCCGGAACTTCCTGGCTCATTTTTTGACATGACTCCGGCTGCCTGACGAATCACATCAAATGTGCCGATGAGGTTGATTTCGATTGTTTTACGAAACAGATCCAGGTTGAAGAGCGAGCCATCTCGGCCGATCATGCGTTGTGCAGGGCTGATACCTGCACAGTTCACATTCAGATTCACGGTTCCCATCGCACTCACTGCAAGTTGAACGGCCTCGGCGACCTGATCGGTCTGGGTTACATCACAAGGCGCAAATGTGGCGTTGGGCCCAAGCTCTGCTGCGAGCTGCGCGCCTTTGGAGGTGGCCAGGTCGATAATCGTGGCCATGCCGCCTGCTGCGACAATGGCACGTACAGTGCCCTCGCCGAGCCCTGAGGCACCACCGGTGACGAGTGCTCGCACAGTTGATAATTGCATTGGTTCCTTCTTTCGTTTTGGATTAGGACAAATTCAATTCGCCACACAATGTGTCGCGCAACTTGAACTTCTGAATTTTTGTCGAAGACATGGGCCATTCCGTCACGAACCGCACGTACTTGGGGATTTTGTAGCGAGCGATTTGCCCTGCACAAAAGTCAATAATCTCTTGCTCTGTCGCAGTGGATCCCGGTCGCAGCTCAAGAAAAGCGGCAACTACTTCTACGTACTTCTCGTCAGGGACCCCGACCACCTGCGCGATACTGACCGCGGGGTGCGTGCTGAGGAAGCTCTCCACCTCTATGGCAGCAACATTCTCGCCACCAACCTTGAGCATGTCCTTTAAGCGACCCAAGAACGAAAGCCCGCCCTCGTCATTTATCGCACCGAGGTCTCCTGTTCGAAACCAACCGTTCTCGTCCAGGCCAGTTTCGCCCGACTCGGGCTGGTCATAGCCGTCGAACACGAATGGCCCGCGAACGATAATCTCCCCACGCTGGTTTGGTGGAAGGTTGTGGCCAGTCTCAGGGTCGACGATGCGCACCTCAATCCCAGGCAACGGCCGACCTTGGTGGGCGCAACGCTCGTCAAAGGTTTCGTCTGGCGAATTGATGGAAATCGACCCAGCAGTTTCCGTCATTCCGAAACCGCCAACCTGAATTGTGTGTGGCATTTTCGACTGCATGAGGCGGAGCAGATCAGGGTTTGCAACGTTGAACGTGGTGCGGAGAAATCTGAAGCTATCTGTGGTGTACTTCGGATGGTTGAGCAATTGTTGAATGATGGTCGGGAAGGCCGGAAACATGGTCGTAATCTTTTCCTCAACGACTTGCTCTAGTGCGCTTCCTGCCTCGAAATGGGTGAGAGAGAGCCATGTGCCACGGCAGCACAGCATAGAAAACAACGTCTGAGTCGCGCTGGAGTGAAACATCGGTAGCGGTAGCCACATCCGCTCATCATGTTGAAACTTCATTCGCTCTACTGTCGCTGCACCCTGTCTCATGAAAGTTTCGTGAGACAGAATGCATCCCTTGGGCATGGCAGTGGTTCCTGAGGTATAAAAAAGCACTGCGGCTGAGCGGACGGAGGTTCCCGCTAGTCGGGCTTCCACATCGTTGTCGGAGACTGTTTGAGCGGCTGAAGCGAAATCGTCGGCGCTGAGGTATGCGGGATGACGTTTGGCACCGAGTAGGACACGGTTGACAAGGTTGGGGTGACTCGGCACACCGCCTGAGCCAGACGACATCGCGGCAAGGCCTGGAATTGCTGCATCTAAGAGTTCGGTGAAGTTTGTATGGGCATCAATCAAGTCACTTGTGACGAGCATTTTGATGCGAGAGTGCCTACAGACGTATTCAAGTTCACGCGTTTTGAAACGAGTATTTATCGGAGCAATGGTTGCACCAGCAAAAAAAATACCGAAGTACCATTCGGCAAACTCGACACAATTCGGGAGCAAAACGCCAACTCGATCCTGCGGCTTAACACCAAGCGCGATGAGCGATCGAGCAATTTCAATTGCTTTTCGGTACACCTGGTCGTATGTGCGCCTTGCGCCGGGAAAAACGATGAATTCCTTATCAGGAACCGCGTGTGCAGCATCCAGCAATGCATCTCCGATGGTCTGGACAGCCCGAGTTTGTGACATAAGGAGCGTCAATAAAGTATCAGATAGAGCAGCAAGCCGCGTCCAACGATTACGCTTTTCATCTATGGATGTAGGCGTGTATTTTGACTTTCGGAATCCGCCCCTCTGGAAGCGTGACTGGGCAGAGCACTACGCAAACACCATTGATTTGGCAGTGCGCGCCGACGAGATGGGCATCAGCCAGATCTGGCTTTCTGAGCACCACTTTTTTGAAGACGGTTATCTGCCGCAGCCGTTAACAATGGCAGCGGCGATAGCAGTACGCACCAAGCAGGCCAGAATCGGAACCGCCATTCTGCTTGCGGCGTTGCGACACCCTCTTCATATTGCAGAGGAAACGGCTCTGGTCGATATTTTGAGTGGGGGTCGCTTTGATTTGGGTGTTGGGGCCGGATACCGAGTACCGGAATTCGCAGCCCACGATGTTGAGTTAGCAGACCGCTACACGATTGTTGAACAGCGTGTACATGACATACGCGGATGGTGGTCGGGCGGCAAAATGACGCCACCGCCCATTCAGCAGCCGATCCCTGTTTGGGGAGGATTTTTTGGGCCGCGTGGCGCTCGTTTGGCAGGTCGCTTGAACATGGGACTTTTGGCTGCTTCGCCCGAGTTGCTTGAGCCGTATAAGACAGGCCTGAGCGAAGGGGGACATGATCCGATGTCAGCACGCATGCGGGTCAATGTCGAGCTTGTACTTGCCGACGATCCCGAGAAGACGTGGTCGGAGATAAAAAAATATGTTGGCTACCAATGGACCTCGTACCGTCGCTATATGTCCGAAGGGACCGATCGCCCAGTGCCACGGGAAGTAGACCCTGAGCCACTGCGTTTACCGGGCAAAGACGGTGCCGCACCACGATTCCAAGTCCTTACACCGCCTCAGGCAGCCGACTTCATTCGCAAGACCTACGCGGGGCTGCCACTTGAGCAGGTGTACATCTGGGGGAGCATCGCTGGAATGCCCGACCACGTCGCTAATCGCCACGTTGAACTCATGTGCACGCAGCTTGCCCCGCTGCTGCGAACCAGTAGCAAACAGTAAAGGGCTGTAATCGCTTAGTCGCTAGTGAATCGCGACTGCCACGCCGTCTTCATCATGTAGGACAATTGCTGCCATCGGACAACTTGCTGCCGCGTCGATGAGTTGATCTTCCAAGAGCGTGCTGGCACCCGGAAGGACCACCGCGGTGTGGTCTGGTCCGAGACGAAAAGCCTCGGGGAGCTCCGCTATGCAGAGCTGATGGCTCATGCATTTTTCGGAATCGACAGAAACAATCAAACGCCTTCCCATTAGCTGCGCGCCTCATGTGAAATATGGAGTTCACGCAAGCCGCGAGCAGAAAGAATAGGAACCCACTGGAGTTCTTCTTGTTGTAGCTGAATGTTGGGAAGTCGCGTCACAACCTTCTCGATGGCGATGCGGGCCTCAATCCGAGACAATTGGGCACCGATACAGGTGTGAATCCCTTTGCCGAATGCGAGATGAGGGTTGGGGTGTCGTGTGATGTCAAGAGTCTCTGGGTTTTCGAACTTGCGCGGGTCACGGTTTGCAGACGACAGGCACAACAGAACTCGGTCACCTTTTTTGATTGGTTGCTCTCGAAGCATGAAGTCATCCACCACCCAGCGGTGGAGAATTTTGATTGAACCGTCGAAGCGCAAAACCTCTTCAATGGCAGTCTTTGCCAGCGATGGATCAGCAACCAGTTTCAGATACTGATCACGCTGTGGTATCACCGTTCCGACGAAAGTTGCAATCAGATTCGTTGTCGTCTCATGGCCTGCAAAAAGAATCAGTGCACACATTGACTTAATCTCGGTGTCGCTTAGGGGTTTGTCAATTGACTGATCGGAGTGCACCAATGTGCTGATGAGGTCTTCTTGTGGGTCGTTTCGGCGCAGGTCGATTAACCCCTGAAAGTATTCGGACATTCCGTCCAGCGCTGCTCGGGATTTCGCATACCGGTCATCTCGGATATCAGCCCCGGCACCAAATGCGATGAGTGCCAGATCATCTGACCAGGTTTTGAAGAGATCTCGATCGGAATACGGAGCCCCGAGCAGGTCGCTAATGACCGCAGCAGGAAGCTGAAAGGCAATGTGTTTGATGAAGTCAGATTCACCAGACGCAATAAATTCAGAAATGAGCCGGTCGGTGATTTCGTGGATTTGAGCCTCCAACTTGGCAATTCTCGCTGGTCGAAATGCTGGAGTTACGAGCTGCCGCAGCCGTGAGTGGGCGGGTGGATCTGTAACCACCATCCATTCGCCAATCATCGCCAGCAATTGGTCGGATTCTGAAGTTGCGCTTTTGGACTTTCCAATGAGGGGCCGGACACGATCTGAAGAAATTTCGGGTCGAAAGAAAAGTTCAGCGACATCGTCGTAGCGGGTGACGATCCATGAGTGGTGGCGTTCACTCCAGTGCACGGGATCGTTCTCGCGTAACCAAGCAAAAATTGGGTGAGGATTCTGAAGTGCCTCAGCGGTGAGTAAGTCAATTGTTGGAGTCATGGCCGCACCTGTCGTGTAATCGGGTAGCACCCAATCCAGGCGAGTATTGCGCCTGTGCTGGATATTCAACTAACCTACTACTCGTTCAGTAAAAAACTCGGAGGCCAGCGTGTCGGATTATGACGTCATCATTATTGGAGCAGGTGCAGCCGGGCTCTCGGCAGCAGGGCTGCTGGCTCGTGAGGGCAAAAGGGTTCTGGTTCTTGAAAAGTCTCAATACTTGGGCGGACGTGCCCAGCAAGTAAACGATGAGGGATTCCGAGTCAGCCTCGGTGGGCATCTCATGGAAGACCCGGGTTCTGGCTTGGTTCGCATAGCGCGCGAGATTGGGCACAGCATTGAGACCGGTCCACTCTCCACGAACATGGCGGTCTGGGATCATGAGTCGCTGAAGTGGGGCAGTATCCGTGATCGGTATGCGGGTCAGAATCGTGCGGATCTAAAAAAAGTCATCAAGGTGCTTGAAGAAACGCCATATTCGGAATTCGACAAATGGGATGATCGCCCCTTGCGGGATTGGCTGAATCAATACACCACTGACCCTGGGGTGCATGACCTGTTTGAGTTCACCACTCTGCTTGAGTGCATGACAGAGCGTTGGCATGAGCACTCTGCTTCCGACAGCCTGTATGTGCGGAAACTTCACTTTGGTGAGGCTCGCAAGGCTGGGTATTCGTTCTGGCCTAAAGGTGGCTGGGACGGAATGTTCCAGGGGATTGCCCAGGCGTCCAAAGCTCGCGGTGCCGAGATTCGACTCTCGAGTCCGGTGTCACGAGTTCTCATTGAAGATGGCAAGTTGCGTGGCGTCCTCGTGCCGCGTAAAGCAGTTCTGACAAATACCCTCTGGGAAGAAGATCTGATTACTGCGGATCACGTCATCTCGACCGTAGGCGTGTGGAATGTGCTGGACATCGTTCCTGCCGAGGAATTGCCCCTGTGGTATGCCGAACAGATCCGATTTCTTGCGCAGGATAAATTCCGACTTGCCCTTATCGGTCTACAGATTGCAACCGAAGAGCCGTGCCCCATACTTGATCGACTTGAACTGTCGACGTGGCTACATACGCCACGAGCGCGACTCTCGGGATTCTTGTTTGAACAAACAGCAATGGACCCAGATACCGCCCCAGCCGGCCTTCACCTGTACACCATGGGCGGCGTGATTCCGGGTGCTCGTGGTCGTGACGAGTCGTGGCTGCGTCAGATGATGGAATTATTCGAAGAAGATATGAAACAGATGTACCCAGGTTTCGAAAAAGCGGTATGGCGTCGCCGATCACTCATTTTTAATCCCCCTTTCGGTGTGGTTCAAATGCCCGGACTCGTCGGTCAATATCGACCCCATTGGCGTTGCCCGAATATCGAAGGTCTATGGTTCGCCTCCGAGACGTTCCGCAGTCGAATGATCGGTACTGACCGCTCGGCACGGGCGGCTCTGACGGTGGTCGAAGAAATTCTCGGACGACGGTTGTGGTCTATGGAAGAGACTTGGCGCTATTAAGCAATTCGGGTTCGGTCGGTGATGAACAAAAAGTCTGATCGACGTGACGAGTTGTTGAAAATGGCTGCCCAGGTCTTTTACGAAAAAGGCTTCGCCCAAACCACGCTGCAAGACATTGCAGATCGGATGAATTTCACAAAGCCAGCCATCTACTATTACGCAAACAGCAAAGAAGCGTTGTTCGTAGAGATCTACGAAGGCATCGTTGTGGGGGCCATTGAGCGCGCGCGCGTAGAGGCCCAGACTGCTGGTTCGGGTCGTGAGCGATTCGAGCGGCTAATAGCCGCGCACATGCGAATCTTTATTGAGAATGTTCAGGCCAATTCAATTCTTGAAGTTGCCAGAGGCGTGCTCACAGCAGAGACACAATCCAGAATGAAATTTCTTGAGCGCGAGTATTCGTCCATACTCCGTGCGGTGTATTCCGAAGGGGTTGCTGACGGCACATTGGCGGATGTTGATTCTGGGCTAGTGGTGAACACAGTGCTCGGAGCCTGCAACATGCTGCACCGCTGGTACGACCCCTCTGGTGCCGCCTCGCCAGACAAATTCGTTGCAAGTATCCTGCAACTTCTTGGTTCAGGATTCAATAATCGCCAGAACTGAGCCTCGTTTTACTGCTGCGCCTACCTCTACGAGCAGTTGCTTGACAGTGCCAGCGATACCAGCCGAGATTGCAGTCTCCATCTTCATCGACTCAATAAACGCAATGGTGGTATCCGCAGCAACCACATCGCCCACTTTGATGGTGTATCTCAGTAGGGAACCGGCCATCGGCGCAATCGGGCCGGTGGTTTGAGTAGCACGGCTCGCTGAGGCTGTAGATGTCATTGCGGCACCCTCAACAGCCGAGGCCGTAGTGGCGTGACTCGAGACCGCAACAAAAAGCGACAGCGGGCCAGTGGTCGTCTGGATAGTCATCGATTGCACCTGAGTTGTCGCTGCAGGCTGGTGCTGGGGCGAGATCACGCCTGCGGACTCGCTTTCGTTCCACTGTGCAACTTCTGTGAGATCGATGATCCCTTCGTCAACCATCGTGGTCCAGTGGTTGCCCTCCTGAAAGCGGACGTGTTTCATTACCGCTTTAGTGAAGTGGGCCGTGGTCGGCAAGCCGTCAACGACCAGTTCTTGAATTGCTCGTGCCATCACTGCAATTGCGGCTTCGCGAGTTGGGGCGTGAGCGATGATTTTTCCGAGGAGTGAGTCGTAGTGGGGTGAGATATCAGAACCTGATTCAAAGCCAAAGTCACAACGAATTCCTGGTCCCTGGGGTGTGCTCAACTGCCTCAGTACACCGCTTTGTGGACGGAAGTCATCGTGTGGGTTCTCGGCATTCACGCGAATTTCTATGGCGTGACCGCGTGGCGTTATGTCACGCTGTTCAATTCCGAGAGATTCACCCTGCGCCACTCGGATCTGCAGCGCTACTAGATCAATTCCATAAATCATTTCAGTAATTGAGTGTTCTACTTGCAGGCGGGTATTCATTTCCAGAAAAAAGAACTCACCAGTAACGGGATTGACAAGAAATTCTGCCGTTCCTGCATTTACGTAGCCCACATGTTCGGCAAGTCGTCGTGCGGAGTCACGAATGCGTTCGGTTACATCCCGAGAAAGAAATGGGGCTGGAGCTTCCTCGATCAGCTTCTGGTGGCGCCTTTGAATGGTGCAGTCGCGAGTTCCAAAATCGACTACGTTCCCGTGGGAATCGCCGAATACCTGGACTTCTACGTGACGTGCGTGCTCTACTAGCGATTCAATGAACACATCGTCTTTGCCAAACGCAGCACTGCTTTCGCGGCGTGCTTGTGTTGTCGCTTCCTCGAGGTCATTCAGAGTTCTAACGATTCGCATTCCACGACCACCACCACCATGGGCAGCCTTTACCAACAGAGGCAGACCAATTCGTTTGAGGTCACTGGCCGAAGGAAGTTTCTCGTTCTTTAGAACAACCCCAGGCACGATCGGCAGGCCAGCACGATCTGCAAGTTCGCGGGCCTTTCGCTTGTCACCAAGATCGCGCATTGCGGCTGGAGTTGGGCCGATGAATGTGAGGCCAGCTTGTGCGACGGCTTCGGCGAAGTCAGCATTTTCGGCAAGGAAGCCACAACCAGGGTGGACCATCGTGGCGCCGGAACTTGTGGCTGCACGAATTATTGATTCGATGTTGAGATACGACGCACGTGCTGGTGCATCACCAATGCAAACACTCGTGTCGGCAAGACGCACTGCAGGAGTGAGGAGGTCAGCAGCGCTGTAGCCAACGATGGATCGCAGCCCAAGGTCGCGACAGGTTCGAACTATACGTAGAGCGATTTCGCCACGATTGGCTATGAAAACAGCAGTCACGGTCCTCCTTGTAGTCACTCTCTTGATTTCTACTTTACGTTAAGTTAGCGTATAGCCGGTAGGTACATCAAGATTTCCTCAAACAAAGGGAGCCACTTTCGCCATGACTGAGCCCGCACAACAACGACTCATTGACGAACTCCGTGAGCGCCGTGCTGAAGGGAGATCAATGGGTGGACCCGAAGGCATTGCCAGACATCACGCGTCAGGCCGACTGACCGTGCGCGAGCGTATTGAACGTCTCATTGACGCAGATTCTTTTCATGAGATCGGACTTTTGGCAAAACCAGAGTTTCGACGAAGCAAGCCCATTCCTGCTGATGCTGTTGTTACGGGGTACGCAAAAATTTTCGGACGAAATGTTGGACTGATTGGAATTGATTCAAGTGTTGTAGCCGGAACTACCGCTCCGGTGAGTATGCGTAAACAAAGCAGAATCATTGAAACATCGCAGCGGGTCGGCTTGCCGATTGTGATCCTTTGCGATGCTGACGGTGGACGAATTCCTGATGTGATGGGCTGGCGATTTTCTGGGCTGCCACTTGATTTTCAGACATTTCTCAAAACACCAGAGCAGTACCCGACAGTGCCGCGTGTTGCAGCGATTTTGGGACCAAGCTATGGCGACTCCGCGTTGCATGCGTCAACGGCACACTTCATCGTGATGGTAAAAAGTGGTTCTGTTGCCTTGTCGGGCCCATCGGTGGTCGGCAATGCCATCGGCGAAAAGGTTTCAGATGAGACTTTGGGTGGCCCGGATATGGCTGGAGCTGTTGGCAACACTCACATGGTGGTGGAAGCAGAGGATGATGCGTTTCTCGGTATTAAGGCATTTTTGTCGTACATGCCCAATAATGCAGCCGAAGCGGCACCAGTTGCGCCAGCACGCCAGCCAGCTCGCTCTGCTGAAGCAATCAGTGACCTCGTTCCTGCCGATGCCCGACGTGGTTACGACATGTTTGCGCTCCTTGATCACATTGTCGACGAAGGATCACTCCTTCCCTATGCAGACGCTTGGGGGCCCAGCCTCATTACGGCCCTTGCTCGCCTTGACGGTCGGGTGGTCGGCATCGTTGCCTCGCAACCGATTGAAGGTGCCGGTGCACTGGATCCAGCTTCACTCACCAAAGAGCGACAATTCGTTGACATGTGCGACACTTTCAACATTCCGCTGGTGTTTTTGCAGGATGTGCCGGGGCTGCTGATTGGTACTGGCGCAGAACAAAGTGGGATTCTGCGTTGTTATGAACAAGCGGTGCTGCGTATCGCAGAAGCAAAGGTGCCCAAAGTAGTGGTCGTATTGCGCAAAGCATATGGTGGCGGCCATTTTGCACTCGGTGGCCGACCTACTCACCCCGACTTTTTGTATGCGTGGCCGACGGCCGATATGTCATTTATGGCTCCTGATACCGGGCTCATTACGATTCATCGTCGCAAGTTGGAGCGGGCGATGGAAGAAGGCGGTCAAGCGGCCTACGACACGCTCATGCAGAGCCTGGAACAAGAGTGGTCCGACGAGTGTGCCCCATGGGAATCAGCTGCCCATTTTCATCTTGATGATGTAATTGAGCCGGCTGAAACTCGCCGAGTAATCATTCGTAGTATTGAAATTGCTTGGGGGGCACGTCAATATGTTGCGCGCAGATACTGATGAAGGTTGATTCAGACAATTCTGCAGACCTTGCGATTGAACTACGGGGTCCAGTTGCGATCATCACGATGCTCGGCAAGGATCGGCTCAACGCTCAGCGTCGAACTTTCTGGCCTGCACTTCGCGAAGCCCTTTCGGCAGCCGAGGCGAATAATGAGGTAGCCGTAATTGTTTTGACTGGTGAAGGGGATAAAGCGTTCTCCGCAGGCGGCGACATCATTGGCTACAAGCAGCTCACGACGACCGACAGTCGGCGCGACTTCATTGTCGACTGCATGCGGACATTCGAAGCCGTCGAAACCTGCACGAAGCCGGTAATCGCTGCCGTAAACGGCATTGCGGCTGGCGGAGGCTGCGAGTTGGCAAGCGCCTGTGACATCGTGATTGCCTCATCCAAGGCCCGTTTCGCGGTGCCCGAGGCTCGACTTGGGCTGGTTCCCGGCTTCGGCGTGAGTCGCCTCTCCAATATCGTCGGTGTGGGGTTTGCTAGGTACATGGTGATGACAGGGGAGTTCATCGATGCGCAAACGGCGCTTCGAGTTGGGCTCTTGCAAGAAATTGTGACTGAAGGAGCGGTCCTCGATCGAGCCGTCGCACTCGCTGAAAAGATTGCCACGATGGGGCCTCTAGCGGTGAGTGTCGGTAAAGCCTTGATCAACCGCAGCCTTGATTCGTCGTATCTGGCGAGCGTGGATGCTGTCGTCATGTTGCAGGGAACCCAAGATGCAGCTGAAGGAATCCGAGCTTTCGAAGAGCGTCGTAGCCCGCGGTTTACCCGGAGCTAAGCATGTCAACGTTCGTGGCGCTCATGCGTCGTTATTGCCTCGATTACACCAATCGACATGACGTGACGCAAGTACCAGGAATTATGGAACCCAATTACACATTGCGGATGGGACAACACGAACTTGCTGGGCGCGATACGCATTATGTTCCAGCTGCGAGCGCACAGTTCAAACAGTTTCCTGGTCTCGGCTTGACGGTCCATGAGATTTTTTCTAACGGTGAGCGGTTAGCGATGCGATTTAGCGAACACGGGCAGAGCGTGAAGCACGGGGGCCGTGCCGCAGCGTGGTCGGGGCTCGGTTTATATCGATGGAATCAAGAGAAGCTCACTGACAATTCTGTTGAGCAGGACTACTACAGTCGGCGGTTGCAACTTGATGGGGCGCCAGTTCATGCAATTGAATCCCCTGCCGTGGCGCCGTGGGATGTAAAGGATGAGCCGGCTCAGCCAAGTGCAGAATCGGCAGTATGCAAGTTGATCGAATCAGGGACCTTGCTCAGTCGTTTGACGATTGATGACGCGTGGGCTCAGCCAAACAATCAACCTGAGTTTTCGAATGTGGAATACCAGATTGACGATATTTTTTCTGCTGGAAACAATGTGGCTTTTCGGGTAGTTCTCCGGGGCACCTATTTAGGTGGTTTGCCTGAAGCCACAGCGTCGGTAGGAAAGCCGACGACACACTATTTCGTCGGTGTCGCCCAAATGAGAAATGATGACGTCGCGGGTGGCAGAGTTATCTCTGACCGCCTTGGATTGGTTCGGCGGCTGGCCGAATAGCCGAGCGATTGACATCGCTGAAACGCGGCACACCAAGAAGCGACAGCGTGCGGCTGATATCCGCGCGCATGATGTCGAGCATTCGTTCAACACCATCCTGCCCGTCGGCCGCGAGGGCAAAGAACCATGGACGACCAGAGAGAGCAGCGGTTGCGCCAAGTGCTCGGGCCTTAACGACGTCCTCGCCGCGGCGCACACCGCCATCAACGAAGATTTCAGCACGACCGTTCACCGCGTCAACAATTGCAGGGAGTGCGCTCGCGGCCCCAGAAACTGAGTCGAGTTGGCGTCCTCCGTGGTTAGAGACATAAACAGCATCAGCCCCACGACGAACGCACTCAAGTGCGTCATTGACTGAAAGTACGCCCTTGATAACCAATGGCCCATCCCACTGTCGACGTAGCCAATCCAGGCGTTCCCAGGTGACGCTTGGATCAACGAGTTCTCGACTCGTGTACTCACCTACGGTGCTGGCATCATCACCTGCAGCAATACCACGGAGATTGCCAAAGGTGATTTCGTTGCCGGTGATGAAGTGTGAAAGCCAGCGAACTCGCCAGGCTGCGTCCAAGATGTTGCTCGGTCGGATTCGCGGTGGTAGCGACATTCCGTTGGTGAGGTCTCTTTCTCGCTTGCCTACAGCCGGAACGTCAATGGTGAGAACGAGTGCACGGCAGCCCGTGGCCTTGGCTCGTTGAATCAAGCCAGAGACAACCTCTTCGCTCTTCCAGAGGTACAGCTGAAACCAGAGCTTGGCGGTGGGTGCCGCGGCCGCAATTTCTTCGAGCGAATAAGTGGATCCCGTACTTATGCAAAAAATAGTGTTGGCTTTTGCGGCGGCACGGGCGACTGCCAATTCACCGTCTTTGTGAACAACTGAGGCGAGCCCGGCTGGCGCCAAAAGGTATGGCATTGACAGCTGCTCGCCGAGCACAGTGGTGGTCAGATCGATCTTCGAGACGTCACTCATCCAGCGAGGTTCGAAAACAATTTGCTCAAAAGCACGTCGATTGGCGTCGAGAGTCAGCTCGCCGTCTGCGCCACCATCTACAAAATCGAACACCATAGTAGGAACCCGGCGTCGCGCGATGCGTCGAAAATCAGCGTAGGTGTTGAATTTCGGAAGTTTTGTACTTGAAAAAAGCATTCGTAAGTTGCCCATGGTTATGTCTCCCTTATGTCTTGGTCGATACTTTCAAGGACTTTTGTGACGAACGCAAGCCTCGGTAAGTAAAGATTGTGTCGCGCAGCAATACTCAGCAGGTCGGAAAAGACGGCTGTGACCTCGGTCGGGCGACGCCGATCTATTGATTGCAGCATCGACACTCGAACTTGAGTCTGTCCACTAGAGACGAGCGACTTGGATAAATCCGTTAACAAAGTCAGAGCCTCGTCTTGCGGTAATCCGACGAGATATCCCGCTTGCAGTGGCCCAGGAAGATCGACGAGTGGGATCGCTTCAGCCTTTGCAATTGACGCAGCTTCTTTGACGAGGTCTAAGAATGCTTCACGATTACCAGCCAGCTCGAATATGCGGTGGTAGTTCATTCGAGTGATGGAGGACATTGCCATGGCCGCTGCGGCCAAAATCGCCTTTGACCAGAGAACCGACATGATGTCAGGCCGACCAACGAATCCATTGCCCCCAAAGTGTGTAGCTAGTTCGGTAGCCGCAGCGAGCGCTTGCTGGGAATCTTGATGAGAGACTGGCCCCAGGTAGGTCGCTCCTTCAAAAGTATGCGTCACTGTTCCTGGCGACGTGAGAGTGCCACCCACCATCGAGACACAGGCCAATGCACTGGAACCGAATCGTCGCTGCAGAGGTTCGGCCTGTCGCACACCGTTTTGAATGGAAAAA
>JBILFO010000085.1:0-6775 GCA_044351505.1 Ilumatobacteraceae bacterium
CCGGGGTTTTGCAGACCCAGTGATCACTCTGCCGATTGCTGCCCGTTTGGCCCGAAGTGGCGGATGGGTGATTATCAGCGAACCACCCCCCGAGCACGGTTCCCGCTGGGACCGCGACTGGGTGCATTCGCTGGGGGTGGGGATGCCTGAACGGCAAGGCCAGGTAGTTCGGTTCCACGTGGAACATTGAGGCGTCACCCATCGGGTACGGTAGGAGAGTGACCTCCCCCGCCCCACGAGTTATCGCCGTTGCCAATCAAAAAGGTGGTGTCGGTAAAACCACTGCCGTGGTCAATTTGTCGGCCAGCATTGCCCTGCTCGGCCATCGCGTGCTGGTGATTGACCTTGATCCGCAAGGTAATGCATCGACAGGCTTGGGCATCAACATTCGTGAGCTCGAGCGCAGCGTCTATGACGTGTTATTGCAAGAGGTGCCCATCGAAGACGTCGTGCAGTCCAGCGTGGTGAAAGGCTTGTTTGTGGTGCCTGCCAATTTGGATTTGGCCGGGGCCGAGATTGAACTTGTGCCCATGATGGGACGCGAAACCCGCCTACGTAAGGCCGTAGACCGTGTGGCGGCCGACTATGACTACGTGTTTATCGACTGCCCGCCATCCTTGGGGCTGCTCACGGTGAATGCGCTGAGTGCCGCGCAAGAAGTGTTGGTACCTGTGCAGTGTGAGTACTACGCCCTTGAAGGTCTCGCCCAGTTGCTACGCAACATTGAACTCGTCAATAGTAACCTCAACCCGAAGCTGCATGTCAGCACGATTTTGTGCCAGATGTACGACAGCCGCACCAAACTTTCTGCTGATGTGGTGAGCGAAGTTCGTGAACATTTTGGCGACAAAGTGTTGCGCAGTGTCATACCGCGCAACGTCAAGATCGCTGAATCCCCCAGCCACGGCCAGCCAGCAGTGGTGCTCGAACCGGGTGGGGCAGGGGCCAAGGCCTACATCGCAGCAGCACAGGAGGTAGTCCATGGCCGGGCTTAAATCAGGCAAGGGTCTCAACGCGCTCATTCCCGGTGGTGGGGGTGTGCCGCCCGTCACAGGTGGACTCACCGAGGTGGCGATCAGCGCGATTGAACTCAATCCGCATCAACCACGCATGCACTTTGACGATGACTCACTCAGCGAATTAGCAGCCTCGATTCGCGCTGTTGGCGTGTTGCAGCCGCTTTTGGTCCGCACGTTGCGCCCTGGTGTGTATCAACTCATCGCTGGAGAGCGACGCCTGAAGGCCGCTCAACGAGCCGGGCTCACCGAAGTTCCGATCATCGCTCGCGATACCACTGACGCCGGCTCAGCCGAACAGGCTTTGATCGAAAACATCCATCGCGAAGATCTCGGGCCACTCGAAGAAGCTGCTGCCTATCAGCAATTGTTAGAAGATTCTCGCTTGACCCACGACCAACTTGCCACAAGGCTGGGCAAAAATCGGGCAACCATCAGCAACTCTGTTCGCTTGCTGGCACTTCCGGCGTCCGTGCAGCAACTGATTGCCGACCGTCGATTATCTGCTGGTCACGCCAAGGTGTTGTTGAGTGTTACCGACCGCACCCAACAGGAACGATTGGCCGCTCAGGTCGTGCGTGATGGTTTGTCGGTGCGCGCCACTGAGCAAGCCATTACCAGTTCTGGTACATCACGGCGCAAAAAAGCCGGCGGTAAATCGATTCAGGCTGCGAGTGATCCGGTGTTGGCAGAAGTGGCGCACATCATTGCCGAACATCTCTCGACTCGTGTGGAGGTCAGCGAGCCCACTCGGGGTACTCGTGGCAAACTCAGTGTTGAGTTTGCTGACGTGGCAGATTTAGAGCGCATCGCCCGCACCATCCTGGGGGCGTAACCACCGCCTGGTTGAGGCAACTCTGCACTAGGCATTGAGGCTCAAGGTGAACCAGACGGTTTCCCCAACCTGTGGATATCGCTGGGGATTTGGCTCGGGATAACGGGTAAAAGCTGTGGATAACAGCGCGGGGTTGGGGAAATCGACTGCTGCTACGGACTTATGCGAGGTATTGAGTCAGATCACTTAAGAGCGCTGTTTTGCCACGGGCGCCAACGAATCTTCCGACGGCTTCGCCGTTTTTGAACACGATCATCGTCGGAATGCTCATGACATTGAAGCGCATGGCAATATCGCCGTGGTCATCGACATTGAGTTTGGCAACCGTGAGCACGCCGGCTTTTTCGGTTGCGATTTCACGAATGATTGGATCGATTTGTTTGCAGGGCCCACACCACTCGGCCCAGAAGTCGACCAACACTGGAGTGTCAGCAGAACGAATGGTTTCGTCGAAGTTTGCAGTGGTGAGAGTGACAACGTTTTCGGCCATGGCGAGAACGCTACTTGGCGGGTGTGGCGTGCTGGCGCTCCAGCCAACGTTCAGCGTCAATGGCTGCCATGCAACCAGAACCTGCCGCTGTAATCGCCTGGCGATAGGTGTGGTCTTGCACGTCGCCACAAGCAAACACACCCGGGATGTTGGTGCGTGTGGAACCAGGCTCGGTGACAAGGTATCCCGTTTCGTCGCGGGTGAGTACGTCGGCAAACAAATCGGTATTGGGTCGGTGTCCGATGGCCACGAATAGCCCACCCACTTGCAGTGTTTCAGTGGCACCGCTGACCGTGTCGGTTACTTCAATTGCACTGAGTTTGGATTCACCAATTAAGCGGGTGACCTGGGCGTTCCAACGCACAACGATTTTCGGGTTGGCAAGCGCGCGCTCCTGCATAATTTTTGAGGCGCGAAACTTGTCGCGGCGATGAATGATCGTGACCTTTGAGGCAAATTTGGTGAGGAACGTGGCCTCTTCGATTGCCGAGTCGCCGCCGCCCACGACCACGATTTCTTGGCCACGAAAAAAGAAACCGTCACAGGTGGCACAGGTCGACACACCGTGGCCGATCAGCGAGGTTTCGTTGGGCAATCCCAGCATCAACGAGCGCGCACCAGTACTGACGATGACGACGTCGGCACTGTATTCATCATCACGTACCCAAACTCGATGTGGACGAGTAGAAAAGTCGATTTTTGTTGCCTTTTCGGTCAAAAAGTCGGCACCGAAACGTGCTGCCTGGTCGCGCATGCGCTGCATCAATTCGGGGCCTTGTACACCTTCGGGAAAGCCCGGAAAATTCTCCACTTCAGTGGTGAGCATCAGTTGGCCACCTGGCTGATCAGAACTCGACGACGGTTCACCCTCGATGACCAACGGCGCCAATGAGGCGCGTGCGACATAGACCGCTGCTGTAAGCCCTGCGGGCCCAGAACCGATGATGATGACTTGGCGATGTGGATGAATGGTCATGAGGGGTCTTTCGGGTTGGAGTGGCGGGCGCGCATGAGCAACGCCCCTATGAGAATAAACGCTGAGCCGACCACGAAGTATGACGCCCACACGGCACGACGTTCAGGGAGTGCCAATTCGAGCAGCTCTTGTGAGGCGCGCATGACCGCGATGAGCGCCAGGGCGATGAGTGCAACAGACACCACAGCAACCAATGCACCGAAGACGATTCCGCGGGTGATTGCCACGATGGGCTTGGTAGTGCGATCGCGAACTGCACCAACGACTCGGTCGATGAAGTCGACGGTCTTGCGCGGAAATTCGGGATCACTGAGCGGATTACCAACCACGTGGTCAGGCTAACGCTGAGCTGAGTTAGGCCGGGATGAACGCCACTTCGTTAATGCGTGCTTGAAACGGATTGGTGGCGGAACAGGCGGCACTCTTGCCGATTTCGGTCAACACAATGAGCAAATGAGTAACAGGTGTCGTGACAGAAAACTTGATGATTTCACCGCGCGTGCGGTATTCCTTGGCGAGTGGTGCACCCCAACCCTCGAACCCCGATGGTGGTGTGGTGGTGGTGCCGTAAATTTCAGCACCCCACGGGCCGTTGGCGAAGTTCACTCGCAGTGCACCTGTGCCAGCCCCGGTCAAAGTGATAAGGACTCCGACGTGTTCTTTAACGCCAAAGAACTTGTCGGCGTAACACGAAGTCGCCCATGCACTTTGCGGGTTTTTGTCAATCAAGGCCCCGATGATCTCTTCGTTCTCTACGCCGTCGTCACCATTGGGGTCAAATGAGTTCACCGCTGCGATTGTCGCTGGGCCAGTTACTACTGGTGCTTCGACTGCTGTTTCTTGCGGAATCACCACATTTTCAGGGTCGCGCGTGCGCATCACGGCAGTGATGACCAGACCGGTAAGCACCAACGTGGCCAACAACAGCCGAGCAGTGGTGGATCTAAAAAATCCACCCGCACCAGACGCGCTTGAGCGCCCCCGAATGCTGTGCTTATCAGTGTGTTGACCGGTGTGCGTAGTGGAAGATTTTTGCGCGGTGGTGCGCTCCAATATCACGCGCTGCCCAGCTGGGGGAGTCATCGCGGTGGCATCGTCACGCGTGTCTTGGAGTGCCGCTAGCAATGCCAGTCGGGTTTCTTCGCCAGTGGGGTATCGATGATCAGGGTTGCGGGCCAATAACTTGTGCACGACCCGCACTAAACGCGGCGACAACGTGGGGCGTAGATGGGCAAGATCTGTGGGCTCGCGCTGCAACCGAGCAAGGGCGGTATCGGCGTCATTATCGCTGAGAAACGGCACTTTTCCAGAGAGGCACTCGTACAACACCAACCCGAGGCTGTACAAATCAGCACGCCCATCGAGGGGTTTGCCACGCACAATCTCTGGCGACAAATACTTGGCAGTGCCCATCATGATGTTGTCGTTGGTGAGATCGCTGCCTTCGGGGGCATTCATGGCCTTAGCGATGCCAAAATCTGCCAGTAAAAAATGCCCGTCGGGACGCACGAGAATGTTGCCGGGTTTGATGTCGCGGTGGATATAGCCGTGTTGATGGGTGGCATCGAGTGCCGATGCAATTGCAGCGCCCATCATGATCGACAAACCCGGGGTGAGCTTCCGTTTCTTGTCGAGCAGGTCACGCAGACTGCGACCCTGCACGTATTGCATCACCACCACCGGAAAACCATCATGGGCAAATGAGTCGTACACCGCAACGATGTTCGGATGATTAAGCCCGGCACATGCCAACGCCTCACGGCGGAAGCGTTCAATAGAGGTTTCGTCGCGCGCGATGTGGCGTTTCAACACCTTGATGGCGACTTGGCGATCAAGAAATGTGTCGTGCCCCAGCCAGACTTCGGCCATTCCGCCGCGAGCAATGTGGCGGTCTAGTCGGTATCGGTCGCCGATGAACCCTGGTTCGAGTTCAACAGCAGACATGACTAACGCCAGACGCTAGTTCTGCAGCCCCTTCTTATTGGGGATTATCGCACGTGGTAGGACACCCCGATGGTGCCTGGGCCGGTGTGTGAACCGATAACCGAGCCGATGTCACCAACGATGATTTCACCGGAATGGAATTCGCGAAGTTGAGCAACGAAAGCATCAACGTCGGCACATTGGGCGTGCAACACGGCAACGTTTGACACTTCGCCGTCGCTCTGCATTTTTTCGATGACGAACGCCAGTGCTTTGCTGCGTGTTCGTTGCTTGCCACCTTCGGCAACTTTGCCATCGTTCACGGTGATGATCGGCTTGATTGCCAGGGCCGTTGCCAACAACGCCTTGGCGCCCCCAATTCGACCGTTTTTCTTCAAGTTTTCCAATGTGTCAAGCGCGGCCCAAACGCGGGTGCGCCCGGCCAAGTCGGTGACATTGCGTACGAGATCATCAAGCCCCATGCCTGTTTTTGCCAAACGAGCAGCCGCCACCACGTTGATACCTTCACCAATCGAGGCTGAGCGGCTGTCAACAATGCGAATGGGAATGCCAAGTTGGGCAACTTCGGCACCTTGTTCGGCTGCTTGTTTGGTGGCCGACAATTCTGCCGACAAGGTGATAACGAGGATGCCCGTGGCACCATCAGCCGCTAATTTTTTGAACGCCTCAGCAAAAGCACCTGGCGCTGGGGCGGCGGTTTGTGGCAGAACTGGTGACGCTGAACAACGGGCCCAAAATTCAGTAGGGGTGAGCGAGGCGCGGTCGACGAACTCTTCGTCACCAAAACTAAAGGTGAGCGGCACCAAGGTGATGCCCAATTCGTCGACGAGAGGTTGTGGCAAGTCACAGGCAGAGTCGGTAACGATGCGAATAGTCATGACTGCGAGCGTAGTGCAGGGTGCTTTTTGGCGTTTTGTTGTTTGTGGTGTCGACGTGTGTGAATGAGCCACCACAACAAGAGCAGCACCAGGAACACAGCACTCACTCCGCGACCCAAACCGGCGATGGCATTCACCCGCACCCGCACCTGGGCAACATCCAACATCGTGCCGCTGGGGCTCTTCAGCAACATTTCGATGGGAATGAGACCGTTGGCTCGTGCGCTGGCATTGACGGTGACTTCTTGCTGGCCGTTTGGTGCGATGACGATGTCAAACTCTGACGGTACAAATGTCATTTTGCCCGTTGGGCTCGTGATCTCTAGACGCAAGGACAACTCGAATGGTGTTGAGTTGATGAGGGCAAGGCGAAGTTCACTGTCGCGCCCGCCAAAGGTAAACGAAGTGGTAGGCAATTTGACGGCATTACGCACGGCTCCCGCCTGGGTGAGGACTGCGTTGAGGTACTCGCTGCGCCGCGCCTCGGTGAGTGTGGTGTCGTTGGCTACGTCAACGAGTTCGATCCAACGTTGGGTGAGACCGTCATTGGTGGCCAGCACATCGCTCACCAAATTGACAGCGTTGAGCGCATCGGTGGCGCGCGACTGAATCGCAGCAACATCGATGAAGGGCACG
>JBILFO010000086.1:0-6734 GCA_044351505.1 Ilumatobacteraceae bacterium
GATGACTGGTGGGGCGAGTTTCAATGAAGTGTTCTTCAACGAGGTGCACGTGCCCGACTCATACCGCCTGGGCGACGTGAACTCGGGTTGGGGCGTGGCTCTCACCACTCTCATGAACGAGCGAGCGGCAATCGGCGCGGGCAGCGGTGGCGGAGAAGTCTCGATGATGACCCGCATCAGCGCAATGGTGCGCCACTTTGAACTTGAAAATGATGCACTCGTGCGTGACATGGTGGCCAACTTGTACATCAACTATCGCGTGGCCAACTTCAACAACAAGCGGGCCATGGACAAAATAAAGGCGGGTCAAACACCAGGCCCCGAAATGTCGATTTCGAAAATGGCGTTGGTCAACAACCAACAGTTGCTCAACAACCTGGTCAGCCACGTGCTCGGTGCCAAACTGCAGGCCGACACTGGCGAATGGGGCACCTACGCCTGGCACCAGCTCGTGCTTGGCGCACCGGGCCTACGAATTGCAGGTGGCTCAGACGAAGTGATGCGCAACATTGTGGGTGAGCGGGTGCTTGGCCTGCAGAAAGAACCCGGCATCGATTCCAAGTCGCCGTTTCGCGAACTCAAAGTCGGCACTCAGAAAAACTGAGCTGCACTTTTTTGGCTAGGCCACTTGGGCGAAACCGTTTCGGCTAGCGGACTGGGCTCAGACCCAAGTTGGCCATGAATGCCCAACTGGTGCGATGCAAAGGCGAAACGCCGTGCTCAAGCAACCCGCTGCGATGCTTCGGGCACGGATAGCCCTTGCTGGTGGCAAAGGCCCAGTGCGGATGCACCTGGGCTGCCTCGCGCATCAATCGATCTCGCGAAACTTTGGCCAGCACGCTGGCGGCTGCCACCGACAATGACTCGGTATCGGCCTTTACTTGCATGAGCACCTGCGGCACATTCGGCGACACAAAATTCCAGCGGCCGTCGACCACGGCCGAATCCGGTTGCACCGATCGTGCTGCGAGTTCAGCAAATGCCCGCGTCGTGGCCAGGCGCTGGGCGGCACTCATGCCCAGCGCGTCGCACTCTTCGTTGGTTGCGCTTCCCAACGCCCACGCCGCACATTGCCGTGCGACTTCGTCAAATATTTGTTCGCGGCGGGTTTCCGTCAACGACTTAGAGTCGCGGGCCACAAAATCGCCCTCGGCGACATCGCTAGACAACACGGCCACACACACCACGAGTGGCCCAGCCCACGAACCCTTGCCGACTTCGTCCACACCACACACCACGCCCGACAATGAACGCTCTAAACCCAACGACGGACGCTTTTTGGCTGCCCGCTGCGGTGATGCAGGCTTCACGGGGCCACCTGCAACAGCGCCTCTCCTTGTAACTCGGTGGCCTGAAACTTGGGGTCGACCAACGGTGCACTGAGCGACAACCCGGGCGGGCCGTCAATTTCCCACAACAACGCCACGTTGGCAGCGTGCCAACGCAAAGCCAGCGAAATTCGATGGTGCGGCGATGCCACCAGGCCGTGTGCTTCAACACTCACCCCACGCCATGCGTCAGGAATACCCGTTGGCAACACCGCAGCACTCGTGCGACTCACCGCACGCACGAAGCGCTGCTCGATGGCTGCGGCACGGTCGATAGCACGGTCGATAGCACCGTCTGTAGCACCGGCTGTGTCACCGCCGTCTGCAGCAGCACCGCTGTCGCTCACGTTCGTGCGCTGCCATAGCTCGACCACATCATCAGCTGCCAATGTTTCGCTCGCCGCCAGCAGCGTTCGAGCAGCCATCACCAAAGCACGCGATGTCCACGGTGAGCGCTGCGGATGTTTCGCCACTCGTCGCGCTGCGTCGGCGAGTTGCGATGTCCACTCTTGCGGATTGTCACCCATCCGAACTCGTTCAGCAATCGTCAACATTCCGCGGGCTGGGTCGGCATCGAGTAGCTCATCAATTTCGTGGGCAGTCATCAGCGATATCTCACAGCGCGCTGCCACCAAAGTTGCTGCCTCGGGTGCCACCCGGCTGGCGCGATCGCTGGTGTGCACCCAACCCCGCACCACTTGGTCGGGCGATGGCAGCAAGCTCGCATCAATCGGTGCAGTTTTACGAAAACGCGACAGCGTCAACGGCCACGTAAACGTGATGCTCCCGCGATGCGATAGCGGAAACGCCATCACCTGCTCTGGTGTGTCGATGCCTTGCGGACGGCTCGCACCAGCCGCAGCAGTGCTCGACATCTCGCGCGTGGGCACGGCGACTGCCACGGGTTCGGGCGACTCGTTCGAAACCTGCATTACTAGGCGTCCACCACGGTCGGCTGCGACGAACACCCGCTGCACCACGTCACCACCAGGCACTCCAATCTTGGTTTGCACCACGGGGGTGCCATCAATGCGCTGCTGACGCACACTGGGCGAGGTGCGCGGATCGTGCCACTTGTCGCTGGCCGCCAACCACCAACCGCAGCTCTCAGCGCGCCAACCGTCGGGGTACACCACCCCATAGGCATCCACCACAGCGCTACCTGCGCCTTGCAGTCCGATGCGAATGCCTTCCATCGGTTTAGTCGCGCTCAGATTTACGTGAGCGAGTCATGAGCTTCATCATGCCTTCGGCTGCGGTCAAGCGACCCTCGCAAACTTCGGCCACTGCCTCAGAGATCGGCATCTCGATACCAACTTTGCGCGCCAAGGCAACCACCGTGCCTGCGCTCTTCACGCCTTCTGCCACCATGTGATTCATCGACGCATTGATGTCGGCAATCGATTCGCCTTGGCCGAGCCGCGTACCCACCGTGGTGTTGCGGCTCTTGCGCGACGAACACGTGGCAACCACGTCGCCCATCCCGGCTAAACCCGAAAATGTGCCGGGATTCGCGCCAAGTTTGGCCCCAAGGCGACTCATCTCCACCAAACCGCGGGTGATGAGTGTGGCTCGGGAGTTATCGCCGAAACCCATCCCAGTGGCCATACCCGCTGCGATCGCAATCACGTTTTTTACTACCCCACCAATTTCACAACCAATCACGTCGTCGTGGGTGTACACCCGAAACAGCGGTCGCGAGAAAACTTCTTGCAGCCGGCTGGCAACGCGTTGATCGTCGCAGGCCACAACACTTGCTGCAGGTTGACCAGCCGCAATCTCAAATGCCAAGTTGGGCCCCGACAACACCGATACTGCGTGGTCTGGCGCCAAGTCGACGAGCACTTCGCTCATGCGTCGACCTGTACCGCGTTCCAAACCTTTGGTCACACTCATGAGTACTGCTTGCGGTTCTAGATGCAAGGCAAACGATCGCACCACGTCGCGAAAACCTGCCGACGGCACTGCCACCACCACGAGCGCTGCATCCGTTACTGCGTCAGCCAAATCACTGGTCACTTGAAGTTCGTCGTGCACACGTTGCCCAGGCAAATAGCGCGAGTTCATCCGCGAGATACGCAACTCGTCGGCCAACTCGGGTCGTCGCGCCCACAGCACCGTCGGGGCGTTGTGCGCCAGCAGAGACGCCACCGTCGTGCCCCACGAACCTGCACCGATAACTGCCACACGGGCATAAGGCAATCCCACGCCCAAATCGTAGGCTCAGTCGAGTGATCACACCCGCGGGATTGGCGGTGGTGGTGCCCATCAAGTCCTGGGCCACAGCCAAGGCTCGGCTTGCTGGCGCGCTCACCCCCGCTGAGCGCGAGCAGCTGGCCCTGCGTTGTGCCACCACAGTGCTCGCTGCGGCTCGTCCGCTACCGGTTTTTGTGGTGTGTGACGATGCAGCCGTGGCCAGCTGGGCAGTCAGTCAGGGGGCTGCCGTGGTAACCCCTGCGGGCAGCGGTCTCAACAGTGCTGTTGCGAGCGGCCGCCAAGCAGCCCACCGCGCTGGTCACGTCCGGGTGCTTATTGTGCATAGCGACCTGCCCAATGCCACCGACCTGGCATCGCTCGACGACCACTCAGCGGCGGTCATCGTGGTGCCTGATCGTCACCATGACGGCACTAACGCCCTGCTGGTGCCCAGCGATGGAGCCTTTGAGTTTTGCTACGGGCCAGGATCATTTGACGCTCACTGCGCCCAAGCGAAAAAACTCGGTTTATCGCTGCGGGTGGTGCATCGCCCAGATTTGGCGCTCGATCTCGACACACTCGACGATCTGCGCGCTGCGGGCCTGTAGCCACACGCGCTTGTAGCAATACGGGCTTGTAGCAACACGGCTGGTGCTGGTTGGCACCGCAACTCAGGCCCAGAAAAGAACGAACCGGGGAGCTTTCGCCCCCCGGTCGTTACGTACTCCGAACCGATATAACTTCGCCCCGAAGGGAGAGAGTTATTTCTTCTTGGCAGCCTTTTTACGCTTTGGGGCAGCCTTCTTCTTTGCTGCCTTCTTTGGTGCCTTTTTCTTTGTCGCCTTTTTTGCGACCTTGCGCTTCTTTGCCATGATGGCTCCTTTTAATGGTTGATGTATTGCTTTCGGTATTACCTGTTTGGATTCAGTGCAGCCTTGAGCGTTGAGCTTGGGCTGAACTTCATCGCTGTTGAAGCGGCGATCTGAACCGGTTCTCCCGTTCGGGGATTGCGGCCCGTGCGCGCCTGGCGCTTAGACGTCGAGAACGAACCGAAGCCCGGCCACGACACTTTGTCACCCTTCGATGCAGAATCTACGACCAGATCAACGAATGCCTGGATGACTCGATCAGCTTCCGCTGACGAGACATTGGTCTTCGCTGCTACTGCTGCGAGGAGGTCTGCTTTTGTCATTGCTATTGCCTTGCTTTCTCGGAATCGGAGTTCCGTAAACATCAATTTGACTGGATACGCGCCAAAAATGCAAGCACCCCCACAAGTGGTGCGCCGCGAGCGCGTTGCCGGTGAAGGCAAAAACACATCGGTGCAAAAATGCGATCCCATTAAACATCGATTCGCCAATTTGTCGACTTTTTTTGATTCTCAACAGCGCTTGGCACCACCATCCCCCAGTTGCGACCGTTGGCTACCTGCACGAATAGTCAACAAATCAGGCGTTATTTTTGATTTTCTTGCTTTGTCAAAAAGATCACGTGTTTTTCCGTGACCGTGGCTGAGGTCATTTAGTCGGCTACGTGAAGATAGCAAAGCCAGCACCAGCCGCCGCCCACCACAGCAATTCAGCACGCCCCAACCACGACTAATGGACCCCTCTGCGATGTGCGGCAAAAAAAATTTCGCAAATAGCAAAAAATTCACCGAAAAATTGCACAACAATCCACCACCCCTCCAACTCGAGCGACCATGCTTAGGAACGTTGTCTGCTTACGTCGCCAAACACCTCGCTCAATCTGACGCGCACGTCGCGGCCGATCGACCAAATGTTTCGCTCGCTCTGGTGCCTCAACGCATCGTTCTCGATACATCCGTATTGATTGCTGACCCCACCGCAATACACGCATTCGCCGGCTGCGCCGTAGTGATTCCACTCACAGTCGTAGAAGAACTCGACGGACTAAAAACTCGCATGGACGACGTGGGTCGTGCCGCGCGCACAGCGTTGCGCAATATCGAAGAGTTGCGTCGCCGCGCGGGCGGTTCACTCGCCGAGCCCACCCCATTGAGCGATGACCCAGATTCAGCCACCTTGCACATCGAGGTCAACAACGTGGATCGCGAACGCCTCGAGCACCACGGGCTCGACCCGTCGATTCCGGACAATCGCATCATTGGTGCAGCACTCGGTCAGTCAAAAATTGCTCCCACGTGTTTGGTGTCAAACGACGCAGCGTTGCGCATCAAAGCAGCCCACCTTGGGCTAACTGCCGAAGAGCACCATCCGCTGGCCCGCTCAAGCAGCGATCGTGCCATGGGGTGGGTGACCCTCGAGGCTGACGCGGCCACGGTGGATGCGTTGTATTCCAACGAAGTGGCCGAGGCCTCAGCAGTTGCTGGTGCCGAACTGCTCTACAACAACAATTTCGCCATCTTGCGCCATGGGTCGCAGTCAGCCTTGGCTCGGGTGCGCGATGGCGAGTTGCGGGTGCTCAACAGCAACACCCCCGAAGCCTGGGGCTTGCGCCCGCGTAACAAAGAGCAACGCTTTGCCCTCGAGTTGCTGCTTGACCCGGCCATTTCGGTTATTGCCCTTGACGGTCGCGCCGGTACCGGCAAAACAGTGATGGCAATTGCTGCCGGACTTGAACAAGTTGTAGAACATCGCCGCTTTGAACGCCTCGCGGTATATCGCCCCCTCGTGCCGGTGGGTCGCGCCGACGTTGGTTTCTTGCCTGGCGGATTGGAAGAAAAACTCGACCCGTGGATGTCAGCGATTCATGATGCGATTTTGGCACTCACTGAGGAGCGTTCAAGTCGTGACGCGCGCAGCCTGATTGAGGACCTCACGGATCGCGGCCAGTTGACCCTGGAGTCGGTCACCTTCTTGCGCGGTCGCTCGTTGCAGGGCCAATTTGTGGTGGTGGATGAAGCCCAAAACCTGGAGCCAACGACCCTCAAGACCATCCTCACTCGCATTGGTGAAGGCACCAAGGTGGTATTCACCGGTGACACCAGCCAGATCGATGCCCCGTACATGGGCGAAAGCAACAACGCCCTCGCCGTGTTGATCCATGCCTTTGCTGGCCAGTCGCTATTTGGCCACATCACCCTGGCATCGTGCGAGCGTTCTGAAGTCGCCAGCTTGGCTGCTGAGCTGCTCTAGGGCCGCCAGTCCTTCGGGCCAGCCAACAGCGCTCGGTTTGTCAAACGTCACACATTTTCACTTGACACCTCGTTGCCGCCCTATTTAGTGT
>JBILFO010000087.1:0-6575 GCA_044351505.1 Ilumatobacteraceae bacterium
GATCACTTCGCGTGCGGCGATGATGACCACGGGCAACAACCAAAACACCCCGCGCGACACCAGCGTGAACATCGCACCCAGCACCAGCACTTTGTCGGCCAGCGGGTCGAGAAATGCACCACTGCGGGTGATGCCGTGCCGCCGCGCCAAAAACCCGTCGATGCCGTCACTGGCACACAACACGAACCAACCCCCGAGCGCCACCCACGAGCCACCAGGCGCCACAGGAATGACGGTGAACAGCAACGGCGACACCACCAAGCGTCCGACCGTGACCGCATTGGCCCAGGTGATAAGTGCGTTCGGGTCAACCGGCACTGTCGGCCCCTTGCGCCACCAAGTCGGGGCCTTGCGCATCCACGATCTGCACCGAGGCAAAACTACCCGTTAGCAAGGTGTGGGGCACCCGGATGATGCCGTCGATCTGGGGTGCCTCATGATGGCTGCGAGCGATACCCGGCTCGTCCACCAGCACCTCGAGTGTTTGGTCGATGAGTTCGTCGCGTTTGGCAGCAGTAATGGCGTCCTGCATTTCGCGCAATTCGGCGATGCGTTCATGCATGAGCCCGGCGGGCACCTGGTCGGGTAGGTCGAGTGCGTAGGTGCCTTCCTCGGGGCTGTATTCAAAAAAGCCACACCAGTCGAGCGATGCCTCGCCGACGAATGACAACAACTGGTCGTGGTCGTCCTCGGTTTCGCCCGGGTAACCGACGATGAAGTTGCTGCGGAAAGTGGCCTGCGCCGCACGGGCGCGAATATCGGCAATGCGGCGCAAAAATCGCTCGCCGTCACCCCAGCGTCGCATGCGTCGCAGGTGCGGCTTTGACACGTGCTGCAGCGACAGGTCGAAATATGGCACACCGCTATCGAGAATTGCTTCAATCAAGTCATCGCTTAGATCACTCGGGTAGAGGTACAACAAGCGTGTGCGTGGCACTTTGGCCGAAACCTGGCGCACCAAGTTGACGATGGAGCCGGCACCGAGTTCGTCGGGGCGATCTTTGCCGTAACTTGCTAAATCTTGAGCCACCAACACGATTTCTTTGGCCTGCAATTCGTCAACTTCGCGCAAGATGCTGGCCACATCGCGACTGCGTTGCGGGCCACGAAACGACGGAATCGCACAAAAACCACAACTGCGATCACAACCTTCGGCAATTTTTACATATGCCCACGGTGTGCGCGACGCAGGTCGCGGCAAGTTGAGCAAATCAAACGACGGCACAGATTGTGCGGTGACGGCAAGCGACGGTTTTTTGCCCAACGTAACGGTGGTGGAAGGTGCTGCAACACCAGTTTCGATTGCCACACCGAACCCAGCAATCTGGTCGGCTTCGGGCAGGCTGGCGCGCAACTCGTCGCCATATCGCTCGGCCATGCAACCGGTGACCACCAAGCGAGCACCCTTCTTACGGCGCTCACTCAGCGCCATAATCGTGTCAATACTTTCCTTGCGGGCATCTTCGATAAACGCACAGGTATTCACCACCACGACGTCGGCTTGTGATTCGTCTTCGGTGGCCGTGAGCCCCTGCGCAAGCAGCGTGCCGACGAGCTTCTCGGAGTCGACTTCATTCTTGGGGCAACCCAGCGTTTCGATATAAAAGCGTGATGCCACGCGTTCAGGCTACGAGAGTTCGAGTACCCATTAGGGTCGGGCTTGGAGGTGTTCGAGTACCTGGTGGGCTCCACCGTCTTCAAAACGGTTGGGACAACGAAGTTGTTCGGCGGGTTCGATTCCCGTCCACCTCCGCCAAACAACAAGCAGTAAGTGAGACTCCGCTTGGCTATTCGCTGCTTTGCTCAGGCTGCTGAGTCGCTTTGAGCATCACTCCAGCAACACGAACATCGCCGACTCGACGTGAAACGCCAACATGATCCAGGGCTTCGGCGAGCGGCACCGCAAATTTACGAGTAGTCCCGAGCCGTTCGCGAAGCTGCGAGACGCTGAAGCCGCCACTGTGCGCGGTGAGTAGCTCCGAGATGATCGAGCCCAGTCCGTACAGAAATTCTCGCTCGAACGTGAGGCCACCACACTCCACAAAGTCACCACGATTCACCAAGCGTCGCGCGATATCGCGATCTAGCGACGCTGACACGACCCCAGTTACGCCAGCGGCTCTAACACGCAGCAAGAGCTCCAGTTCGTTGGAGTTTTCTCTGCCCTTTCGTCGTACCTCGTCCCGCTCGATAGTTATGTTCTGCATCGTGCTCAGCACAACTCGATCTATCTCCGTTAGCAACGCAAGACCGATGGAGCCCTGCGCATCGAGAAGCTTTTCAAGTCTCTCCCGTATCCGTTGTTCTTCGAAAGCAGAAATATACATCTCGCCAATTGTCAACAGTGGATTGCGCCCGAATCGCCGTGCGTACTCGTGCTTTGTGCACCATTTCGGCTCTGGTGGATCAATCACAAGAATTACTCCGCCTGCAACCGTTGCGTTACGGCCAGTATCTCGCAAAACAAACCGGTCGCCAGGTTTCAGCACTAGTGGCTCTTCAATTTCGATGACGGATCGGGCAGTCGTGCCCGGGGCAATTTTTGCCATTCCATCGGGCAGCACTCGGCACGACATCGAATTGGTGCCTATACACAACAAATTGCTTCCTCGAAACTGAATAGGTCCTTGCGACTCGGATGCAACCGTGATGTCAGCAGTAAAAGACGTTGCTGGCCACCAATCCTGCGAAATCACAAGTTCGTCACCACGTCGCAGCTCCAGAGCATCAGCACTTGACAAATTGATGGCGCATCGGTGGCCAGACTCAAGAGTTGACACTGACTTACCTTGGTGTTGAATCTCGCGAACTCGAACCTTTCGCTGATCGCGAACCACACACAAGTCATCGCCCGCATGTAGTGGTCCATCCGTGAGGGTGCCTGTCACAATGGTGCCGATACCAGACCGCACAAAAACCCTGTCAATGAATAGCCGAGGTCTGGGTAGAGAACCATCACTTGCCAACATCTGCGGCTGCACCGACTGTTCAAGCAGCCTGACAAGCTCTGAGACTCCTTCGCCAGTAGACGCTGATGTTTTGACGAACGAGCAGCTCGCCCAATTCATTCGAGCCAGCTCATCACGCACTTCGTGCTCCTTGCTTAATCGATCAGACGTGACGAGGTCAATTTTGTTTAATGCGACCACGACCTTGTTGACTCCGAGTAACTCTGCGATCAGCAGATGCTCGACGGTCTGTGGCATCAACCCCTCAATGACATCAACCACTAGCAACAACACATCCGCAGACCAGACTCCTCCAATCATCGTGCGCACAAGATCTTCATGACCAGGAACATCAACGAATTCAAGTGATTGCGAGTCACCGATTGCCCGGAATGCGAATCCCAGATCCAAGGTCATGCCCCGTCGCTTCTCATCGGGCAGCCTGTCTGGATTGGTGCCAGTTAGTGCCGCAATCAACGAAGACTTGCCGTGGTCAACGTGCCCAGCCGTTGCGATTATCGCCATAACACCTACTTCACAATTGAGCGAATGGCACTTGCTAGTACCGCGTCATCTTCGCGGGCAATAGAGCGGAGATCGCAAATAGTTCTGCCGCCACCTGACCGCGTGACTATCGGTGGACGGTTTTTACGCAGCAGCTCTGCATAATCGCCTTCGAGAACGACCGCCCACGAGCCAATTCGTGCCGACGGTGCGGACCCTGCACCGGGAACTGACTCAACTCTCTCAACAACACCAGCTTCAGCAATTCGCACTACTTCAAGTGCTCGTTGATACAAACTGTCTTCAGTTGCTGCCACCATCGTCCAGAACGGAATTTTGTGGATTACATCACGCGACAAATAAGACAGCAGTGTCGACTGGATATCCAACAAGATGTCAGTGCCAGGACGCAGGGCTCGCATTAACGGATGTTTAGCGCACTGGTCTACTAGCGATTTTTGCCCGGCGATTATGCCGCACTGTGGCCCGCCAAGAAGTTTGTCGCCGGAAAAGGTCACCAGTGCAGCCCCGTCTGCCAAAGCCTGTCGGGCGGCTGGCTCGCCATTTAGCCACATAGGAACCGGCATTCCCTGAGTTGTGAGCCATGGACACGTGTTGTCTAGTAGGCCTGATCCGATATCAACTACAAGCGGGGCGTCAAGCGTCGACAGCTCGGCGGTTGTTGGCCGATGAACAAAGCCAGAGACTTCAAAATTAGAGGAGTGAATACTCATGATGAATGCGATATCAGAGTTTTTCGTGGCTCTTTCGAAATCAGACCGATACGTTTTGTTCGTGGTTCCAACATCTACCAATGTGGCACCCGACTGTTCAATTACTTCGGGAATTCGAAAGCCTCCACCAATCTCGACACTCTCCCCACGTGACACCGCAATGCCTCGTCCGTGAGCCAAGGCTGATGCCACAAGCATGACGGCCGCCGCGTTGTTGTTTACTACCAGCGCTGACTCTGCGCCGATGAGCATGCGCAGCAAGGAAGAGACGGATTCATTGCGTGAACTTCGACGCCCCTCATCCAGATCAAATTCAACATTGGCCGCGCGAAAACCACCGCTGCTCTCTGCACCGAATGCTCTTGGGGCTCGACCCAAGTTCGTGTGCAAAAGGACTCCTGTCGCGTTCACCACGTCACCGATGAGGTGGGCTGCAAATTCAGTCGCCAGCGAGCTTGCGACCGCAAACGAGTCTGGCTGGTTGCGCGCGACCGCCGACCGCGCGCAATCGACCAACACGGCATGGGGAAGCGTATGAAACTTTGCCAACTGTCGAGCCAGCACATCGATTGAAGCGGGACGTTGGATGTTTTCCATTTTTTAGCAGGCTACTTATCTTCGGAAGTAAGCACTAATCTCAGCGCATGTCTACAAAAGCATCATCACCTTCCGATTCGGTACGACTGACCGAGTGGACCACATGCGGCGGGTGCGCAGCCAAATTCGGAGCTGGGCTTCTTTCTGACTTGCTCGGAGATGTTGATAACAGTCACCCGGCAGAACTACTCGTTGGGCTCACCCCATTTGATGACGCTGCAGTCTTGCTGCTATCACCAGATCTAGCTCTGGTGAGTACCGTCGATTTTTTTCCACCCCTGGTTGATGATGCGGACGATTTCGGAACCATCGCAGCCGCCAATGCATGTAGCGATATATTCGCGATGGGAGGCCAAGTTCGCCTTGCAGTCAACATCGCAGCTTTTCCCGAGAATTTTCCACAGTCGACAATCGTCGAGATTCTCAACGCAGCGTCCCGAACAGTGGCTTCACTGGGCGGTGTTGTGGCAGGTGGCCATACGATTCGGAACCCTGAACCCATCTTCGGATTAGCCGTTCAAGGAGTAGTCCATCCGGATCGAATTTTCCGAAAAGGTGGAGCAAGGGACGGCGACATTCTGCTGCTCTCAAAAAGTCTTGGTACTGGTCTCATAACCACCGCGGGTAACCATGACGAAATTGCAGAATCAATTCTCGGCATGCGCACCACCAATCAGGCAGCTGCGGCAGCGCTGCAATCAGTGAGTGGCGCAGTGCACGCAGTAACCGATGTGACTGGCTTCGGTCTCGCCGGACACTCATGGGAAATTGCCGAGCGTTCCGAGGTGAAAATTGTTCTCGATTCTTCGTTGTTGCCGCTCTATAACGGCGCCCTGCGAATATCTCAAACCGGTCACCGCACGGGCGCAGATCCCAAGAATCGCAGCTATGTAAAGCAATTTTCTTCTCGTAGTAACTGCGAAGACTTCGTGGCACTTGTGATGGACCCGCAAACCTCCGGAGGCTTGCTAGCTGCGGTTCATCAAGATGCGGTGCCACAACTAGTTGCGTCGGGCATCTTCACTGTGATCGGGCACTGCCAATCAGGAAGTGCGGAGATCGCACTTATATAGAAATACCGGCGGCCTCAGCCGCCTTGAACTTTTTCCCACTCTTCAAGCGTCATAAGCACTTCGCGCGGCTTTGAGCCTTCGCTCGGGCCGACGATGCCGCGTTGCTCGAGCAAGTCCATCAGGCGACCCGCTCGTGCAAAACCGATTTTGAGTTTGCGCTGCAGCATCGACGTGGAGCCCAATTGTGTTCGGGCAATCAGGTCGATGGCGTGCTTCAGCAATTCGTCATCGTCTTCATCGCCCGTGGTGCCACCTGGCAATTCGCCTGCACTGGCGCCCGTCGTGCCACCTTCGATGCCCGAAACATAGGCAACCTCGGGTGACTGGCGCTTCCAGTGCGCGGTGATGTTGCGCACTTCGCTTTCACCCACCCAGGCCGACTGCACACGTTGGGCAACGCTGGTGTTGCCAGGCAACATCAACAAGTCGCCTTTACCCACCAGTTTTTCGGCACCGGGTTGATCCAAAATGACACGGCTGTCGGTGAGGCTTGACACAGCAAACGCCATTCGCGCCGGAATATTGGCTTTGATCACACCAGTAATCACGTTTACGCTCGGGCGCTGCGTAGCCACGATGAGGTGAATGCCAACCGCACGGGCTTTTTGGGCAATACGGGTGATGCAGTCTTCGACATCGCGCGCGGCCACCATCATGAGGTCGTTCAACTCGTCAACTACCACAACAATGAACGGCAGTCGATCAAACTTCTTTGTGGC
>JBILFO010000088.1:0-6560 GCA_044351505.1 Ilumatobacteraceae bacterium
CTCGCTCAGCAATGGCGCGTGCAATTTCAGCAACGTCACCTCCGTGCTGGGCAACGCGTCGTTCTGCGCGCACGAGCGGTGTAGCCACAAGGTACACCTTCAACGTCGCATCTGGAAACACCACCGAGCCAATGTCGCGTCCTTCTACAACGCCCCCATTATGGTCGGCGATCCACTGTCGTTGGCGCAGTCGCATCTCGTCGCGCACGATCGAGTTCGCAGCAATGTGGCTTACCGCTGCGTCAACTTCAGGTGTGCGAATGGCCGTAGTGGCATCCACATTGTCAACATGCAAGGTGTCGGGTGTCTGAATAAATTCCACCACTTGTGCTACCCGACCAACTGCGTCAACATCAGTGGCCGCAAGCCCTTTGCGCAACACCGCAAAAGTCACGCCGCGATACATCGCGCCTGTATCGAGATATGCAATGCCCAATTCACGAGCAAGCGCCTTGGCAATCGTGCTCTTGCCGGCCCCAGCTGGGCCGTCAATGGCAACGACTACAGGTTGCATTACCAACTGGTATCGATCGGACGACCTTCGTCGTATCCCGACGCACTTTGAATTCCCACTATGGCGCGCGAATGCAAATCGGTGATGCTGCGCGCACCTGAGTAGGTACACGACGAACGAACGCCAGCGACAATCTGATCGATGATGTCTTCCACGCCGGGGCGTGTGTTGTCGAGATACATCCGCGATGTACTGATGCCCTCTTCAAACAATTCTTTGCGGGCGCGATCAACTGCGGTTTCGGTGCGCGTGCGATTTCGCACAGCACGATTTGATGCCATCCCGAAACTCTCTTTGTACAACCGACCCTGAGTGTCGCGCACCGTGTCGGCTGCTGATTCGTAAGTACCAGCCAAAAGTGAACCAAACATCACGTTGCCGGCACCAGCGGCTAATCCAAGTGCCACGTCGCGTGGATAACGAACCCCGCCATCGGCCCACACGTGCTTGCCTAGATCCTGAGCTGCGCTTGAACACTCCAGCACGGCAGAAAATTGTGGACGCCCAACACCGGTCATCATCCGGGTGGTGCACATCGCCCCTGGTCCCACGCCAACTTTCACAATGTCGGCACCAGCGTTAATGAGATCGCGGGTGCCTTGCGCGGTTACCACATTGCCTGCCACAACGGGTGTGGCGTCAACATGGCGGCGTACTTCGCTGACGACTTCCAGCATTCGGTCTTGGTGTCCGTGTGCGGTGTCCACCACGATGACATCGACACCGAGCGCCGCCAGTGCCTTGGCTCGCGCGGCCGGATCGGCATTAACCCCAACAGCAACAGCAATCAGCAAGTTGCCATTGCGATCCACAGCCGGCTGGTAAATCGTGCTACGCAGCGCACCTTTGCGAGTCATACAGCCACGCAGCTGGCCCTGCGTCGACACCACCGGGGCAAAGTTCAATCGTGCCTCGGTCAACCGCTCAAACATTGCCTGAGCATCGAGACCCTCAGGGAGCGTGAACACTTCGCGGCTCATCACATTGGAAATCTGGGTAAAGCGATCAAAACCTGCCGCATCATGCTCGGTGAAAATGCCCACTGGCTGTTGGTCATCGTTGACTACTACTAGAGCTCCGTGCGAGCGTTTATGAATAAGGCTGAGTGCTTCGCCGACCGTGTCGTGGCCCGACAATGTGATGGGTGTTTCACACACCGCGTGGCGCGATTTAACGAACGACACCACGGTGGATACCACGTCAAGTGGAATATCTTGTGGCAACACCACCACGCCCCCTCGACGAGCCACAGTTTCGGCCATGCGGCGTCCAGCGATCGCCGTCATGTTCGACACCACAATCGGAATTGTTGTGCCAATGCCATCTGGAGTCCGCAAATCGACGTGCATCCGCGACGATACCGAGGACAAACTCGGTACTAGGAACACATCGTTATAGGTGAGGTCATAGTTCGGTTGACCATTCAAAAACTGCACGCCACACCTCCTTTATGAGCTCAACCCGACTCGCCAAGGCTACTCTTGCTCGCGATGGGTGCCATGGACGATTCAGCCGCAACTTCATTCAGCGGGCCAGGTGATACTGAGTCTGCACGTCCGCTTCTTCTGGTGCATGGATGGGCTGGATCATTCGCCCACACCTGGCAACGCTCAGGACTTGTCGATCTACTTCGCGAGTCGGGTCGTTCCGTGATGGAATACGATCTCCCTGGACACGGCAGCACCAGTAAGTCGCACAACCCGGCCGACTATGGCGACTTAGCCGGGCATTTACATGCACATATTGCGCCACACGGGGCGGTGGATGCCGTTGGGTTCTCGCTCGGTGCGATCACCTTGTTGCGCGCATTGGTGACGTCGCCGCAAAGTTTTGGCACCGTGGTGTTGGCAGGAATTGGCAATGGAGTATTTGAGCCACATGATCCCATCGCTACCGAACGAATCTTGGATGGTCTTGAAGGTCGCAGTGAACCAGGTGACATCACTGCGCGAGTGTTTGGAAAAATTGGAAACGAAGCAGGCAATGACCCGCGAGCGCTTGCGGCGGTGCTTCGACGGCCGCGACAAGAGCCTTTCACCCCTGCCCAACTCAGTAACATTTCCAACTCGGTCGTCGTTGCCATCGGCGACAAGGATTTCACGTATCCCGCAGATGCGTTGGCTGCAGCATTCCCCCACGGACGCTTGGTAGTTCTGCCGGGCATAGATCACTTTCGCACCCCAGAGTCGTTTGAGTTCATCGATCTGGTGATGTCGCTCTTCGCTTAGCGTGAGCCCACCGATGAGCAACGTGCAGATTGCCGACGAAGCGGGAATCGCCGACGCGGTCACCGCCCTACGCCGCGGGCTACTTATCGGGCTGCCGACCGAAACGGTGTACGGATTAGCTGCCGATATCACCAACGACGTTGCGCTCAGAGAAATCTTTCGAGTGAAAGGTCGCCCCAGCGATCATCCGCTCATCGTGCACATCGCCGACGCAGCCCAACTTTATGAGTTGGCAGCGGAGGTAAGCCCTGCGTGCACTGCGTTGGTAGACCACTGCTGGCCGGGGCCGCTCACGGTTGTGGTGCACGCTGAGGCGCGCGTCAGTCGAGTTGTTACCGGCGGGCTCGACACCGTGGCCGTACGACTGCCGTCCAGTCGGGTGGCCCAAGAAGTGATCGCACGGCTGGGCAATGCAGTTGCGGCACCATCAGCAAATCGCTTCGGTCGAGTCTCACCAACCACGGCGCAACATGTCGCACACGATCTGGGCAACGACGTGGCCATGGTGCTCGATGATGGGCCGTGTGCAATCGGTGTGGAATCCACCATCGTGGATTGCACGAAACAAGTGCCCGAGATTCTACGCCCGGGTTCAATCAGCCCTGAAGTGGTACGCCGCATTCTGGCCACAGCCAATGTCGAGCTCGCGTCGGCGGTCTCTGGCCCATCACGTGCACCAGGAATGTTGGCTCGCCACTACGCCCCAGTCGCCACTTTGGTACTGCACGAACAAGTGACCACCATTCCCAAAGATGGGTCCCCTGTTGTGGATTGTGCCACTGACCCAATTGCCGCCGCCCATGACCTGTACGCCAAACTGCGCCAGCTAGATGCCCTGGGTCATCGTTTCGTGCACGTGATCATGCCTCGGGCCGAGGGGGTCGGGTTCGCCCTGCGTGACCGGCTCAAAAAGGCCGCTACCGCCTTGTAGCCTGCCCTTACCCAATAAGGACGGTCAGATGCCGTCCAACTCCTAGGGGGAGAAAATGAAGAAAAGCAACATGCGTCGTTTCGGCGCGCTGCTTGCAACTGGAGCACTTGTGCTCGCAGCTTGCGGTGGCGATGACGAAGCGACCGAGGAGGTCACTGAAGAGTCTGAATCAACAGACTGCGCAGTTACCAGCCTCAACATCGGAACGATCCTTCCGGTGACAGGTTCACTCGCGTTCCTTGGACCACCTGAAGTGGCAGCCTCGGGTTTCGCAGTGGAAGACATCAATGCCGCTGGTGGCGTACTTGGCCAACCAGTAGTCATCAATCAAGGTGACTCGGGCGATGCAACAACTGATACCGCGAACACCGAAGTCGACCGTCTGCTTGCAGCCGGCGCCCAGGTGATCATCGGTGCAGCATCGTCAGGTGTGTCGTTGACGGTGATCGACAAGATCACTTCAGCAGGCGTGGTGCAATTCTCGCCAGCCAACACCTCACCAACCCTCACCACGTACGACGACAAGGGCCTGTACTTCCGTACGGCTCCGTCGGACTTGCTCCAGGGTCGCGTGCTTGCCAACCTCGTCATTGAGGAAGGTTCAACATCAGCAGCAGTGCTGTACCGCAACGATGCCTACGGCGTCGGTCTTGCCGAAGCTTTCAAAGCTGACTTTGAAGCCGCAGGTGGAACCGTGCCCGAGTTCATCGAGTACGCAGAAGGAACCGAAGCCTTTGACGCCGAAGTCGACAAAGTTGTGGCTGCTAACCCAGACGCAATCTTGATCGTTGGCTTTGCCGAAACTGGTCCGATCCTCAACACCATGCACGAGCGTGGCGTTGGCCCAACGGCCAAGAAGGTCTACGGAGTGGACGGCAACATTGCCGGTCTCGACAAGCTGGTTTCGGATGTTTCCATCCTGGCCGGCATGAAGGGCACCACCCCATCAGTTGACCTCACCACGATCGGCGACTTCGTCGCTCGTCTCGATGCCGCAGGCGTCGATGGCGTGTACGACTACGGTGCAGAAACCTATGACGCAATCGTGATCTCAGCACTTGCTGCTGAAATTGCTGGTTGTGCTGATGGCGTTTCGATTGGTGCTCAAATCAACGGCGTAACCAAAGACGGCGAGAAGTGCACTGATTTCGCATCGTGCCTCTCACTCGTTCAGGCCGGAACTGACATCGACTACGACGGTCTTGGTGGACCGTACGAGTTCGTCGATGCCGGTGAGCCAGCAGCAGCTTCGTTCCGTATCATTTCGTACGGTGCAGCTGGTGCAGACACCTCGCTAGACAAGTACGTCTTCGCGAGCTGAGTTCGTCTCAGAAAAAGAAGGCCCCGCCCGGGAAACCGGGCGGGGTTTTTCTTTTGTATAAGATGTCGCTATGCGCAAAATAGTGGCTATTGCTTGCTGTCTACTGGTGTTGCCTCTTTCGACTGTTGAGGCGACTGCTGGTGCAAAGTGCCCGAAAGCCGGTGCCGTCAAAAAGACAAAATCGGTTTCATTCCTTTGCACCAAGACCGGCAAACAACTCATCTGGCGTAAAACGGATAAGCCAAGTGGAACCACCACCACGACAACGGCGCCAAGTGCGGTTTCCATTCTTGCTGCACTCAAGATTCCCCAGACCACGGGTTTGCTGAAGTCTCCCCCACCCGATGCAACACCGAATCAAAGTGGACCCTGGGCAACTCGCCTTGTAGTTCGTACATCGAGTGATGGCGTGACGTTCACGGGTCGTGAGGTGCTGATGGATCAAGGAGGTGTTCCCAATTTGCTGGCAACCTCCTCTGGATCGCTCTATGCGTACTTTCAAGATTGGGCTAACGGAAACATCATGTCGGTGGCGGTAAAAGCACCCGGGGCTGCAACGTGGCAGTACTACAAAACCTCTATTACGGGGATAAACGCGGCACCCGGTGGCGCAAACGGCGTGGACCCAAGCGCCGTTGAACTCAGCGATGGTCGCATTCGATTGTTCTGGATGCAACGCTTAAATGGCAACCGCATCTACTCGGCCACTTCCACACTTGGAGCAACGAATGGCATCGTCTTTACCTTCGATGGTGGATTCGCGTTCGACTCTCCGCTTGGGTTGTATGACCCAACGGTGGTGCAAACCGCTAATGGTTGGTCAATGTGGATCAGCTCCGATAATGCGGCAGGCTTGGTGTACGCCACGTCTACTGATGGTCTCCGTTTCAGCGAGCAACCAGCCAATTCCGCACTCCCGATCGCCAAGGCGTTCCCCTGGAGTGCATCAAAGGTTTCTTCGACAGAGATACGGCTGTTGGCAAGCATTAATGGTCCTGGTGGTGCTGATGGCATTATTTATCGCAGCAGCAACGGTGGTGCTTCCTTCCAAGAGTTGGGCCGCAATGTGTTGCCCGCAGGCGTAGGCGGCGATGCAGCAATCACCTATCAAGCGGCTGCGAACACGTGGTACTTGATGTACCTCGAACGAATTTAGACAGTCAATTACGAGGCCAAGGTGCCGAGGTATAGCTCGATGACCTTGGGGTCGTGCAATAGCTTGTCGCCCGTACCCGTGTAAGCGTTGGTGCCTTGATCAAGCACATAGCCGCGATGACAGATCTGCAGGCAACGCCGCGCATTCTGCTCGACCATCACCACTGAGACGCCGGCCTTGTTGATTTCACGCGTGCGTACGAAAACCTGATCTTGTAGTACTGGTGACAAGCCAGCAGATGGTTCGTCGAGCAAGATGATCTCGGGGTTCATCATGAGTGCCCGACCCATTGCCAACATTTGACGTTCGCCGCCGGACAGCGAGCCAGCACGTTGCGCACGGCGCTCGGCGAGTCGCGGAAACATGTTCTGAACAAAATCTGCTCGCTCGCGAAACTGCTTGGGCTTGAG
>JBILFO010000089.1:0-6462 GCA_044351505.1 Ilumatobacteraceae bacterium
GCTATGGACTTTCTCATCGATGGCGACCACTTTGATATTCCGCAATCAATTCGCCAGATTGACGCAAAGATCTCACCACCGGGTGGTGCTGCGGCGCAGTATTACATGCCACCCAGCGAAGACCTCACTCGGCCCGGAAGCACTTGGTATCCGGCAAATGGCCGAACCAGGTTTGCATTGTGGAGCGAGCCAACCACCGCATATCACGAAGGTGTACCGGGCCATCACCTGCAAATTGGCATGGCCGTGGTGAACCGCGAAAAGCTCTCGCGCTTTCAGCGCAACGAATTCGTAAGTGGGCACGGCGAAGGTTGGGCGCTGTATGCCGAGCGATTGATGGATGAATTCGGTTTTCTTGATCGACCCGAATACCGACTCGGCTATCTCTACGCGCAAGCGTTTCGAGCAGCACGAGTTGTTGTTGATATCGGCATGCACTGTGAAAAACGAATTCCCAACGACTGGCCGTGGCATGCCGGCGAAGCATGGAACCCACAACTGGCATTCGAGTTCATGTCGGCACGATCATCTAGCGATGAAGCGTTCAATCGCTCGGAAATTGACCGCTACCTCGGTTGGCCAGCACAGGCAATTTCGTACAAGTTAGGCGAACGAGTGTGGCTGCAAATGCGTGACGAAGCCAAGGCTCGACACAGCGCGAACTTCGACCTGCGCGCCTGGCACACCTATGCGTTGGGTCTCGGCAACCTGGGGCTTGACCTCTTTAAACAAGAGATGGCGCTGTTCTAACGACGGTGCGTTAGCGCGTCACGACTACTGGTGTGCCGAGCTTGGCCCACTGATACAAAAATTTCACGTCCATCGTGGTCATTCGAATGCACCCTGAGCCAGCAAATGACCCCAGTTGAGCTTCGGTCTGCATGGCTTTGCCATCTTTGCGTGGAATTTCATGGAAGCCGATATTGCCACCAGCAGGCCCCTTCGCAAAGCGAGTCATCCAACGAAAGTCCACACCTTCAAAATCAAGACTGTACGACCACGTCGACTGAGAAGTCACCTTGTAGGTGCCCGCAGCAGGCACACCGCGGCGCCCCGACACTGGCATTGACCGCACGACAGTTTCGTCTTTATCGATTGCCCACACCCACTGGAGTGAGTTGCTGTACACAACACGGCGACCGACACCAGAATTGCGTGGCAGCTCAGGTTTGAATCGAAATGTTTCAGTGATGCTTGGTGCAATCGATGGCAATGGGAACAGCTCTCTTCCCCCCGGCACATCAGCAGGCACAGCGGCCGGGCTTGACGCTGTACCCGAATCTTGTGACCCCGAATCTTGCGCCGCGAAAACAGGGGCAGCCGCCGGTGACAAACCTGCACCCAACAGCAGGGCGAACAGCAGGGCCAACGCTCGGCGCATCATTCGGCGTCACCTGACGTGTCGTCAACGACTTCATAGCGGTTGCCGACCGAAGTCAAAATGCCTTGGATGACTGCTGCTGCTGGCAAACCAAGAATTGCTCCGGTCGGGCCGAGCACTGCACCACCAATAATTGCCGATGCAAATGCGACACCAGCATGCAGCTGCATGGTCTGGGCCGTGATCTTCGGGGCAATGAGGAAGTTTTCGATTTGCTGATACACCACGATGAAACCAAGCACAAACAACCCCTTGATTGGCGAGTCAATGACGGTCAGTAACAGTGGCAACGCCCCAGCCACATAGATACCAATGACTGGCAAGAACTGTGACACCACACCGACCCATAGAGCCAGGGCAATCGGGGCTGGTGTGCCGATGGCTTGGAACGCAATCCAATGCAAAAACGATGACACCACCGCCAAAATGGCACGCGACGAAAGATACCCACCGGTCTTTTGCACGGCGAGCTCCCACACGTCGAGCACCACCCGTTGTCGCTCGGGTCGTAGCCAACGACAAATCGTGCGCCGCAAGCGTGGGCCATCTGCGGCTAGATAAAACGTGAACAACAAAATAGAAAAAACCTGGAACAGTGTGCCGAACGCCGTTACGCCAAGTTTGACGGCACGGTCGGCTTGTGAGTTGAGAAATTCGCGCACAGGGCCCTGCGGGTCATCAATCGAGTCAATAATCTCTGCAGCTTCAAGATTGGCACCGAAATTGTCATTGAGAAATGCCACTACATCCGTGACATAGTCGTCACGGTTCTCGGCGAGTTCGTTTGCTTGGTCTGCCACGAGTGCCCCCATCACAGCAACGAAACCGACCACTACCACGGCGACTACAGCCAAGATCAAACCGGTCGCGGTGCCACGACGCATCCCTCGACGAGCCAGCCGATTGGTTCCCGGCTCAATGGCGAGTGCCAAGAATAACGAAATTACCAACAGTAAAAAGAAGCCAAACAAGCGATCCCAGAGTTCTTGGATAAGAATCGTGCCCAAGAAACCCAGCCACAGCAACACGATTGCGCGCGGCACCCAGCGAGGCATTGCATCGTTGCTGGATGGTGTTTGTGGCACATCTTTCAGGGTACTGAACTGCCTCGTGAGGCACGGTGCACTCAGTGATGGCACGATGAAGGTATGCAGCTTGACCGCTCGGCCATCGACGAAGCGGTCGCAACGGTTCGCGAATCGTTAACCAAGGCTTTGCGTGATCGTGTGGCTGGCCCCGAAGGCGAACAGCGCATGATGCAACTGCTCGAGCCATCAGCACCGCGCTGGTTCGCTGAAGACCGACCGATTCGTCGGGTGCATGCCGATGCAGCAATGTTCATCGGTGGCATGCGTGCACTTCTTGTGCAGTCATTGCACCCGCTTGCCATGGCGGGTGTTGCGCAACACTCCGACTATCGCAACGACCCGTGGGGCAGACTGCAACGCACCGCAGATTTTCTTGCTGCCACCTCGTTCGGGCCGGCAACCGAAGCCCAGCGCACGATTGACATCGTCAATCGAGTGCACGAACGCGTGGTCGGGGTGGCCAGTGACGGACGCCCGTACTCCGCACGCGACCCTCACCTCTTGCGTTGGGTGCACATCATCGAGATCGACAGTTTTCTTGCCGCCCACCAGCAATTTGGTGAGTTTCCGCTTGATGCGTCGGGCTGTGATGAATACGTCAAGGACACTGCAGTTATCGCCCGCAAACTTGGTGTGACTGCACCACCGGAGTCGGTGCGTGCACTTCGTGATCAAATTTCGTCGTATCGCGGTGAAGTGCGGGGAACCAAAGAGTCACGGGATGCGATGCGCTATTTGTTGTTTGAGCCACCGCTACCACTCGTGGCGCGTGCTGCATATTCGCTCTTGGTGGCAGCCACGCTGTCCACATTGCCCCGTTGGTCGCGCCCGCCTCTCGGCCTGCCGTATCTGCCAGTAACCGAACGACTTGCCTTGCGACCACTCGGCGACGCAATCACTCGTATTGTGCGCTGGGCGATGCCGCAACGCCCAACTACTTAGTTACGTCGGGCCCGCTCGACGAAGGCGTCATAGATGCCCTGCTGGGCGGGATCGTCAGCAGAGGTGTCTTCCGGATGCCACTGCACGCCCACGATGCGATGCTCTTCGTGCTCAATTGCCTCCAACAACCCGTCGGGTGCAAAACCAACAGCCCGAAAACCAGGAGCCAGCCGATCAATACCTTGATGATGAAACGATGCACCTTGCACCTGGCGAGACTGAGTGGCGCTTGCCAGCCACGATTCTGCGGTGAGCTCTACACCGTGCACAACGAACTCAGCACCAACTGGAAATTCGCCAGGCGCATGCGCGACCAAGGTTGCAGCATTGGATGAATCAGCCAAGTGTTGTACGAGCGTGCCACCAAGCACCACGTTGGCTAACTGCATGCCACGACATACGGCCAACACAGGCAACTGGTTGGCCAGAGCTCCTTGCAGCATTGCCACTTCGAATTGATCTTGTTGGGGTGATACGCCATACACCTGCGACGAAGCAGTTTGGCCGTACATCATTGGGTCGACATCAGGCCCACCCATCAATAGCAACGCGTCAAAACGCGACAGCAAATCTTGCGCACCTGTGCCCGAAAACGTTTGTGGCGCTATGACGACCGGCTCGCCACCGGCACGCAGAATCGAATTCAAGTACCGCTTGCCAGCAAAAGCCACCTCGTCACGCGACACCTTGCTTGGCGCACCAGTGCGGCCGGCTACGGCGATGAGCGGAGTCACGACTGCAACGCTATGCGTAAGGGGCGAGAGAAATCACCTCGCACACCTACAAACGTGTGCTCCAGCCCCAACCATTTCGCCATCATTCCCACTTCGCGTGCTACTGGCGCGACCACATTCGCTACCTTGATGCCGTGCTCCAGATAAGCACCCTCGATGCGCAGTGTTCCGTTCTCCCGGTCTGCTTTCATATCAAGACGACCGACCAGTGCCTCACCACTCAGGATCGGCAGCACGTAGTAGCCGAATCGCCGCTTCGGTTTGGGGGTGTAGATCTCAATGCGATAGCGAAAGTCAAAGAGGCGTTCGTTGCGTGGTCGGCACCACACGAGTGAATCAAACGGGGACAGCAAGGCCGTGGCTGATCGTCGCTTCAGCAACTTGGCGTTGCGATGAATGAACGCTTTTTCGCGCCAGCCTTCGACTGCAACTTCATACAGCACACCATCTTCCACTAGTTCGGTGATGAGTGGCCTTACGGTGGAAAGTCGCTGACGGTAATAGTCGGACAAGTCATCGGCAGTGGCGATCCCTTGTGCAACTGCTGCACGCACCAGCAACTGTCGACGGGCTTCGCGCTCTGTTGGTGTTGGAGAATTTAATATTCGCGAGGGCAACACGCGATCTGGCATGTCGTAAACACGAGCAAAGTCAGAGCCTCGCCCACGCGACATCAACTGACCGGTAAGAAACAAATACTCAAGTGCCGTCTTTGCTTCGTCCCAGTCCCACCACGTGCCGCCTTTCCTCGTACGCGTGCTCAGCGCTCGAGCCGTCACCGGGCCACTCTTTTCGATGTGTTTCAGCATTCGTTGCACGTAGGCCTTGTTGTCGTTGTAAAAACTGGTGAGACCCCAATGTGTGGCCTTGCCAGTGCGTGCGGCATCCATCTTCCAACGAAAGAGTGGCTGAAGCTCTATGGGTAGATGAGATGCCTCGTGACCCCAGTATTCAAAAATCTTGCCCCGTGCGGTGGCCTTGGGAATGGCGTTCCGATCGTGGTCACCGAGCCGTGCGAACAGCGGCAATTCCTGACTACGCACGAGCACATTCACTGAATCGATTTGAACCACACCGAGTTTTCTGATGAGCGTGACCGCATCTGTTACCGACGATACGGAATTCGCACGTTGAACATCAAAGCCTTGTGCTGCCAGCGCAAGTCGACGTGCTTCAACAATGTTTATCTTCTCGAGCCGTTTCGGCATCGAAGATGAGCTACTCGGCGACGGTAATGACGACCGAGTTGATCACCACTGGTGTTTCGGGGCGATCTCCGGGGCCGGTAGCAACGCTTTGCATCTTTTCCAGCACGTCCAACCCCTTCACGACTTGTCCAAACAATGAATACTGCGGCGGCAAGCGACAGCCATCAGAGCCACTGACGATAAAGAACTGCGACCCATTCGTGTTGGGGCCGGCATTGGCCATAGCCAACGAGCCAACTTTGTATTGGTTGGGTTTTGGCAACTCGTCGCCAAACTTGTAACCCGGGCCACCTGTGCCGGTGCCTTGTGGGTCGCCACCTTGGCACATGAAATTTTTGATGATGCGATGAAAGATGACACCGTCGTAATAGTGATTCAACGCCAAAAACACAAAGTTGTTCACGGTGCGTGGGGCGGCAATCGGGTCAAGCGACATCACTAACTCACCGAGCGTGGTGTTCATCGTGGCGGTGTAACGCTTGGTTGCATCGATGCCCATCTCGGGCAGTTCGGCAAATTTCTGTTGTTTTGGTGCAGAGCCGTCGAACGGCGGAAATTGGGTAGGCATGGCGAGCCACGCTAGCGGTGGCATCTCCATCTACGCTGGGCAGAGATGAGTGACGTGAGCAACCAAGATGAAGCACCCCTCGACCTGGATGCAATCGAGGCCGAACTCGCCGAAGTGGAACTCATGCTTGAACGTCTTGATACGCCCAACAACCCTTGAGGTGATCGTTCACCACGCCGACTGACTGCATGAAGGCGTACATAGTGGTGGGACCAACGAATGTCCAGCCGCGTTGCTTCAATTCTTTTGATAGACGAGTTGACGCCGGGGTGTAAGTGGGGATGCCTGACGTTGTGGCCTCATCGCCTGCTGGGGCACTCGCAGCAAAACTCCAGACGAAAGCGTCGAGCGACCCGAATTCAGTTGCTAGATCTGCATAGCGCTGCGCATTGTTGATCGCTGAGGCAATCTTGCCGCGATGACGAACAATGCCTGCATCCGCGACTAATCGTTCGATGTCCGCGGGCCCAAAGCTGGCAACTCGAGCGATGTCAAAACCTGCAAACGCCTGCCGAAAGTGTTCGCGCTTGCGCAGGATCGT
>JBILFO010000117.1:0-4409 GCA_044351505.1 Ilumatobacteraceae bacterium
CGTCGGCACCACTTGCAGCGACACTGCCCGCATGAGTTCGCCAAAACCAGGCATCATTTTGGTGCACACCTGCTCGGTGGCTTCGGGGGTTACGTCGCGCGGTGCGGGGCCTGTGCCACCCGTGGTGACAATCAGGCTGCAGTGCTCGAGGTCGGCGAGTTCACACAACGTGCGCGCAATGGTGTCGACGTCATCGTTGATGACACGAGCAACCGCCTGCCACTCGCTGGTGAGATGAGCGGTGAGAAATTCGCGAATCGCCGGACCACCTTTGTCCTCGTACACGCCTGCCGAGGCGCGATCGCTCACGGTCACAATTCCGATGCGTGCTGCCGGCGACGCTGCGCCGCCCGATGTTGGCGTCACCAGTGCATCCCACGGGGTGTGTTGTACATTCGTCCAAAGCTCAAGCGACGTAACGCAACTTTGCGTATCTGACGCACACCGTAACGAGCTGACATACGTGATTGTGCGGCTCGTGAAACACTGGTGACACGCTCGACGGATTGCCGCACCAGGGTGACGAGTTGCGTTTCTGCCTCGCTCAACACGTATGAATCGAGAGAGTCAGCAAACTCGCGGCGGTCAAAACCAAACGTGTCATAGTCGCTTTGGTAGGCACCCATAAGCAAGTTGGCAGTGTGCTGGGTGCACACGCGCGCCAACGGCACACCCATACTTTCGTTGTGTCGCCGCGGTGTCACATCGGTACCCGATCGCTCGCGAAACAGCTCAGCAATGTCGTCAACTCCTCCGGGTTGGTCGATGCGCACAATCTTGTCGTAGGCGATGGTGTCTTTGCGCACCACTTGTGACTGTGGCACGAAGTGATGGTCGCGCATGAATGCCTTTCGGTGCTCGGTGAGTGCTCGGGCAAATAGCGCGAAGCTGGCCGTCATGTCGATACGACCATCAACGAGTACATCATGGGCGAGTTCGAAGCCGCCGTCGGTGCGCCCTGGAGCACGCATGAAGATGCGATTTTCCCACGCTGAGTATGAACGCGCAACCGGATCGCGCAGTGCAGCGATGCGAACCCATTCCGGCGACTGCAGGATGTCGGCAATCATCGCTGGTGGCAGTTCGCTGAGTTTCTGGAGACCGCTCACATGCCGGTTGTGAATGGTTTGGCTCTTGTTCATGTTGGCCGCCAAAAGTCGGGGAATCGCCGAAGTGTTCAGCGAACCCTCTGCTTCGGCGAGCATCCACTTGATGGTGGTGCAGGCCACTTTGGTGGTTGGCGTGTAGATCAGCTTCATTCGTGGGGCAACGAGTGTGGAACGCGGAATGACGCTGAGGATGTCATCGGCGGCTGCAAGGTTCATCGATGTGGGCCAGTGCTAGTTATCGAGCAATCGGTAGTCGGTGTGGCGCCGGCCGCCCGTGGCACGTCGCACGATGGCTTTGCGAATCTGTTTGACGCCGTAACGAGCGCCGGCTTGCTTACTTGCAGCGTGGGAGACGCTCTGCAATCGTTCCATCACTCCGCGCAACTGGTACACCAAGCGTGTTTCTACATCAGACAACACGAACGGCTCGACGTGTGCAGCGAACTCCCGCGGCTCGAACCCGAATGCGTCGTAATCCATTTGGTACACCGCACGAATACGGTCCGCGGTGGCTTGGTCGCATACGCGCTGCAAGTCCACTTTCATGCCTTCGTTGAGCCGCGCAGGGGTAATCACACTGCCAGCGCGATCCGCAATCAACGATGAGATGCGATCCATGTCGCCTTTTTTGTCGATGCGAATCAGCATGTCGTAGTTGATGGCATCGGTGCGAACGATGTGCGTTTGCGGCAAGAAGTGCTGGTCGTGCATGAACGAGTCCATGTTTTCCAGAATCATTCGCGAGAACAACGAAAAGCTCGCTGCTAAGTCGATTCGACCCTCCACTATTTGGTCTTGGCAGAGTGCAATCGCCCGTGCAGTCTCACCAGGGGCACGACGAAAAATGCGATTCTCCCAGGCCGAGTAGGAGCGGGCGATCGGGTCGCGTAACGTGCCGATCCGCACCCAGTCGGGCGAGGTGAGAATGTTGTCGATTTCCCGCCAGGGCAACTCCACCAATCGCGGCAAACCATTAACGATGGGGTCGTGAATGGTTTGCGGGCGCGACACGTTGGGGTTGGTGAGCTTGTCCATCAAGTCGGGTCGCAACGAACCCTCGGCGGTGGCCAACATCATTTTGATGGTGCTGCACGCCACTTTCGGTGTGGGCGTGTACATGATCTTGAGTCGCGGAGCGACCAGCGTCAACCCCGCGATGGAAAGCAGTGAGCGGTCGGGCGGAAATGGGTACATCGGTCAGTGATCTTGTGCGCCGAGCACTCCGAGTTGACGGAGATGATCGACGATGCGACCCACTGATTCTGGCACGGTTTCGCCCGCAGTAGCGACCACGAGGTCTGGCGACTGCGGTACTTCGTACGGTGCATCAACGCCACTCACGCCACGCATTTCGCCAGACCGCACTTTGGCGTACAGGCCTTTGGTGTCGCGCCGCTCGCATTCAGCCAGCGAAGTGGCAACATGGATTTCGACAAAGTCGAGCCCGCTGCCGGCATGAGACACACGCACGCGGGCGCGATCGGCGGCAAACGGGCTGATGATCGGCACGATCGCCACGATGCCGGTGTCGGCAAATAGCTGTGCCACTTCACCCACGCGACGCACGTTTTCGCTGCGATCAGCGTCAGAAAAACCTAGGTTCGCGTTGAGCCCGTGGCGCAAGTTGTCGGCATCAAGCACATACGCCAGCACCGCAGCATCAAGCAGTTCACGCGCAACGGCGTCGGCGATGGTGGATTTGCCCGAGCCAGACAAGCCCGTCAGCCACAGGGTTGCCCCGTGTAACCGGTGGTGGCGCCAGCGCTGGTCGCGTGCCACTGCGGGCTCGTGCCACACGGGCTGGTTGGCGTTGTTCATGTGCGCGGCGACAGCAACATGCCAGCGGCACAGGTTTGGCCACTGTGTTCGTCAACGAGGATGAACGAGCCAGTAGCTCGATTGGCGTGATAGTCGTCGTAGAACAACGGGGCAGTGGTATGCAATTCCACTCGCCCAATTTCGTTGAGCGCCAGGTTTGCTACGTCGGCCTCGCGATGCAGGGTGGAGATGTTGAGGCGGTACAACACTTTGGTAACTTTCGCTCGCGCCAACTTGGTGGTGTGTTTGATGGTGTAAATGCGATCGGGCTGCAGTGGGGCAGCGTCATCCATCCAGCACAGCATGGCTTCGAGCGACTGCGATTGCCGTGGCCGATTGTTGGGACGACAAATCATGTCGCCACGGGCGATGGACAAGTCATCAGCCAAGAGCAAGGTTGCTGCGTCGCCAGGTTGGGCCTGGGCCAACGGGCCATTCGGAGAATCAATACCAGTAATCGTCGTGGTCAGACCCGACGGCAGCACCATCACATCGTCGCCGACACGAAACACACCACCCGCCACGCGACCCGCGTAACCGCGATAGTCGTGGTGCTCGGCACGCTGCGGGCGAATCACATATTGCACGGGGAAGCGAGCGTCGACGCGGTTGTCGTCGCTGGCGGTGTAGACGTTTTCCAGATGATGCAGCAAGGTGGGGCCTTCAAACCAAGTGAGGTTGGGCGAGCGGCTCACCACGTTGTCGCCCTGCAGCGCGCTGATCGGCAAGAACGTAACGTCTCGCAGTGAAAGTCGCGAGGCGAACTCTTCAAACTCGTTACGAATGCGATGGAATACTTCGGGTGACCAGTCGACCAAATCCATCTTGTTCACACAAATCACCAGGTGTGGCACGCCAAGCAACGAAGCCAACAGGCTGTGGCGACGAGTTTGCTCGACGATGCCTGTGCGGGCGTCTACCAACACGATGGCGAGGTCCACATTGGATGCTCCGGTAATCATGTTGCGGGTGTATTGAATGTGGCCGGGGCAATCGGCGATGATGAAGTTGCGATTTGGCGTCGCAAAGTAGCGGTAGGCCACGTCGATGGTGATGCCTTGCTCGCGCTCAGCGCGCAGACCATCGGTCAACAGTGACAAGTCGACATAGTCGGTGCCTCGGCGCTTACTGACGGCTTCGATGTGCTCAAGTTGGTCTTCGAAGATGCTTTTTGAATCGAACAGCAGTCGCCCAATGAGCGTCGACTTGCCGTCGTCAACCGAACCAACAGTGGCAAAGCGCAGGCGTTCCACTTAGAAGTATCCCTGTTTCTTGCGGTCTTCCATGCCGGCTTCGCTGATGCGATCATCAGCGCGCGTGGCGCCACGTTCGGTCACGCGGGCGGCGGCGGTCTCAGCGATGATCTGGGCAAGCGTGCTGGCGGTCGACTCGATTGCAGCAGTGCAGGTGGCGTCACCTACGGTGCGAAACCGCACCGTTTGTTCGGTGACCGGTTCGTCGGCATCCGCAGACAAAAATGGC
>JBILFO010000090.1:0-6447 GCA_044351505.1 Ilumatobacteraceae bacterium
TCGCGAAATTCATGGCCGTGCCTACGTGGCAAGTTTCAACTTCAAAGGCAGCGATCAGCAAAAAAAGGTCGGCGAGCTCTCGGGTGGCGAGCGCAACCGCGTGCATCTGGCCAAACTCTTAAAGAGCGGCGGCAACGTGTTGTTGTTGGACGAACCCACCAACGACCTTGACGTCGATACATTGCGCGCGCTCGAGTCTGCACTCGAAGCGTTCCCTGGTTGCGCAGTTGTTATCAGTCACGACCGCTGGTTCCTGGACCGCATCGCCACACACGTACTCGCCTTCGAAGGCAACAGCCAAGTGCGATGGTTCGAAGGCAACTTTCAGGATTACGAAGCCTGGCGTCGCAAGGAGCTCGGCGTTGACGCCGAACAGCCCCGTCGCTTGCGCTACAAGCCACTCACCCGCAAATGAGCAATACGCGCGCAGTTCGTGTCATTCGACTCGTGTGCATCGTGTGCTTTGTCGGTGGCATTGCCAGCATGATTGCTGCGTCGCTAGCCGATAACAACATTGGTGCCGTGCTCACTGCTGGCAGCATCAGCGCTATTGCAGCAATTGTGTTGCTGGCCGTCAGCACAGTCGCCACTACGCAACGGTCAGTTGAATTCGATGATGCAGATGCCGAAATCCTCGAAACCAATATTCGCCGAATTGTGGATGCAGGCGCCAACGAAACCAGTGTGCGCGACTTAGTGCGTCGAGCTGTCGAGCTCGGGCGACGCACGCGACCGTAGCCCAACCTGTGACCAGCCAACCCACCGAGCAGATTCCCGCGTCGCTGAACGACGCCGATCTTGCTACGCAGCTTGCCCACGCGACGGGCGAGCTGCTCGTCGAACTCCGCACGCAGATGATTCGCGACGACGCGTCACCCTGGCACATGATGGATGCCGGCGATGCACTCGCCCACCGCTTCATCGTCGACACTCTGCGTCGCGTGCGCCCCAACGATGCCGTGCTCTCAGAAGAAGGCACCGATGATGCTCTACGGCTGTCTGCAGACCGTGTGTGGATCGTCGACCCACTCGATGGCACCGCCGAATTTGGCGAAGCCGGCCGCGACGACTGGGCAGTACACATCGCATTGTGGGAACGCGATGCGGGCACGCAAGGCGAACTCACCGCCGCTGCCGTCGGCTTGCCAGGCCTCGGGCTCACGTTGAGCACGTCGCCGGCGCCAGCACCTCGAGCCCCGCTGACCCGCACCCCACTGATGGTGGTGTCGCGATCGCGCACCCCAGCTGTTGCAGCATCGGTAGCCCAACAGTTGGGTTACGACGGCGTGCGACTCGGCTCGGCTGGCGCCAAGGCCATGGCGGTGGTGCTTGGGCATGTCGATATTTATTTGCATGCCGGTGGGCAACACCAGTGGGACTCGGCTGCACCTATCGCCGTGGCACGTGCCGCGGGCCTGCACACCAGTCGCATTGACGGCAGCCAGCTGGTGTACAACGAGCGCGACACTTGGCTGCCTGACCTCTTGATTTGTCCGCCGCATCTGGCCGATGACATCCTGCGAGCAGTGCGCAACTTCACAGCCGACTAGCGCGCTTCGCCCGACACAACGGTCAATGCCCTCGGCAGACTGCAGATGTGGAAAACGCAATGACCCCCACCGATCGGGCGTGGGGCGCATTCAGCGACAACCCACCATGGATTCTTGATCGCGACAATGTGCGTTGGCGTGGTCTGGTCGAAAATTTGCGCGCGCAGGCTCGCACCGAACTGCCATCACTCATGGCGGCTCCGCGTGTGCCACCAGTTCGACGACTCGTCGTCGTGGTCTACACGCTTGGCAAAGCACTCGCACCTTGGTGGTGGAAGCGGCGGCGCAAAAAATATGTATCTCCCGAGGCGTCTCGCGCCGATCTTTCGCTGCGAATGCGCCACGCCATCGAGCGCCTGGGTTCGACGTACATCAAGTTGGCCCAGATCATCTCCAGCGGCGAAGGTCTGTTTCCCACCGAGTTGGTGGAAGAGTTCAAGCGTTGTCGCGACCAAGTGCCGGCCGAGTCGTTTGACGACGTTCGACTCGTCGTCGAGGGCGACCTTGGCGCACGAATCGAAGATGTGTTCACGAGTTTTTCCACCACGCCCATTGCTGCTGCATCAATTGCCCAGGTGCACGCCGCGGTATTGCGCACCGGTGAATCAGTCGTCGTAAAAGTGCAGCGACCACAAGTGGGTGTCCTCGTACGCAAAGACTTAAAGGTCATGGCGTGGTTGGCGCCATTCTTGGTGGGTCGCATCAAGGTGGCGGCCCTGGCCAACCCGCCAGCGCTCGTTGAATTATTCGCCGAGACCATCGTTGAAGAACTCGACTTTCGTCTTGAGGCATCCAACATGCTCGACATCGCCAGCATCTTGGCTGACTTGAAGCAAGACGGTTATGTGATTCCCCGCCCGCATGCCGAGTTAGTTACCCGCCGCGTGATCGTGATGGAGCGCCTCGAAGGTTTCAAGTTCGACGATGTGGCTGGCATGAAAGATGCCGGCATCGACACCGAAGCAGTGATTCGCACAGGCATGATCGCCTTCATGGAAGGTGCGCTGCTGTACGGGGTGTTCCACGGCGACTTGCATGGTGGCAACCTTTTTGTGATGCGCGATGGTCGTACCGCGTTACTCGACTTTGGCATCGTCGGTCGCCTCACCGGTATTCGCCGTATGGCATTTTTGCGACTGATGCTGAGCGCAACGACCAACGATGTGAAGGGCCAAATTTCTGCGCTCCGCGACCTTGGTGCGCTGCCGATGGATACCGACATCGATGCGGTCATCAAAGACTTGCGCCTCGACCAGGCCACAATCGACCCGACAACGTTGTCGGGTGAGCAACTCGTGCAAGAAGTACAGCGCGTCGTGAAGGCACTACTCGCCTACGGCGCGCGGATGCCCAAAGAGCTGATGTTGTATGTAAAGAACATGGTGTTCTTAGACGGCGCAATCGCTCGTTTGGCCCCCGACCTGGATTTGCTCGGCGAAATCGCCAATATCTCGATGCTGTTTGCCCAGCGCCATGGCGAGCAGCTGGGCCGCGAACTGGGCATCGACCCCAACTCGGTAGAGATCAATCTCGACAGTGTCAAAGCCGGGCTGGGCGTCGGTAGCGACGTGAACACCATGACCTATCGCGACCTGCAAAAGCGCCGCGAAATCATCCAAAAGCGAATGCGCGACCACGTCGCGCGCTAACCGCGCGATTTGTCAGTATTAGCGCGTGCGTCTCGTCATTGCCCGTTGCACGGTCAACTACATCGGTCGGCTCGAGGCTTCGTTGCCCGAAGCCACACGCCTCATCATGGTTAAAGCCGATGGCTGTGTTGCCATTCATGCCGATGGTGGGGCCTACAAGCCACTCAACTGGATGAATGCGCCGAATGAGATTCGCGAGTTTCCCGACCGTTGGGAAATCACGAACCCCAAAGACGAGCGGCTCGTCATCAATCTGCTGCAGGTCTTGAGCGACGTGAGCCACGAACTCGGCGACGACCCGGGTTTATCGAAAGACGGTGTCGAAGCGCACCTGCAGGAGTTGTTGGCTGCCGACCCAACGGTTATTGAAGACGGGCTCATCCTCATTGCACGCGAATACCCAACCGCAATCGGCCCAGTCGACTTGCTATGTCGTGCCAGCGACGGAACAACGGTGGCAATTGAGATCAAACGGCGTGGCGAAATTGACGGCGTTGAACAACTCGGTCGCTATCTGGAGTATCTGCGTGTCGATACGTCACTTGGAGTACTGCGTGGGGTATTCGTGGCTCAGTCGATCAAACCGCAGGCTCGTACGCTGGCAGAGACTCGGGGGCTTACGTGGAAAGAAGTCGACTACGACGAACTGCGCGGTCGCCGCGTGGATGAACTGAGGCTGTTTTGAGCACGGCGAAGCTCGAAGTTCAGCGAGACCGCTTAGCGACAGTACTACTAGCTGTTCTTCTCTTCATACCCGGAAGCCCCGTGCTGCTCTTTGATGGACTACCCCTTGGTCGTCGCGAAGAAGTTGGAGCATTACTCATCGTTTTAGTCTTAATAGTCAGTCGGTCTACCCGCGCGGCGATACACCGATTTTTGTCACTTGGCAACCGACGCAGTGCATTCGTCCTTGTTGTTGCAGCCCTGATATTTCTGAAACTTTTTATGTTTCTTAGGTTTCCTCTCGGCGACAACTTTGAGGTCTGTCTTAAGAGCACCTACCGTCCAGTTGGAGAGACTTGCGAGAAGTCATTTGACTATCTTTTCCACTCAAACGACGGAGTAAACGGACAAAATGACATCACTCGGGTTGATTCCCAGATTGACTTCCGTACCACCACGGGAAATCCAAATTCAATTCTCGGTTCATCACACAGCACTTGGAATCTGCCATTTCAGAATGAGTTTCCCCGATTCAGCGAACTCTGGATGAACCGTCTGCCATTCACTGCGAAAGTTGGGGCTGTCTTTACAGCTCCAACAGAGAGTCTGTTACCAGTCGAGTACGTCGGCAAGATTTCAATAGCTACACAGTCGGGAACCGTATCAGCGACCGACTATGAAAGCAGGAAACTTCTGCTCATTCCCATCCAGCCAGGGCGTCAAGAGCTTCGGATTGACTACAGCTTTAGCGACGATAATTCTTCCGAGGTACCTGACGAGGCTCCACAGCCGCGAGGGCCTTATGCACACCTGGTGATTGGAGCACCTTTTCCGCGCGCTGATCCTGTGCCGCATGAACTCACAATTAGTGGATGGGTAGCAAATCTGAATGACTCAAGACGAATTCAAGCGATTGAAGCTCGGAGCTCCACACGACGCATTCCAGCGAGCCGCGAGGAACGGCCGGATGTTGCCCAATTCTTTGATGATGCTCGCCATTTGAATGGGGGGTTTCGCTTGGCTATCAACTCTCAAGCATCAGATAGACAAGCCGAAAGATTTCTCATTTATGCAATTCTCGAGAGCGGCGAAGAGGTTGTAGTAGGTGAGGTTAAAAGTCCAGACCGATCCTCTGCCAATCTGACTCCAATTGTGTCGCTGGCCAAACAAAGCGTGTTGAGAGTGGACGTTAATGCGTGGTATTCGATGGACAAGAACCAAGGTCTTCTGCGGGCAGAGCACAGAATTCCGCCTTCGCTTATCTCGAGACTGTTGCTCTTTGGACTTGATTTGGCGCATTTTGTGCTATTTATTTTGTGCCTCATTGCCCTCGCTTACCAAAGCGCCGTGAGACACCGAAGAAATTTCTGTGAGGCCCTGTTTCTCGCCGCAGGAGTCGGGACGGTCCAATGGCTCGGATACGGCCTCAGTACGCGATATGTCCCATGGCTTTCTCAGTCACTGCTATCTAGCGTTGTCGTGGCAGTGCCGGTCGTGTGGCTGACCTACACCAGACGAAGTCTGACAGGTCTGTACATCAGCGTGACAGCAACCATTACCTCGTACTTCCTCGCCGTCCGAGCATTCCGATTGTCTACCGGTCTAGGTGATGCCGACTGGTGGGGATTCATGATTTTTCGCGATCGCCACATGGATTGGTTCGTCTTTCAGGGTTACGCCTACCAAATTCTTACTCAACAGTCTCTGCGGGCTGGTGAGGGACTCCTGTACTTCATGCCAGGTGCTCGATACATCATCTTTTTGAGCCATATTCTCTTCGGGAATAACGATGTCCTCATTGGCATCGTCGTGTACGCAGGACTGATAGGAAGTGCCTTGTTCACATTTCAGCGACTGCTTGCTTCAAACATCACAGATAAAACAACTCGACTGTTGACAGTCGCTGTTGGAGTTGTGTTTCTTGGCATTTCCTACAGCTCCCTAGGGGCCCAACTGTCAATTTGGAGCTCGTCGGAAACATTCGCTTGGACAATCTTTTTCATCGTGACTGGGCTTATGGTACGACTGGTCGCGCAACCACAAACGAGTCGCTTCCTGTGCATCATGGGAATTCTGCTGGGTTCAATTGTCTTTATTCGTCCGAACTACCTCATGGTCAGTATCTGCTTCGTGGTCGCCTGTTTGATGTTGATTCACGGAAAAAGGTTCAGCAATCCACAATCACCACTTCTTCTATCTGGCTGGCTGCTATTTGGTTTCGTAATCACTTTTGCTCTACCGCTACTCCACAACGTGTACTACTCTGAAACTGTAAATTTCTTCACCAATCGAGCCGATCCGAATCAGACCATTTTCGAACCGCGAGAAATTCTCAATTTTTTTAGTGACTCAGTGGTTCGCACGGCTGTTCTACAGAAATTCGAGCGATTCCTGTATTGGCAGAAGCCAAGTCGTGATCCTTTCTTAGTAACTTCCTGGGTTAGCCAGAGCCTCTACATCAGCGCAGCAGGAGTTGCAGCTATGAGACGCCACAATTTACCCGCGACGGCCACAGTCCTGCTGGCCCCCGTTGCCTACATCGTCAGCGCTACTCCTTTTGGAATCATGACAATTCCCGAGCGACA
>JBILFO010000153.1:0-3246 GCA_044351505.1 Ilumatobacteraceae bacterium
CGCCTCCATGTTTGGCACCATCACCTTTGGGGGGTGTGAACTTCACCCCAAAATGTGCCGCCACATCGCGGGCAACACCCAAATGCCCTGTGCAATCGGGGCGATTGCGGGTGACGTCCAAGTCGAATACGATGTCGCGCTGCATGCCGAGTGCTTCGAACACGTTGCGACCCAACTGAGCAGCAGGCGGCAGAATCAAAATGCCCGAGGCATCAGAGGCAACACCCAATTCGGCCCCCGAGCACAACATGCCTTCGGAGTCGATGCCCAAAATGCCGCGTTTCAGAATGTCGCGACCATCTGGCATTTTGGTGCCCAGCGTGGCGAGCGGCACTAAGTCACCGGCCTGCATATTGAAGGCCCCACACCACACATGACGTTCGACTCCGTCGCCGGCATCCACCCATACACGGTGCACCTTGGCGGCGTCAGCGTGCCGTTCGGTGCGTAACACCTTCGCTACCACCACACCGTCGACTGGTGTGCCGACCATTTCGGTTGCCTCCACCGACAACCCGAGCGACGTGATGGCCACTGCCAACTCGTCATCGCTCCAGCGACGCAGGTCGGCGAATTCTTCAAGCCACGAACGAACGATGCGCATTAGAACTGTCTCACGAAGCGCAAGTCATTGGCATACATATCGCGCAGATCGGCAACCTCATGACGCTCCTTGGCCATGCGATCGATGCCAAAGCCAAACGCAAACCCGGTGTACACCTCGGGGTCGATACCGCCGGCTTGCAGCACGTTCGGGTGCACCATGCCGCAGCCCCCGAGCTCGACCCATTTGCCGCTGGCACTGCGCACGTCGAACTCGGCACTTGGTTCGGTGAACGGAAAGTAACTCGGCCGCAGGCGACTCGTGAACTCGCTGCCGAAAAAGGCTTTGGTGAACGCTTCGATGGTGCCAGCAAGGTGCGCAAAAGTGATGCCTTTGTCGACAACCAAGCCTTCGATCTGATGAAACACCGGCATATGCGTGGCATCTGGAGTGTCACGACGAAATACGCGCCCGGGCATTACTGCATAAATCGGCAGATCCCACTCTTGCATCACACGAATTTGCACCGGTGAGGTGTGGGTGCGCAACAGAGTTGAGCCAGGCTCGCCATATTTCACGAACAAGGTGTCGAAGTTGCTGCGCGCCGGATGATTCGGGGGCATGTTGAGCGCGGTGAAGTTGTTGAAATCGGTTTCCACCTCGGGGCCCTCGGCAACTTTGAACCCCATGCCGACGAACACATCTTCGAGTCGCTCCCAGGCCTGGGTCACAATGTGTGCGTGCCCGCGTGAGCGACGCACCAAGTGCTCGGTGAGATCCATTGCCTCGTTGGCTGCTGCGTGTCCTGCTGCTGCCTGCTCGAGCACAGCGAGGCGCTCAGCGACCAAAGCTTCTAGAGATTGCATCGCCTCGTTGATCGCTCGACCAGTCGCCTTGCGAGCCTCGACATCAGCAATCGACCCCAACGACGATTTAAGCCCAACCAGCACACTGCCTTTGCCCGCATGTTCGTTGGCCACCCGACGCAATGCATCGACATCGCTCGCTGCTGCCAGGCCTGCACGTGCAGCGGCGAGTGCCTCCGCTATTTGGGGTTCCACGCCGCCTGCAATAACCACGCCATCAGAGTACTTCTTGCCGATTTTTGACCCCGGCTGCCCAGTGAGAGAGCGGAACGGTGGCCCCACGCGTGCTGTGGCACTTGACACAGCGTGCTAACTTCATTCGAAACCAACCATAAGGGGGAGAAATGAAAATATCCAAACTGGTCGCACTGGTCGCTGTTGCATCTATTGCAACAATGACTGCTTGTGGCGGCAGTGATTCGTCATCTGACGAGGCGGTGACAGAAGAGACTTCTGCACCCGCCGTTGAGGAAGGCCCAGAAGTAGCGGCGGCAGCTGCTGCCCTTGCTCGCGTCGAGGCGTTGTCCCAACCGGTATCTGAGTTAGATCTCGGACCCGCACCTGCATCCGTCCCAGAGAACAAGACTGTTTTCTACATCACCTGCTCTGTGCCGGTATGTGCTGAGATCGGATCCGGTGTTGCCGAAGCCGTAGAGGCGCTGTCGTCAAAAGGCTGGACCATCAAAACAACTTCTCATCAAGACACACCAGACACGGTCGCAGCAGCTTTCGATGCAGCAATTGCCGCAAAGCCTGACGTGGTGATGACGAGCGGAAACCCACGCGAGTGGTTCAAGCCACAGCTTGACACCCTTGTTGAAATGGGCATCCCCGTCGTTTCATGGTCGATTCCAGAGCCATTTGAGCCTGGCAACGGCATTGCAGTGAATATTTTGTCTGGTGACGACTACTTCTACTACGGAGTGGTGATGGCCGATTACGCGTACGCCAATAGTCCGAACAAGAACATTTTGTTTGTTGGCCTTCCAGTCTTCCCTGTGCTTGCGCTTGTGCAGGAGGGCTTCAAAGCCGAGATCGAATTGATCTGCCCGGAATGCAATGTCCAATTTTCAGAAATTGGTCTTGGCGATCTTGGCACCAACTTGCCTGGACAAATGGTGTCCGCCCTTCAGGCAGACCCCACGCTTGACTTCATTGCCTACGCCTTCGGCGGCATGATGTTCGGCGTTCCTGAAGCATTGGATGCAGCAGGATTGGTCGATCAGGCTCAAGCCGTTTCGCAAGCCGGATCACCAATGAACTTTCAGTTCATTGCTGACGGCAAGCACCAAAGTGGCGAGTTTGCCCTTGCTTCTGGCCTTCTCGGCTGGCGAGCAGTAGATATCGCAATTACTTTGTTCAACGACGGCTCCATTTCGAAGTCGCCAGCCCTCGAAGGAATCTTTGGCAAGACGGATATCGGACTCAACGGTCTGCCACGCCAAATTCTGACGAAGCCAACAGTCAGTGACCCGACAGCTCTCTGGTCGGGCATCGATGGCTTTCAAGACATCTTCTTGAAGCGCTGGAATCTCGGATAATTGTCATTCTGCGATTGAAGGTTGCAGCTGCTGAATCACTGGGTTCAGCAGCTGCAACCTGACCGCAAGCAAGTGATGCGACTATGACTATGCAATCTGTTCCAGTACTTGATATTCGAAACCTGTCCAAGACCTATCCCGGACAGGTCGCCCTAGCTGAAGCGTCATTCCAAGTGATGCCAGGCGAGGTACACGCTCTCATCGGCCAAAACGGCTCGGGCAAATCGACACTCATCAAAACCATTGCTGGATACGTCAAGGCCGACCACGGGTCGCAGACGTTCATGAACGGCAA
>JBILFO010000155.1:0-3181 GCA_044351505.1 Ilumatobacteraceae bacterium
GTTCATCAGGACCTCGGATTGGTGCCAACTCTCTCGGCAATCGAGAACCTGGCTCTCGGACGTGGCTTTGACACTGACCGCTCAGGACGAATTCGCTGGCGTCGCGAAACACGCCGATGCCAAGACCTGCTTTTAGCTTTCGGCCTCGCACCTGATGTGCGCAGCCCTGTTGCAACCCTGTCCGCAGCCGAGCGAACTGCCATCGCAATTGTTCGAGCGCTTCAGGATTGGGACGACTCACAGCCTGGCTTGTTGGTGCTCGATGAACCCACCGCCTCGCTGAACTCCGACGAGGTGTCAGCACTATTTCGTGAAGTGCACCAGCTCGCTAAGCGTGGCGCTGGGATTATTTTTGTCAGCCATGTTTTGTCTGAAGTATTGGGCCTTGCCAACACCGTGACGGTGTTGCGTGACGGTCGCACCGTGCTGCGCAATGAGCCAGTAGCGAACCACTCACAATCAACTCTTGTTCGGGCAATGGTCGGGGAAAATGTAACTACCCAGCGGGTACAGACACGCCGACAAACAGGTGCGTACGCCCTTGAAGTTATGAACCTCTCTGGTGCTGTCTTGAGAGACGTTTCCTTCAAGGTCAGGGCCGGTGAAGTTGTTGGCTTTGCTGGCCTTGTTGGCTCAGGGCGTGAAGAAATTGGCAACTGTGTTTTCGGGGCAACTCCACGATTCGCGGGCAAGGTGCTGGTAAAGAAGCAAAAAGTTTTTGCCCACCCTCACGATGCAATCCGCTCAGGAATGGCTTTAGTTCCTGCTGACAGAAAACGACTCGGCCTCATACCTTCCCAGCGGCTCGAGGACCACATTCCGCTACCGCACCTCGGACCACTGCGTTCTGGTCTTCGTGTGAACTTACGACGCCTACGTGCTGACTCCACGCACTGGGCACAAACTTTGCAAGTTGAACCCCCACTGCTACGACGCCGCCTTGAAAAATTCTCTGGGGGAAACCAGCAAAAAGCTGTGCTCGCTCGGTGGCTTCGGACCGCACCCCGTGTTCTGATTCTTGACGAACCGACCCAGGGCGTTGATATCGGCGCGAAATCGGCGATTTACAGCACCATCGACAAGTTCGCCGCAGAGGGCGGTGCCGTCGTGGTTGTCTCACCCGACGCAGAAGAACTCGTGCGTTTGTGTGACCGAGTGCTAGTAATTCGCGGCGGCATGATTGGCTGCGAGCTAAGTGGCCACAACCTTACAAATAGCCGCATAGTCCAAGAATCGCTTGGTGCGACTTCTTTGCGGGCTGGAACTCGAGTGGTAGAACGCATTGTGCCTTTTAACGTGACCACCAATCAATCTTCACCTAGCGAGGTGACCGAGTGAAAATTGATAATGCAAGTGGCGAAGTCGTGGCCCGCAAGGTGCTCAAGCGAAACAAGATAACTCGACGCTGGCGGCTTGCATATGACCGCACTGAGCCTCGCGAGCCAATCGACAGCAAGTTCGATGTTCGGCGATCGCCTTTCAAACTAAAAAAGCTTCACCCCCGCAACATTGGTGTGCTGTATCTCTACGGTTTCGCTTGGCTGCTCTACACCACGTGGATTCCAGAAACCTGGATTACTTGGCTTACGCACCGATCAGTCATAAATCAACAAGCGATTCTTCTCGTTGTCGCAATTGGGCTCATAGTTCCTCTGGCAACAGGAGTTTTTGATCTCTCTATCGCTGCCACGATGTCTGCTGCTGCAGTAACGGCAAGCTGGTTGTTGGTTGACCATCAATGGAATGTCGCTGCGGCCATCGCAGTCGCCTTGGGGTTCGGCGCGTTAGTCGGTGCAGTAAACGCGTTCTTCATCGTGAAGATAAAGATTGATTCCTTCATTGCAACTCTCGGAATGTCTTCGATTCTCGGCGCTTATGCCGTCTGGCGATCAGGAAATCGCTCGATCCTCGGATTGCCAGACAGTTTTCTTGCCTTAACGAAGGCATTCGCTGGCGGTTTGCGCGTCTCGGTAGTGATTGCTCTCCTGCTGGCACTCATTGCATGGGCAGTGCTGGAGCACACCCCGGTCGGACGTTACTTTTTCGCCACTGGCGGGAATCGAGAAGCTGCCAGACTCGCCGGAATTCATACTGATCGATATATCTCTGCCGCAATGATTACCTCGGGCTTCGTAGCAGCTATCGCTGGAGTCCTTCTAGCGTCGCAATACGGATCAGTCCAGGCCCAGTCGGGAACCCCGTATCTTCTCCCGGCATTCGCCGCCGTGTATCTTGGCGCAACGCAGTTCAAGCGCAGGTTCAATGTGCTCGGCACAATTCTTGCTGTGCTTGTTTTGCAGAGTGGTGTCAAGGGTCTTCAACTTGCCGGAGTCGCAGTGCTGTGGGTGGAGAACCTCTTTTTCGGCCTAGCCCTGGTTATTTCGGTTGGATTTTCTTCATACCAACGCAAGGTGCACGGTGGTGAACGCCGTTGGTGGCGACGAGAAGAGAGTGGGCCTCAGTTTCTTGTGGGGCGCATCATGGGTTGGGGGCGCAGCACGCGCAATCCCCCAACGGCACCCGATGCAGGCGACTGGTGGTACGACCCCGCCGACAAGCAAGCGCATCACCATCGCCCGAGTCGTGTCAAGCGAAAAAAAATAAGTAGATACCTTCCAAAAAGAAAAGGTCGTCGTTCCTTATGAGCCTCGTCGGTGCCAAAGTTTTACGTAAAGAAGATCCTCGGTTGCTCACTGGTCGCGCCACGTTTGTCGACGATCTGCTGCCCACCAACTGCACTTTTGCCCAATTCATCGTCTCGGAACACGCCCATGCCGAGATTCGTCACATCGATGTCAGCCAAGCGCTGAAAATTCCTGGTGTGCTCGGGGTGTGGACGGCTCACGATTTTCGGGAGTATCCAGATCTGCCTGGTGGATTGCCAGACCTTGAACGCCCGCCCCTAGCTACAGGCCGAGTCCGGTGGGCTGGCGAGCCGATCGCCGTAGTGGTCGCAGAAGATCGGTACATCGCCGCTGATGCAGTTGCTGCAGTACACGTCGACTACCACGTGCTGCCAGCCGTATCAACGATTCGTGACGCATTGGCCCCTGATGCCGAACTGCTCTTTCCAGAGCATGGTTCCAACGCCCTGGTCACCGTTCCCATGCTTGACGACCTGGATCGTGCAATGGAAGCTTGCGACGAAAGAGCACAGCTTCGAGTGATTAATCAGCGGTGC
>JBILFO010000020.1:0-17636 GCA_044351505.1 Ilumatobacteraceae bacterium
TTGCCAACGTGTTAGCGACGAGTCGCAAGAAGCCACCATTCGGTATTGCTCAAGTTGGGAAATCGTTTCGCAACGAAATTACCCCAGGCAACTTCATTTTCCGTACGCGCGAATTTGACCCGATGGAAATGGAGTTTTTCGTTCCGCCAGCTGACAGTGCGAAATGGTACGAATACTGGAAGACCGAACGACTCGAGTGGTACGTCAGCCACGGTATTGCGCGCGAGATGCTGCGCTTGCGCGAACACGACAAAGATGAGCTCTCGCATTACTCAGCCGGCACTTGCGACATCGAATTCTTGTTTCCGTGGGGTTGGGGTGAGTTGGAGGGCATCGCCCAACGCACCGACTATGACCTCACGCAGCACGCCAAGCATTCAGGCCAACGACTTGACTATTTCGATCCGGCCACAAACGAGCGCTATGTGCCTTATGTGGTCGAGCCGGCAGCCGGGGTGAACCGCACCATGGCAGCCTTTTTGTTGGCCGCCTACGACGAAGACGTGGTCAACGACGAAACCCGTACGGTGTTGCGCTTGCATCCGCGCATCGCGCCGTATCAGATCGCAGTATTGCCGCTCAGTAAGAAAGACACCTTGTCTCCCGTGGCTGAGCGGGTCTTTGGCATGTTGTCCGCCCATTACATGTGTGACTTTGACGAAACTCAGGCCATCGGACGCCGCTATCGCCGCCAGGATGAAATCGGAACACCATGTTGTGTGACGGTGGATTTCGACACGCTCGAAGATGGGGCGGTTACCGTGCGCGATCGTGACACCACCACGCAAGAGCGAGTGCCAATCGAGGGTCTGCGCGAATACTTCCTTACCCGCCTCGGGTTCTGATTGCATGTCGTACGCGGCATGACGTATCTAGACGGCATCGTTGCATTTCATCGGGCGCGTGCAGCCAGCGACACGCGCGACCTCGATGGTCTTTACGCCCAGGTCGGTGTCGGGGCTCCACGCGGTTTTACGCAAGCTCTGGCCAGTCAATCCACATTGGCGGTGATTGCTGAGATCAAGCGTCGATCACCGTCGAAAGGTGATATCAACATTGGCCTAGATCCGGCGCTGCTAGCAGCGAGCTACGTGCAGGGTGGGGCCAGTTGCTTATCGGTGCTTACCGACGAGCCACACTTTGCTGGGAGCGCGGGTGATTTGGTCACTGCGCGCGCATCCGTCGGGGTGCCGGTGTTGCGCAAAGACTTCACCGTGAGTGAACGCGACGTGGTGGACGCTCGCATCATGGGGGCTGACGCCGTGTTGTTGATCGTGGCAGCACTGACTGATGAGGAATTGGGCAGATTGCACGCCGTCAGTGAAGCACTCGGTATGAGCACGCTGGTGGAAGTACATGACGAATCCGAACTCAAGCGAGCCCTATCCATCGGCGCCACGCTTGTTGGTGTCAACCAACGTGACCTGCATTCGTTCGCGGTGGATACGACACGCGCAGTGAGGGTGGCCAGACTGATTCCGGCTGATGTGGTGGCGGTGGCTGAATCGGGCATTGCCGGGGTGGACGATGCCCGCCGCTGTGCGGACGCTGGTTATCGGGCAGTGTTAGTGGGGGAGCATCTCGTGCGAGCAGCTCACCCCGAGAAAGCCGTCAGTGAATTGCGCGTACCGCTACCTTCGTAATCACGATGTTCATCAAGATTTGCGGCATCACCAACGAAGAGGACGCCCTGCTCAGCGTGGCCATGGGTGCTACTGCCTTGGGTTTCGTGTTTGCACCGTCTAAGCGTCAAGTGGTGCCGGGCAAAGTGGCCGACATTGTTAAACGACTTCCGCCAGGGGTGATTACGGTCGGGGTGTTTCGTGATCATGACCCGCACACCGTGGTGCGCATCATGCGCGAAACAGGCTTGCGTGGCGCTCAGTTGCACGGTCGCGAAACGGTGTCCATGGTCGACGAAGTAGTTGCTGACATCGGTTGGGTGATGAAGGCTGTTGTGGCCGGTTCGCCCGAAGCACAACGGTGTGACCGTTACCGCACCGACCTCGTGCTGTTTGATTCACCCGAACCCGGATCAGGTGTGCCATATGACTGGTCGCTGCTCGACACGGTTCCCCAAGGCGTGCGGTGTGTGGTGTCTGGTGGCTTAACACCAGACAACGTGGCTGATGCCATTGCGTTCGTGCAGCCGTTCGGTGTGGATGTGAGCAGCGGTGTCGAGCATGAACCTGGTCGAAAAGATCCGACCAAAGTGCGTTTGTTCGTGCAGCGTGCAGTTACTGCATTTGATGCACTTGTACAGTGAAACGGTGACCACACTCGCTGACCCAAACGCTCAGGGACGTTTCGGCGAATTCGGCGGCCAGTTCGTGCCCGAAACATTGGTGCCCGCTTGTCAAGAACTTGAACGTGCCTTCAACGAAGCATGGAACGATGCTGAGTTCCGCAGCGAACTCAGCCGTCTGCAGCGTGAATACGCCGGGCGACCATCGATTCTTACCGAGTGTCATAACTTGGGTCGTCAACTAGGCATCCGATTGATTCTGAAACGAGAAGATCTCAACCACACCGGCTCGCACAAAATCAACAACGTGCTCGGCCAAGCACTGCTGGCCAAACGCATGGGCAAAAAGCGTTTCATCGCCGAAACGGGCGCCGGTCAACACGGTGTGGCGTCAGCAACTGTTGCTGCCCTGTTTGGGTTGTCGTGCAAGGTGTACATGGGTGCAGTCGACGTAGAACGCCAGGCGTTGAATGTGTTTCGCATGCAGCTGTTGGGCGCCGAAGTTGAAGCTGCGCAATCCGGTAGCCGCACGCTGAAAGACGCTGTCAACGAAGCAATGCGCGACTGGGTGGCCAACGTCGAGCACTCGTATTACTGCCTGGGTTCAGTGATGGGTCCGCATCCGTATCCGTTCATGGTGCGTCAGTTTCAAAGTGTCATTGGTGACGAAGCGCGCCTGCAAATGCGCGAACTTACCGGGAGAGACCCCGATGTGGTGACTGCCTGTGTGGGCGGAGGGTCGAACGCCATCGGTATCTTCAGTGGTTTTGTTGACACCACCGCGCGCTTGGTAGGTGTCGAACCTGCTGGTGGTGCAGCCGTTGGTCGCGGAGTTCCTGGGGTGGTGCACGGGATGAAGAGCTACTTGATGCAAGACGAAGAAGGTCAAGTGCAAGAAGCACATTCGATCTCGGCGGGTCTTGACTACCCAGGTGTTGGGCCCGAGCATTCATATTTAGCGTCGATCGGACGCGCGGAGTATCCAAGCGTGACCGACACCGAGGTCATCGCTGGGTTTCAGTTGTTGTCGCGCACCGAGGGCATCATCCCCGCCCTGGAATGTGCACATGTTGTGGCTTGGATCGCTCGTGAGGCCCCGAACATGCAAGGGGCCACTGTGTTGATGAACCTGTCAGGTCGTGGCGACAAAGATGTGGGGCAAATGATGCAGATTCTGGGGCCCACCCTGAACAAAGTTTCTTAGTTCGCATGGCAGTCGCGTTAGAAGCACACCTGCGCAGCGTGCGAGCAGGTGGCCGCAAGATTTTGGTGCCCTACATCACGGGGTTTTCGCCCAACTGGCTGGAAACCATTCAGGTTGCTGTAGCGAACGGTGCTGATGCAATCGAAGTTGGGATTCCCTTTAGTGATCCGGTCATGGACGGCCCGGTTATTCAGCGCGCATCGAGCGAGGCGCTGCAACGTGGCGCCACGTTGAGCGGCATCTTGGACGGCATTCGTGGGCTCGATGTTGATGTGCCGGTGGTCGTCATGTGTTATTACAACTCGGTGTTTCGCGTGGGTCACGAACGATTCGCCAACACCATCGCCGCTGCTGGTGTGACTGGTGCAATCGTGCCCGACTTGCCACTTGAAGAAGCCACCGACTGGTGCGTCGCTGCCGACGCAGCAGCGATAGCCACGGTGATGTTGGCGGCTCCGACTGCACCCGATGAGCGCTTGCCGCGAATTGCAGCCCGTTCGCGCGGCTTCGTCTATGCAGTGGGCCTGCTCGGTGTGACTGGAGAACGCGAATCGTTGTCGGCAAGTGCCACCGCCATTGCTCGCCGTATTAAAAACATCACCGACCTCCCCGTCTTGGTGGGCGTGGGTATCTCTGATGCCCAGCAGGCCCAACAAGCATGTGCAGTAGCCGATGGTGTCATTCAAGGTGCAAGCGTCATGCGGCGATTGCTTGATGAAGGTGTGGATTCTGTCGGTGAGTACATTGCCGAAGTTCGTGCAGCCATTGATGTCGTGCCTGCTGCGCATATTGGCTAGGTTTTAGTCATGTTGCAGGTGGGGGACAAGGCGCCGCCGTTCGCCTTGGTTGATCAGCGTGGCAAGAAGGTGTCGCTGAAACACTTTGCCAAGCGCAAAGTGTTGGTGTACTTCTATCCCAAAGCCGATACCCCCGGATGCACTGAGCAATCATGTTTGCTCAGTGGCATTAGCAAAGAGATCGGGCGCACCGCCATCGTGGGGATCAGCCCTGATGCGCCGGCCAAACAGCTGATGTTTGACATGAAGTACGACCTTGGGTTCCCACTATTGGCTGATGAGACGCACTCAGTTGCCAAGGCCTACAAGGTCTGGAAGAAGAAGTCGATGTACGGACGCGAGTACATGGGTATTGAACGGTCAGCTTTTCTGATTGATGGCAATGGCAAGATTCTGTATGCGTGGTACAAAATTTCGCCGAAAGACACGCCCAAATTTCTGCTTGAAGCGCTGGGCAAATGACGCTGCATCCCGCACCCGAATTAGTGCTGCCTCACCGAGCACCGTTTTTGTTCGTCGACGTCATCGACGAACTCGTTATCGCCAGCAGCGCTACTGGTCGCTGGAAACTGCGCGGTGACGAATGGTTTTTCCCCGGGCATTTTCCGGGGCGGCCCACTTTGCCAGGCGTCTTGATGTGTGAGGCCATCGCCCAGGTAGGGGCGTACGCGCTGCTGAGCGATCCGGCGCGGGCGAGCAAGCTGCCACTGTTCGGTGGGCTGGATGCTGCACGCTTTCGTCGTCAAGTGGTGCCAGGTGACGAGCTAACGATTCGCGTCGAACTTGGTCGCATGAGCGCTCGCGCTGGCAAAGGTGTTGGCACTGCCAGTGTGCATGGTGAAGTTGCCTGCGAATGCGAATTGATGTTTGTCTTGGTGGATCGCGCTAGTTAGCAGGGCCCAAGATTACGGAGCCGTTGTGCCCGCCGAAACCGAAATTGTTGGAAATCGTTGGGCCAGGCGTCCACGCCCGCGGTTCGCCCATGACGACGTCACAGATGATGTCGTCCCCCAGTGACGACGTGTTGGCGGTGGGTGGAATCAGTCGATGCTCGAACGACAGCAACACTGCAGCTGCTTCAAGGGCGCCAGCCGCACCGAGCGGATGTCCGGTGACACCTTTGATGGAGGTCATCGGTGGTGTTGGTGAGCCGAACACGGCAGCGACAGCCTGGGCCTCGGCACTGTCGTTGAGCGGTGTTGATGTGCCATGGGCATTGACCTGTTTGATGTCGCTGGGTTGTAGTTGGGCATCGTCCAAAGCCAAGCGCATGCACGCTTGGGCACCGACGCCACCTGGTGATGGTGCTGTGATGTGGTGGGCATCGGCGTTGCTCCCAGCCCCGAGCACCTCGGCGATGATGTTGGCACCGCGCGCCACTGCTGCATCCCAGCGCTCCAAAATAAACACTGCAGCACCTTCGCCGAACACGAAGCCATCGCGAGTGGCATCAAACGGTTTGCTGCATCCACTGCTAGAAAGCGCTGTCATGTTGGCGAATCCGGCAACTGCTGTGAGCGTGACTGCAGACTCAGCCCCACCTGTGACCACGGCATCACATTGGCCCCAGGCCACCAAACGTGCGGCATAACCGATGGCGTGAGTAGCAGCGGCACAAGCAGTGCAGATGGTTTCGGCTGGGCCCTGCAGGTGGTAGCGCATCGAGATTGCTGCACCAGCGGCGTTGGACATCATCATCGGCACCAAGAACGGCGACACGCGTCGCTCACCTTTTTCTACTCGCGTAATGACTTGCTCTTCGAGTGTGCGTAGCCCACCGATGCCAGTGCCGAAGATGCTGCCCATGCGAGCAGGGTCGTAGGGCAGGTCACCCGACATGGCGAATGCTTCTTGGGCGGCGGCTAAGGCGAATTGCTCGACACGATCCGAGCGACGGGCCTCTTTGGGATTAGCAAAATAGGGAAGCGGGTCCCAGTCAGCAATCTCCACAGTTTTTGCAGCCGTTATTCCTGGGCCGAGGAGCCCACGCCAGAAGGCGTCTTTGCCGTTTCCGCACGGAGCAACGACTCCGTAACCGGTAATTGCTACACGATGCCCAGCACCCTGCATGAGGGGGGACTACTTGGCTTTTGCGGCGATGAGATCGAAGGCTTGACCGACGGTAGTGATGCCTTCCAATTCCTTTTCAGGGACCTCGACGCTGAATTCTTCTTCGAGTGCCATGACAAACTCAACGAGGTCGAGGCTGTCGGCTTCGAGATCTTCTTTGAAACGGGCCTCACGGGTGACTTTGGCTGCATCAACAGACAACAACTCAACAGCGCACTTGGTGAAACGATCGAATAATTCTTGGCTCACAATGGGCCTCCTTGAACCGCCATCCTAGTGACCCATCCCGAGACCGCCGTCCACCGGAATCACAGCGCCCGTGATGTAAGCGGCGTCCGGCGAGGCAAGAAATGAAATGACACCTGCGATTTCATCGGTAGTGGCAATGCGCCCCAGTGGCACGAGTGCAGCAAACGCTTGCAGCTTTTCTTCCCCCAGTGCCCGTGTCATATCCGTGTCAACTGGCCCGGGTGCCACCACGTTCACGGTGATACTGCGGCTACCAAGTTCGCGGGCCAGTGATCGGGCAAAACCAACTAGCCCCGCTTTGGAGGCTGCATAGTTGGCCTGACCGGCTTGACCTAGCAAGCCCACCACACTCGACACCAAAATGATTCTTCCTTTGCGGGCCCGCAACATGGACTGGGTCGCTCGCTTACTGACGCGAAAGGCGCCGGTCAGATTGGCGTCGACCACATCGGCAAAGTCTTGTTCCTTCATGCGCAACAACAACCCATCGCGGGTGATGCCGGCATTCGACACCAAGATTTCAACGGGTCCAAGCTTTTCTTCGACTTCGGCAAACGTGCGGTCTACGTCTTCTTGCTTGGTTACATCGCATTGCACTGCCAGAAAATCTCCGGTGGGTGCCGAGGTGTTATATGTGACGGCCACCTTGTCGCCAAGCGCGCTACCACCAGTGATGAGTACTACTCGACTCATGGGTTCCTCCATTCAAGTACCGCGCTTGCGGCGGTCATTCCCGCCCCAAAACCTACGAGCAACACAATGTCGCCATTCTGTAAGCGCCCGCGATCAGCGGCATCAAACAATGCCAAAGGAATCGATGCTGCCGACGTGTTTCCTGTTTCAGGCAACACGATGGCGGTACGTTCGAGGGGGATTCCGAGGCTGCGACACGCAGCATCGATGATGCGCAGATTGGCTTGATGGGGAACACAAAGCTTTACGTCATCCACGCTTAAGCCAGCTTTGGCGAGTGATTTTTGCGCTGACTCCACCATGATGCGCACTGCGCGGCGAAACACTTCTTTGCCGTCCATATGGATGTAGCCACCGATCTCGGCATACAGCAGGTGCTCGAGCGATCCGTCGGCGTCGAGGTTCCAGCCGAGCAACTGTCCGGAGTCGGGAACGGAATCCACAATGCAGGCTCCGGAACCATCGGCGAACAAAATCGCAGTACTGCGGTCACTCCAATCGACGATTCTCGACAAGGTATCGGTGCCGATGACCAAGATTCGCTTTGAGCCGAGAGCCAAGAGACCGTGGGCAACAGCAAATGCGTAAACGAAACCAGAACACACCGCATTCATATCAAAAGCTCCGCACCGTAACCCAAGTTCATTTTGAATCGTTGCAGAGGTAGCGGGCAGCGTTCGATCTGGCGTGGTGGTCGCGAGGATGAGGCAATCGATAGTTGCCGGGTCGATATTCGCCATGGCAATCGCGCGACGTGCGGATGCCACAGAAAGTGACGCAGTCGAACCGCCGATATGACGACGCTTAATGCCGGTCCGCTCGGTAATCCACTCGTCGTTGGTATCCATCATCGTTGATAGGTCGTCGTTGGTCAGTACCTTTTCGGGCAACGCGGTACCCCAACCGATGATGCGACCGCCGGCCATCAGTGGGTCCGCAACCACGCAACTGGTTCGCGCATCGCTAAACGCTCACCGTCATGGGCGATGAAACTTTGCAGGATGCCAGCAAACGGCGAGCGAACTTCGATGTCTCCGACCCGACCTAGCACCGTGCCCACGTCAATGCGGGAGCCGTCAGCCATGTCGGTGCGTGGAGTAAACACCCCTGCGGCTGGGCTCACCACTAGGCGCTCGACTACGAACAAGTGCTCACCATCGTGCGCTGCAGTTTTGGGCGGAGCCACCTGGCTGACCCACTCGAGCAGGCTGTCCAACTCGTCGGGTGTCGACACGCTGATAACCCGTGCTCCATCAATTGTGCGTTTGACCATCCCGCTCAATACACCGCCCGGCCCAAGCTCTACGTAGCCGGCAATCGACTGTTTGGCGATTTCTAGCAACACTTGGCGCCAGCGCACAGGTGAACACAACTGCGCAGATAAAAGCGACGCCCACTCGTCACCACGTTGATGGGCTAGTGCATCCACGTTGGAAACAATCGGCACGTCGGTGTCGCGCGGGCCAGCAGCAGCTAGTGCTACTCGCAGTCGATCGCGTGCAGCATTCATGAATGGCGTGTGGAATGCACCAGACACGGGAAGCGCCATAACTTTCTTGGCACCGAGCTCCTTGGCATGAACGGTGGCTTTTTCTATGCCGCTTGGCGATCCAGCGATAACGACTTGGCCTGGAGCATTGAAATTTGCGACCCAAACATTGTCGTCAGCACGACGACAAGCAACTTCGACCAAATCATCATCGAGCCCCAGCACAGCCGCCATGGTTCCTGGTGACGCTTGGCCTGCTTCGTGCATGGCGTCGCTGCGTTCCATCACCAATCGGACACCGTCATCGAAGCCAAGGGCTCCGTTAGCGGTGAGTGCGGTGTATTCGCCCAAGCTGTGGCCAGCGCAGATGCTGGGCTCTACACCTAGGCGCTCCACGGCGTCCAACACCATCAAACTGCTAACGAATGTGGTGAGCTGGGCGTTGCGAGTGTCTTTCAGTTCGTCGGCATCGGCATCGAGCAACAATCGCGCAACGTCTCGTCCCGAGATTGCTGACGCTTCTTCAACGAGCTCCCAGCTTTCGTGGTCCTGCCAAGGGCGACCCATTCCGGGGCGCTGTGAGCCCTGACCTGGAAATAAAAACGCAAGCACCGCACCCCCTTTTCTCACTCTGTCGTTGTCATTAGATATTACGAGACTTGAGGAGGGGAGTCGGGATAAGGAATCTTGAGCAGTTCTTTGACCAAGCTTCGAGGACGACCACTAGCCTTACGAACCGTTGCCCGAGTGGCGAAATGGCAGACGCGACGGACTCAAAATCCGTTGCCTGAAAGGGTGTGTGGGTTCGACTCCCACCTCGGGCACCATGTGTTCACGGCGGATTCGGTCCGTCGTAGACTCCAATTTCCCATGAGCTTGCAGTTACCGACGGGTTTTGAGCAACGCTTGGTGCGTCATCGCCTGGCCCGTTGCACAGCCACTCTGCAGGAGTTGCGCGAAGATTTGCGTATCACACGCGAGCAGCACGATGTCATGCGTGACGACGCAGCCGACTCGGCCCTGCGGGCGATCGTGGCCGAAACACCAAGCGCAGAGTTTGAGCACCGCGACAACCAACGACATTTTGTTGCTATCTCGGCCCATCTCGCGTATCTCGAGTCAGCTATTGCCGACCACGAGACAGAAATTGATTCGCTGCTCGACCGGCTGCGGTCCACGGAGGCCACTGAACCCGGTGATTCCAGTCAGCGACACGAGTCGTAGAGTCGTGCTGTGACCTCCATCGTCATCGCCGAAGATGAAGCGATCATTCGACTGGATCTGCGCGAGCTGTTGGAAGAAGAGGGTTACGTCGTAGTCGGTGAAGCGGGTCGTGGTGACTTAGCCGTGACGCTCGTTCGCGAACTCAAACCCGATGTGGTCATTCTTGATGTGAAAATGCCTGGTATTGACGGCATCGAAGCAGCACGCCAAATTACTGCCGAGGGCATCTGCGCGATTTTGATGTTGACTGCATTCAGCCAGCGAGAAATAGTTACACAGGCCCGCGATGCCGGCGCCATGGCATATTTGGTGAAGCCCTTTCAAAAGGCCGATTTGGTTCCAGCGATTGAGTTGGCCACCTCGCGTTATGCCGAAACCAAAGCCCTGGTTGCCGAGGTCAGTGAGCTACAGGAGCGTCTCGAAGCCCGCAAGGTGCTCGATCGTGCCAAAGGATTATTGGTTGACCAGCACGGCATGAAAGAGGCTGCTGCTTTTTCGTTTATTCAACAAACTGCAATGGCGAGCCGCTCGACCATGCGCAGTGTGGCTGAGTCGGTGCTGAAGGGCGAGACCGTTCCAAATTCATGAAAGTAATGGCGTTGGATGGCAATTCGCTCGTCTATCGCGCCTTTTTTGCACTACCTGACACGATGGCCACCGCTGGAGGCGAGGTCACGAACGCCGTATTCGGCTTTTGTTCTATGTTCCTCACCTTGGTGAAAGACCACAACCCTGATGCTGTGGTCGTGGTGTTCGATCGCAAAGAGAAGACCTTTCGTCACGAAGCCGCACCTGAATACAAGGCACAACGCGAAAAGCAACCCGATTCGTTGTATGCCCAGCTGGATGTCGTGCGCACTCAGCTGCTGCCAGCTGCCGGAGTTGCCACGTTGGATATTGCCGGGTTCGAAGGCGATGACATCATCGCCACAATTGCTGCCGCAGTGGGTCAACATGACGAGTTGATTATCGTCACCGGGGACCGCGACGCATATCAATTGGTATCTGACCCCAACGTGCGCGTGCTGTACAACAAGCGGGGCGTTTCTGACTACGCGCTCTATGACGAAGCTGGAATCAAAGAACGAACCGGTGTGACGCCTGCTCAGTATCCCGACTATGCCGCGCTACGCGGTGACCCGAGCGACAATCTGCACGGAGTCCCCGGCGTTGGTGAAAAAACGGCCGCGAAGTTGATTAACCAGTACGGCACTCTGCAGGCCGTGTTTGATGCAGCTGACGACCAGACCCCGAAGCTGCGCGCTTCATTGCACGAAGCACGTGATCGAGTGATACGCAATGCGGGCCTGATGCTGTTGCGGCGTGACGTGCCCGTAGACCTACAGCAGTCGGCCTGGGTGCCTCAGCCAAACGCGACTGCGCTGCAGGCGTTGTTCGCGCGACTCGAATTTTCCACCATGTTGGCGCGCTGGAAGCCGATCTTCACCAAGTTCGGCGGTACAGCAGCAGTAGTCACAGCTACAACAAGCACAGCTGCAGCTGCAACAAGCACAGCAGCAAACTCGGTAGTTGTCCCAGCTGAAACCATCTCCGTCACTCTCGCGCCAATGAGCGTGGCGCAAGCTGTTGCACTCTTATCGCAGTCAGCACCAATTGGGGTGGCTGTTGCTTGGGCTGGCGAACCTGGGCGCAGCGCGATCATCAATGCGTTCGTCACCGCTGATGGTGTGGCTTGCGGCGTGCTCTCGGCGGGCGACCTTGCGGATCCTCAATTGCGAGAAGCTCTCGCTAACTCAACCAATGTGGCGATGCACGATGCGCGCAACATCATGCGGGCTTTGTTGGCGAGCGGGGTAGATGTGAAGAACTTGCGATACGACACGGCGATTGCGGCATATCTCGCTGATTCAGGTTCGGGTTCATACGACATCGGCACAGTTGCCGAACGCTGGGTGGGGCGCTCGTTGGAAGCTACGTCAGGGGTCGCCAGCGGGCAACTGAATTTTGTAGATGACGACGCTGCGCAGCGCGATTGTGCGCTCGAAGCCGCTGTGGCTTATTTGGCCCGCCATCCGCTGGAGCAGCATCTGGCTTCGGTACATCTGAAGGATCTGTATGCGCAGACCGAGCTGCCGCTGGTGCGCGTGCTAGCCAAAATGGAACATGTCGGCATCGCGGTGGATGCTGCGCATCTCACCTCAATAGAAGCAGACCTGCAGCTGCGGAGCACCAAATTGGTGGGCACATTGCATCGTTTGGCTGGCAAGGAGTTCAACGTGAACTCCACGAAGCAGTTGGCTGTGATTTTGTATGAAGAACGCGGTGTGACTGGGGGCAAAAAGACCAAGACCAAAAAGATGAGCACCGATGCTGCCACTTTGGAAAAAGTGCGTGACGAATGGCCCGAGTTCATCGACGCACTTCTTGAATATCGCGAAGTCGAGAAACTTCGCTCAACTTATGCGCAAGGGTTATTGACCACCATCGCCGCCGACGGGCGTATCCATGCCAGCTTCAATCAAACTGTGGCCCGCACGGGTCGGCTATCGAGTGATCAACCCAACTTGCATAACATTCCTGTGCGTAACGAATCAGGTCGCGTGTTTCGCGAGGTTTTTGTTGCATCGCCTGGTTGTGAATTTCTGGTGGCTGACTACAACCAAATTGAACTACGTTGTATCGCCCACTTGGCAAAAGATCCTGGCTTGCTACAAGCCTTCAACGCTGGTATCGATATTCATCGCGCGACGGCTGCCCAAGTTTTCGGAGTCGAACTCGATCAAGTTACGGGCGAGCAGCGCAGCAAAGCCAAGATGGTGTCGTACGGGTTGGCGTACGGCATGGAGGCCTACGGCTTGAGCCAACGCTTGGCGATCGATGTTGGTGAAGCAAAGACAATTCTTGACGCGTACTTCACCGCTTTTCCGCGGGTGAAGCACTATATGGATGATGCCGTTGCTACGGCTACGCGTGATGGCTACACCACTACGTTGTTTGGCCGACGCCGAAATATCGAGGGCATTCATAGCGCAATTCGGCAGGTGCAGGCAGCCGCCACCCGCATGGCGATGAACGCCGGTATCCAGGGCTTGGCTGCCGACATCTTCAAAATGGCCTTGGTGGCCATCGACCAGCAACTCGAACAGCGTGGTCTGGCAAGCCGAATCGTGTTGCAGGTGCACGACGAAGTAATCGTTGAAGTGCCGAGCCACGAGCGAGAACAAGTCGGTGAGTTGGTCTTGCGGGCCATGCACGACGCGGCTCAACTTGATGTTCCGCTCATCGTCAATTCGGCCTGGGGTACCACTTGGGCGGCGGCGAAGGTAGCCTGACCCGTCCGTCATTTTGACGGGAAATGTCCTATCCCTACTCTTCCATCCACCGAAAGCAACCATGACCGATACGACTCTTAGCCCTACCACTTCAATGGGCACCTTTGACCAAAGTGGCAACTACATTCCTCGCAAGATCACCGAACGAGATGCATCGTTCGCTGACGAACTCAACAGCACGTTCGTCGAAATTAAAGAAGGCAAACTCGTCACCGGCACCGTGGTGCGCATCAGTCGTGAAGAAGTGCTTCTGGAAATTGGCTACAAGACTGAAGGCGTCATCCTTGGTCGTGAGTTGGCTATTCGCCAAGACATCGACCCACACACCGTTGTGTCGCTCGGTGAAAAAATCGAGGCGCTGGTGCTCACCCTTGAGGACAAAGAAGGACGTCTATTGCTCTCCAAGAAGCGTGCGCAGTATGAGCGTGCTTGGGGCGACGTCGAACGAGTAAAGAACGAAGATGGCACCGTTGAGGGTCTTGTCATTGAAGAGGTCAAAGGCGGGCTCATCGTCGACATCGGGCTGCGCGGCTTTTTGCCAGCTTCATTGGTGGAATTGCGTCGAGTCAAAGACCTGGCCCCGTATGTTGGCCAAAAGATTCAGGCCAAGATTCTGGAGCTCGATCGTCAGCGCAACAACGTGGTGCTGTCGCGTCGCGCAGTGCTTGAAGCAACCCAACGCGAAAGCCGCGATGGCTTTTTGGTCAATCTCAAAGTTGGCGAAGTGCGCAAGGGTCGCGTTTCATCCATCGTGGCGTTCGGAGTATTCGTCGACCTCGGTGGCATGGACGGTTTGATCCACGTATCCGAGTTGTCATGGAAGCATGTTGACAACCCCAACGAAGTCGTCACTGTTGGCGACGAAGTTGACGTCAAGGTGTTGGAGATCGACGGCGATCGTGAACGCATCAGCTTGTCGCTCAAAGCAACACAGCAAGACCCGTGGCAGGCATTTGCTCAGACTCACGCCGTCAATCAACTCGTCTATGGTCGCGTCACCAAGATCGTGCCGTTCGGTGCGTTCGTGCAAGTGGGGGATGGCATCGAAGGTTTGGTGCACATCTCTGAGATGTCGACGCATCACGTCGAAGCTCCCGAGCAGGTTGTTACCCCAGGCGAGGAGTTGTGGGTCAAGATCATCGACCTCGACTTGGCACGCCGACGCATCAGCTTGTCAATCAAGCAAGCAGCCGAAGGCGGAGAGCTTGCTCCTGAATATCGTGACCAGTTCAAGGCCGACGAACAAGGCAACTGGGTGGGCACAGACGATGCCACCCGCGAAGCAGCATGGGGTGAGTTGTTCCAGGCCGAAGCGCCTGCTGGTGGCGAAGCCGTCACGCAGACACCAGATGCAGTTACAGATGAAAGCACAGCACAACCGAGCAGCTGATTCGGGCCTGTTCGGGGTGAAATAATGATCCTCGTCGGGCTTACTGGCGGTATTGGCAGCGGCAAATCGGTGGTGTCGTCGCAGTTGGCGACCCATGGTGCAGTCATCGTGGATGCCGACGTCATCGTGCGCGACCTGCAGCGTCCTGGACAGCCAGTTTTATTGGCAATCGTCGACCGTTTCGGTGCCGAAGTTTTAGCCGAAAGTGGTCATCTTGATCGCGCGGCCTTGGCTGGCAAAGTGTTCGCTGATGCCGAGGCACTAGCGGCGCTGAATCGCATCGTGCATCCAGCCGTCGGTGTGGAAATGATGCGGCGCATTGACGCCCAGCGCAACTCGCAGCGGGTAGTCGTGCTCGACGTGCCCCTTCTGGCAGAAAGTCCGCGCGTCGGCTTGGGCGGGGTACTGGTGGTGGATCTGGATCCGCAGATCGCACTGCAGCGACTCGTTGATCAGCGTGGATTGAGTGCCCAAGATGCGCAGGCTCGGATTGCTAAACAGGCCACTCGGCAACAACGTCGCGCCATAGCGGATTGGATTATCGACAATTCGGGTTCTCGATTGGAGTTGGCGCGCCAGGTTGGCGCAGCTTGGCAATGGATGTGTTCCCTGCCACCAGCAGCACCCGATGCTGGTCGGCTGGTGCGCTCGGCCAACTCGTAGGCTCGCCGCGTGGTGGAAACGCGCGCAAAACACGAATTCAAGGTGGTGTCTGACTACCAACCTGCCGGTGACCAACCACAGGCCATCGCACAGCTCACACTTGGCGTGGAGCGTGGCGATCGATTTCAAACCCTGCTTGGTATTACTGGTTCGGGGAAGTCGGCGACTATTGCCTGGACAATCGAAAAGCTACAACGCCCAACTCTGATTCTGGCGCCGAACAAAAGTTTGGCTGCCCAATTGGCGCAAGAGATGAAGGAATTCTTCCCGCACAATCGGGTGGAGTATTTCGTCAGCTACTACGACTACTACCAGCCTGAGGCGTATATCCCTTCAAGCGACACTTTTATTGAAAAAGATTCTTCGATCAACGACGAGATTGATCGGCTGCGCCACTCGGCAACCGAAGCGTTGCTGACTCGGCGCGATGTGATTGTGGTGGCATCGGTGAGCTGTATTTATGGCATGGGCAACCCGGAGGAGTACAAGGGCAACCTGCTCGAGTTGCATCAGGGTGTTGAGTACGACCAGCAAAGTATTTTGCGTCGGCTGGTGGACTTGCAGTACGAACGTAACGATGTTGCACTCGGCCGCGGCAATTTTCGGGTGCGCGGCGACACCATCGAATTGCAGCCCGCCTATGAATCCACCATCACACGAGTTGAGATGTTTGGCGACACCATCGATCGCATCAGCGTGGTCGACCCCGTAACGGGCGAGACCCTCGGTACGCCGACCGAGATTCTGGTCTTCCCAGCTACGCACTATGTGGCTGGCGAAGAACGAATGCGTGCGGCCATGGTGCGCATTGAAGCCGAGTTGGCCACGCGTTTGGAGTGGTTCAATGCCAACGGCAAACTGCTCGAGGCCCAGCGTCTTGGTATGCGCACCCGCTATGACCTGGAGATGATTCAGGAGATGGGCTATTGCAATGGCATTGAAAACTATTCAATGCATATCGACGGCCGTGAACCTGGATCGCCGCCATTTACCCTGCTCGACTATTTTCCTGATGACTATCTGCTCGTGGTTGATGAAAGCCACGTGGCCGTGCCACAGCTTTACGGGCAGTTCGCCGGGGATCGCGCCCGCAAATCGACGTTGATTGAGCACGGGTTTCGTCTGCCGAGTGCTGCCGAGAATCGTCCGTTGCGCTTTGAAGAAACCTTGGAGCGCGTTAATCAATGTATTTTTATGTCGGCGACTCCGGCCAAGTTTGAAAAGCAGAACTCACAACAAGTGGTCGAGCAGATCGTGCGTCCGACAGGCCTAATTGATCCCGAAGTGATTGTGAAACCCACCAAGGGTCAGATCGATGACATCATTGCCAACGTTCAGCAGCGTCTCACGATGGGGGATCGGGTGTTGATCACCACTCTCACCAAAAAGATGGCTGAGGACTTGACCGAATACCTGCTGGAGCAAGGTCTGCGGGTGCGATATCTGCACTCCAACATCGACACCATCGAGCGCATCGAAATTCTGCGGGCCCTACGGTTGGGTGAGTTCGATGTGTTGGTTGGCATCAACTTGTTGCGAGAAGGTCTCGACTTGCCCGAGGTGTCGCTCGTTGCCATTCTTGATGCCGACAAAGAAGGGTTCTTGCGTAGCGAAACATCGCTCATCCAGACCATCGGTCGTGCCGCGCGCAACGTAGACGGCCAAGTCATTATGTATGCCGACAAACGCACAGCAGCAATGGAGTCGGCGATTAGTTTGACCAATGCCCGACGCGAAAAGCAAAAGGCCTACAACGCTGAGCGTGGAATTGAACCCAAGACCATTCGCAAGGCTGTGGGCGACATCTTGTCGCTTTTGCGGCCCGATGAAGGTGCGCCGTATCCGGGCAAGGGTCGGCGAACTTCACGTGAGCGAGACAAGGTGATTCGTGATTTGCAAGCCCTCGGGTCAAGTGAACTCGAGCGACTGATTCAAACCCTTGAAGAAGAGATGCACCAAGCCGCGACCGATCTGCACTTCGAGCAGGCTGCTCGTTTGCGTGATGAAGTGCGGGAATTGCGGCGAGAGCTCCGCGAAGGTCGCCCTGCGAATTAGCGTGTCGCCGTGACCAACTCAATAGTCATTCGTGGTGCGCGTGAGCACAACCTGAAGAACATCAGTTTGGAGCTACCCCGCGATCGCTTGATTGTGCTCACTGGTTTGTCGGGCAGTGGCAAGAGCAGTTTGGCGTTCGACACGATTTATGCCGAGGGTCAACGGCGCTATGTAGAAAGTCTCAGTGCCTATGCGCGGCAATTCCTCGGGCAAATGGACAAGCCCGACGTCGATGTCATCGAAGGTCTTTCACCGGCTATTTCG
>JBILFO010000091.1:0-6243 GCA_044351505.1 Ilumatobacteraceae bacterium
GTGGTTGTCGTTGCGTTTGCTGGTCTTGTCGCCAAATCGCGTCGCGGCACACCGAGCGCCGATCGTTATCAGACGCAGGTGTCGACATGACCGCACCCGCACTCACCGCTGGGCCAGCACGTCGCAGCAGCACGGTGTTCGTTGCTTCGGCGTTTGTGGCTGGTGCAGTGGTGATGTTGATGGGTGGCATGTTGGCCATCTGGCTTGATTTCCGTGCCAATGCGCCGACACGTGTTGCCGAAGATGGCGGCCGACTCATTAAAGATTGGTTGAAAGCAGACGTTGCAATACCTGAAGTTGTGTCGAACACCATGATGTTCACCTTCGTCGTCGCCTGTTTGATGGCCCAATGGGCGGTGTACGCAGCGCGTCGTGGCGACAAGTCGCACGCCACGTTGGCGTTGGCCATCACGTTGTTCACTGGTTTGGCGTTGTTGAATGCCCAGATTGCCTTATGGGTGCAGATGGGCATTGCACTGCGCACCGACGCCTACGAAACGATGTTCTACGCCATCACGGGCACTATGTTTGCCATAATCGCCAGCGCGATGGCGTATTCGTTCGTAGCGATGTTTCGGGTTTTGGCTGGCCGTGTCAATGATGTAGACGTCCTGGCCGGTCATGCGCTCTATTGGTACGCCGTGTCGGGCACGTTCGCTGCGATGTGGTTCATCGTGTACGTACAGAAGTAACCATCATGTTCAAAGTCGGATCCAAACTCTTCCTCGGCCTCAGTGGGTTTGCGTCGTTCAATTTGGTTGCCTACATTATTTTTGTTGAGCGCCTCGCTATCGGTGGTGTTGCACTCAGCATGGTGCTTGCTGCCCTGGTCGGCCTCACCGCCATCGTGCTGTTAATCAACGAGGGCGACAGCGAATCCCAACCGCGCGACAACGCACTCACCGGTGCCTCGCTATGGCCACTCATGACGGTGGTGGGCCTCATGCTGTTGGTACTCGGCCTAGTGGTTGCACAAATTTATTTCGTGCTCGGCATCGTGGTGGTGCTTGCCGCACTTGCGGAATGGTTGGTGCAGGCCTGGAGCGAATCAGCATCTGACGACCCCGCCCACAATGAATCAGCTCGGCAACGCTTGTTGCATCCAATCGAGTTCCCCGTGATCGCCACGCTCGGGTTGGGAGTGGTGATCTTTTCGTTCTCACGCATCATGTTGGCAATTTCTAAGAGTGCGGGCGCGGTGGTGTTCATAGTTGCAGCAACCTTGGTGTTGTTGGCGGGCTCATGGTTTGCGTTGCGCCCCGCTTTGAAAGGAGCACTTGTGAGTGCCATCTGCGTGGTTGGCGCCGTTGGCATCGTCGCTGGCGGTATCGCTGGCGCAGGCGTTGGCCTGCGAACGGATTTGGCAGAAGCAGCAGAAGAGGGCCACTACCTACATCGTGAGTGTGGCGTAGAAAAATCCAAGTACTTCGATAAAAAAGCGATGAAGACGCTGTCGCTGCGTAGCAACGTTACGGCGATTATTGAATTGCGAAACGGAGAGCTCTCGGCGGTGATGGTGGGTTTCAACGAACCGCAACAACGCGTAACTGCTTCGCGGGCCAACCCAGTGACATTTATCTTCCGCAACTTTGATGCAGCCGAACGGCGCATGGTGGCATCACTCGGAAGTGCCATGGCAGCCGGCATGGCAGCCCCCGAGGCCCCCAAGGACGAAGGCCATGCTGAGAAGAACGAAACCTGCACGCAGCTCATCCCACAAGGTGCCGAGCAGGCACTCACCGTGAAATATGACAAGCCTTCGGTCGCCCAGGATGCGCCACTGACCCTGACGGTGCCTGGGGTAGCCGGGCAGGCAATTGAAGTGCTCGTGCCGTGAATCACCGTCGCTTGTCTCTGCTGCGAACGGGCCTGCGCCTTAGCGTGACCTGGATGAAGTCGCGTCGACTTGCCCTGCGCACCCTGGCTGTCACTGGTACTGCTGCGTTTTTGGTGTCGTGCGCCACGAATGCACCGCAAGACACCTGGCAGCCCAAAGGCCCGAATGCCAAAATGATCGACGACCTCCAGCAACCGGTATTTGCGGTTGCAGGAATCATCGGCATCATCGTTGCTGCCGCTGTCGGCTTTGCGATTTGGCGATACAAGGATCGCGGCCAGCCAATTCCCGAACAGACCCACGGCAAGCCGGCGCTAGAAATCACCCTCACGGTGATTCCTGCACTCATTTTGGCGGTGGTGGGTGTGTTTACGTTTCGAGTGATCTTTGATCTGGCGCGCACCGACGACACGCAACTTGTCATCAATGTGACAGGACAACAGTGGTGGTGGGAATACGACTACCCAGTACAGAACGAATGGGGCATCACCCAGCCCATCATCAGTTCTGGGCAACTAGTCATGCCGGTCGGCACCAAGGTGTTGTTGCGCGAAACCAGTCGCGACGTCATTCACTCGTACTGGATTCCGGCATTGAATGGCAAGCGTGATGCGGTTCCAGGCCGCGTCCACACATTGCGGCTCGAAGCCGACGCCCCTGGTATTTACGCCGGACAGTGCACCGAGTTTTGTGGCCTCTCACACGCCAATATGCGAATGGAAGCCGTGGCGTTATCTGACGAAGATTTTGCCAAATGGGTTGCCGGCCAACAGGCGGCGTATCAATCTCCAGCCGAGGGAACTTTGGCCAAAGAGGGCGAGTCGGTGTTTCTTAACCAGTGTGTGCGCTGCCATCAAGTCGAAGGTTTGAAGCGTGCCGATGGCACCCTGGCAATTGCTGCCCCAGACGAAAACGTGTGGTCGGGTGCGGCACCCAACCTCACCAAGTTGATGAGCCGCAACACTTTTGCTGGTGCGATGTTTGATTTATTGCGCGACGCGTGTCGCGACGATGTGTGGCGTGCCGACAGCGCCGAATTCGGCACAAAATATCTTGCGGGCGTTGATGAGACTTGCCTGAATGTCAACGACTTGCGCGCGTGGCTGCGCAATGCACCAGAAGTAAAGCCCATGTACGCCAATCCTGCATTGCTTGCCGACACGAATGGCAAGTATCGCGGTATGCCCAACCTTGGGCTCAGTGAATCCGACATCGACAAACTTGTTGCTTACTTGCTTACCCTCAAATAGGAGACGAACATGGCCATCATTGAACGCCCAGCACCCGGCATCATCGTGCCTGCCTTGCCTGCGGGGGCACCTGCCATCACCCCTAACCGCACCTTCGGAGCCTTGAAGCGCCCAGTTGCATCAACCGGCTGGAAGTCGTGGCTTTTCACTGTGGATCACAAAAAATTGGGCCTCATGTACGGGGCTACGGCGATGTTCTTTTTTATCGTGGGTGGTCTTGAAGCCGTATTAATTCGTCTGCAGTTGGCAGCCCCCGAGGGCAAAGTCTTGAATGCCGATTTGTACAACCAGATGTTCACGATGCACGCCACCACGATGGTGTTTTTGTTTGTGATGCCGATGGCAGCAGGCTTTGCTAACTATTTCGTGCCTTTGCAGATCGGGGCCCGCGACGTGGCATTTCCGCGCATCAATGCGTTTGGGTTCTGGTGTCTGCTTGCTGGTGGCATCGTGGTTAACCTCGCTTGGTTTCTCGGCGGTGCCGCGGACGGTGGCTGGTTCATGTACGCGCCGAACTCAGGCCCAGTGTTCTCACCGAGCAGAGGCGTCGACTTCTGGACACTCGGTCTGCAAATTGCTGGTATCGCGTCGCTCACTGGTGCAATCAACTTGATTGTCACCGTGCTCAATATGCGCGCACCGGGAATGACATTGATGAAGATGCCGGTGTTCACCTGGCTTATCACCGTCGTGCAGTTCTTGTTGCTGTTCGCGATTCCCGTCATCACGGTTGCCTTGTTCTTGCTCACGTTCCAGCGCAGTTTCGGCGCACAGTTCTTTGACGTTGCCGCAGGCGCAGACCCATTGTTGTGGCAGCACTTGTTCTGGATCTTCGGTCACCCTGAGGTGTACGTGCTGATCTTGCCGTCATTTGGCATCGTCTCTGAGGTGTTGCCGGTGTTTAGTCGCAAGCCACTATTTGGCTACCCGTTCGTGGTGTTTTCTGGTGCCGCAATCGGCTTCGTTGGCTGGGGCGTATGGGCCCACCACATGTTTGCCTCGGGTCTAGGTCCGGTGTCGGTGGCGGTGTTCTCGGTTGCAACGATGGCCATTGCGGTGCCGACGGGTGTCAAGATCATCAACTGGACTCTCACCATGTGGGGTGGCAAGTTGGTCTTTAGCACTGCAATGAAATTTTCGGTTGGCCTCATCGTGTTGTTCACCATTGGCGGTCTGTCGGGCGTGACCCACTCAGTGGCGCCAAGCGACACGCAGCAAACTGACACTTACTACATCGTTGCCCACTTTCACTATGTGCTCTTTGGTGGGGCCATCTTCGGATTGTTCTCTGGGTTTTATTACTGGTGGCCGAAGATGTTCGGCAAGATGCTCAACGAGCGACTCGGCTCTTGGAACTTCTGGTTCATGGTCATCGGTATGAACATGACATTCGGGCCAATGCACATCCTTGGCTTGCAAGGCCAACCACGCCGCATGTACCAGTGGACCGAAGCACGCGCTGGCGAGGGTTTCTTCAACATTGCCTTCTGGAACCTTGTTGCATCAATTGGTTCACTTGTTCTCACGTTCGGTATTTTGTTGTTCCTCATCAACATCGTGGTTACAGCGCGCAGCAAAGTGCGTGCGCCGCTTGACCCGTGGAACGCTCGCAGTCTGGAGTGGATGACTTCAAGCCCGCCGAAGGAACACAACTTCGACTCGATTCCGCATGTGCATCACCTGGATGAGTTCTTCCATCGCAAGTACGAAGAAGATCCCGTCACCCACACCATGCGCGAAGTGGCAACAGCCGAGCAAGTGCTTGCTGAACTCGAGAGCAATGCTGACACCCACATTCATATGCCGTCGCCCTCGTATTGGCCGCTAGTGCTTGCAACTGGCTTGCCGATTGTGGCTCTGGGAATTCTGTATTCAATTCCAGTTGCCATTGTGGGTGGTTTGGTCATCTTGTACGCCATCTACGGATGGTCACTTGAGCCGTCAGTGGCTGTTGACAGCGACTATGAGGGACCATCATCTAACGGTCACGCCGTAGGTGCAACACATGGCTGAGACCACGACCCACGACGCGCACGCGACGAGTACCGGGCTTTCCAACGTCAAGCTTGGAATGTGGCTGTTTCTGGGTTCGGAGTGCTTGCTGTTCGGTGGGCTGATCTCGACATACATGTTGTATCGCGGACGTGTCTCTGACGGCCCAACACCCGAGCAGATCTACGACATTCCGTTCACCTCGGTAAGCAGCTTTGTGTTGCTCATGAGCTCGCTCACGATGGTGCTCGCAGTATCGGCCGCGCACAAACGCGACGATCGAGGCACCAACTTGTGGCTTACGGTCACCGCACTGCTCGGGGCAACGTTCGTTGGTGGACAGGTCTATGAGTTCACTGCGTTCTACAACGAAGGACTTGGATTTACCACCAGCCTGTTCGGCTCGAGTTTTTATACCCTCACTGGCTTTCACGGTGTGCACGTAACAGTGGGCATCATCATGCTGCTGGCATTCGTGGCCATCAATAAGCGCAGCCGAGTACCGGGCAGCAAGTCCGAATCCGTCGAGATGATCGGTTTGTATTGGCACTTCGTTGACATCGTATGGATCATCATTTTCACCCTCGTGTATCTGATTCCGGTGTGATGTCATGACAACCGAGACAACACACGACACAGCACCCGTCGAGCACGGCATGTCGACGCGCGGCTACATCGTTATTGCGCTCATTTTGGCAGCCATCACTGCGCTCGAAGTTTCTACCTACTATGTGGATTTCGGGCCATTGTTCCTTCCATCGCTGCTGATCATGATGGTGATCAAGTTCGTCATGGTGGTGAGCTATTTCATGCACTTGAAGTTCGACAACAAACTCTTTAGTTGGCTGTTTTATGCTGGTCTGTTTCTTGCTGTCGGTGTCTATGTCACCGCACTAGCCACCTTCCAGTTCTTTTTGCGCTGAGGCCACCATGCATCACGTGTTCGGAATCGTTGATGGGTCAGCCGACGCGCTCATAAGCCCCTGGCGATTTCAAGCCCACCCCGAAGTGTGGGTGCTGGTCGCGTTTTTAGTGGGTGCATGGTTATATGCCATGCGTTTTATCGGGCCCCTTAGCCCCGAGGTGCGAGCGGGCGAGCCGGTGCTGACCCGCCGCCAAGCGGGAATGTTTGGTGGAGTAATCATGCTGCTGTGGCTGGCCAGT
>JBILFO010000001.1:0-46398 GCA_044351505.1 Ilumatobacteraceae bacterium
TCACGGGTGCCTGGGCTGGTAGCAAACGACGGCACGAGCCAAGGTTAGTTCGCAGATGGATGCGAAGAACCGATATCCGCTGTATCTGGTGCACCAGGCAACAAGCGGTATGCGTCATACACACCATCGATGTTCTTGATAATGCGCAACATCGCCTGCAGATGGTTGGGGTCAGAGAACTCGAACTCGAATCGCATCCTTGCCACACGGTCTGACCCGGTTTGGGTCGTGCACGAAACGATGTTGACGCGCTGATCCGACAGGGCGTTGGCGACATCGCGCAACAGCCGTGTGCGATCGAGGGCCACGACTTCGACGGCAGCCACGAAAGTATCGTCAGCCGAGAGCCCCGCCCATTCCACGTCGATGATGCGTGCCGACTGTTCGCTCATCAACGACAATGCGTTGGCACAATCCACACGATGCACTGTCACCCCGCGACCACGTGTGATGAAACCCATGATGTCGTCACCTGGCACCGGCGTGCAACACTTCGACAGCCGCACCAAGATGTCGTCGAGGCCTTCGACATAGACCGAGTTCTTGGTTCGTGCCGCGCTGGAACGGGTGCGCATGGCCGGCATTGCCGCAAGTTCACCCGACGAATCTGGCGCACGCAGGGCTTCAACCAGTCGTGTCACGAGTGGTCGTGCCGGAACCTTCTTCTGGCCGATTGCTGCCAGCAAACCATTGAGGTCGGCGTAACCCAAAGCCGCAACTTCAGCTGCCAACTCGGGCGCGGCCTCGACTCGGCGCATCGACAACCCGACGCGACGCAGTTCTTCGACGAACTCGTCATGGCCCTCGTCAACCATGTCCTCAAGTTGTTCACGAGTCCACCATTGTTTGATTTTGTTCTTGGCCTTAGTCGACGCGACGAACTCCATCCAACCCTGTGACGGCCCGGTGCCTTGCGCCTTCGAGGTAAGAATTTCACACGTGTCGCCCGAAGCCAACTGATAATTCAGCGCAACGAGTCGACCATTTACTCGCGCACCGACGCACGAATGGCCCACCTCGGTGTGCACGGCGTAGGCAAAATCGACCGGCGTGGCTTGCAGCGGCAGCGACACCACACGACCCTTGGGAGTAAAGACGAACAACTCGTCTTGCTCTAAGTCGGTCTTCAAACCCTCCAAGAATTGACGCGGGTCAGAAACTTCGCCCTGCCAGTCGATGATGCGATTCAGCCATTCCACTTCTTGGGGGGTTGCTGCATCTTTGTAAGCCCAGTGTGATGCCACACCCCATTCGGCGCGTTGGTGCATGTCGCGCGAGCGAATCTGTACCTCGATGGTCTTGCCGTCCGGGCCGATGACGGTGGTGTGCAGGCTTTGGTACAAGTTGAATTTCGGCATCGCGATGTAGTCCTTGAAGCGCCCCACCACAGGCTTCCAATGTCCGTGTATCACACCAAGTGCCCCGTAACAGTCGCGCACGTCATCAACCACGATGCGAATTGCCATCAGGTCAAAAATGTCATCGAACTCGCGTCCTTTTTGCACCATCTTTTCGTAAATGCTCCACAAGTGTTTGCCGCGAGACGTGAGCTCGGCTTTGATTTTTACGCCAACCAACATCTTGTCGACTTGCCCAAGCACGCGCGCTAAGTACACGTTGCGTTCTGGCGCCCGAGTCGAGACCAGATGTTCGACTTCGGCATAACGCTTGGGGAATAATGCCGCAAACGACAAGTCTTCAAGTTGCTGTTTGATTTCTTGCATGCCGAGCCGATGCGCAAGTGGCGCATAAATATCGAGCGTCTCTTGAGCCACGCGTTGTTGTTTGTCGGGTGAACTAGATGCCAGCGTGCGCATGTTGTGCAACCGATCAGCCAACTTGATGATGAGTACCCGCAGGTCACGCGCCATCGCCACCAACATTTTGCGCATGGTGGCTGCCTGTTGCGCTTCTTGCGAATCGAACTGCAGGCGGTCGAGCTTGGTTACGCCATCGACGATGCTGGCCACTTCGTCACCAAAAATCTCGGCGATTTCTGCCAACGTAAGTTCGGTGTCTTCCACTGCATCGTGCAAGAGCGCTGCGATGATTGAGGCCTCATCCAAGCCAATGTCGGCAACCACGCTGGCCACAGCAACCGGATGCGTGATGTACGACTCCCCCGTGGTGCGGGTCTGGTGACGATGCGCTTCGCGCGACATGTCGTATGCACGATTGATCGGCGAAACCGAACCCTTGGGGTGGCGCCGCCTATAGGCCGCTAGCAGTGGGGCAAGTTCGTGTGATGTCGCAGCCTGATGGCGCCGCCACGGCAACACCCGCGAACCAGAAGCCATAGGCCAAGCCTACGAAGCAGGGTTGGGAGTTATCGGCGACGGCGCTTGCGCGGGCGAGGCGGATGCGTCAATGCATTGCCAACGCTGCTTTTTGCTGCACCTGATTCGCGCGAAGTCACGCCTTCTGCTGCAGCTTTTTGTGCTGCGCGTGTCGTGGTGTGCTCGTAGAGAGCGGCCATTTCGGCACCCTGAGCCACTTCGTTCACCAAACCGGCATATTTTGCCTCGCGATTCTTCAGCACGGCCACGAGCGGCGTAGCGATGAAAATCGACGAATACGTACCGGTCAACATGCCCACCAACAATGCGATTGCAAACTCTTGCAGGTTGGTCGCGCCAAGGACGAACGAGCCGACAACCAGCAGCGAAACCACTGGCAACGCCGACGACAACGTGGTGTTCAGCGAGCGCGCCAACACTTGGTTGGATGACACGTTGACGATATTGCCCATGGACATTGCGGACGACGAAAAACGTTTGATGTTCTCCCGTACTTTGTCGAACACCACCACCGTGTCGTAAAGCGAATAGCCAAGAATTGTCAGAAACGCCACGACTGTGGCCGGTGTGACCTCGAAGCGAAAGATCGCATAGACCCCGACCGACACCAGCACGTCATGTGCCATGGCGGCAATTGCGGCAGCGGCCATCTTCCATTCGAATCGCCACGCGATGAACAGCGACACCAGCACAAAGAACACCAGCAGCGCGCGAATTGATTTGATGGTGATGCTGCGACCCCATGACGAGCTCACCGCAGCCACGCTCACTTCCTGCACCGGCAGCCCGGCTTTTTCGGCTATTGCCGTTTGTACGGCTTCACGCACAGCAGGGCTCTGATCGCCAACTTGCACCCTGATGCGCTCGCCATCTGCGCCTTGCAACGTTTGCAATTTTGCATTGGATGTTTCGATGTCGTTCGCTTCCAGCACCTCGCGCATTGCATCCGCATTCAACGTGGCGGTGACTGGTGATTCCCAGGCGACACCACCGCGGAAGTCGATACCCAGATTCAAGCCACCGATGAGGAGCGCCACGACCGAAACCACGAGAAACGCCCCCGAGACAACGAACGCAGGTTTGCGCTTGCCGTAATAGTCAACTGTGGTCTCGCCGCGATACAGCCGACCGAACCCTGCACCGATGCTCATGCGATGGCCTCTGCATCCTTACGTGGCTTGATACCCAGCATCGAACGAGTTGCCATGAACTTGCTGCGCGCCAAGAGCAACATCGCCGGGCGCGTAAAGAACCATACGATCATCACGTCGGCCAGCGTGGCCAACCCAAGGAAGAATGCAAAGCCACGCACCGAACCGACAGTCAACCACCACAACACGGCAGCAGCCAAGAACGACACCGAGTCAGCGGCCAAGACGGTGCGCCAGGCACCTTCAAAGCTGCGTTGTGCAGAATTGCGCAGCGTGCGGCCCGAGCCCAGTTCGTCTTTCAGTCGCTCAAAGAACACGATGTATGAGTCGACCGCAATACCGATTGACACGATGATGCCCGCGATACCCGACAACGACAACGCCAAGCCGTTGGTTTTGGATAAGTAAGTGATGATCGAGTACTGAATACCAATCGAGACAGCGAGACCGACGAACACGACAATTGCTACGAATCGGTAATACGCAAGCATCAACAAAAACACCAAGACCAATCCGACCAAACCCGAAATCATTGCGGCGCGCAGCGAGTCGCCGCCCAGCGTTGGCGACACGGTTTGCACCTGGGATACGGCAAACTTCACTGGCACGGCACCGAACTCGAGCACTCTGGCCAAGTCGCGGGCATCTTGCTCGGTGAAATCCCCAGTGATCTGCACTTCGCCACCTGAGAAAACTGCTTCTTGCACTACAGGGGCAGAAAGGACTTCACCGTCAAGCACGATGGCGATTTGGGCGGTGGGGCAAGTTGCATCGCGGCTAAAGCAGCGTGACGTAAGGGCATTCCATATATCGGCACCTGCTGCGCCGTTGCGAAGTTGCACCACCACAGACCAGTTAGCACCTTGAATGTTGGCTTGGGCATTGTTTTCAAACACCAGCCCAGTGGCCGCAACCGGGCCAACGAGATACGCAAAACCGTCGCGCCCAAGCAGCACTTCACTATCCGGCGGAAGTGCAGACTGCGCTGCTGCATCAACTGGCGCCGCTGCATCAATTGGCGTTGCCGCAACTGTTGTCTCGGTAGCAATAGTCGTGTCGGTTGCAACTGTCGTTTCGGTCGGAATCGTCGTATCCACCATCACTCGCCCGCTGCGCGACTCACCAGGGCCGCCCTCGGTTGGCAAGCTGGTTTCAGTTGGCAAGCTTGTCTCGGTTGGCAGGCTTGTTGCGGTTGAAGGTGTCGTGTCCACTTGGCCCGCAGTGGGGTCAACGCTGCCCGATTGCAACACAGGTCGCAACTGCAAGTCGCCGGTGCGCCCGACAATGTCGAGTGCCCGCTGCTGGTCTTTTACCCCCGGCAGGTTCACCACGACAGTGTCACCCTGACGAATGATCTCTGGTTCGGCTACACCAATTGCGTCAACACGCGAACGAATAATTTCAACTGCCACCTCAAGAGCAACAGTGTCGTACTCGCCCTCGGGTTGCAGCGTGATTGACGCACCACCTTGCAAGTCAAGACCCAGCGACGGAGTGTTACCACTTGCGACGGTCAAGCCGACCGAAACAACGGCCACGAGCAAAATGCCAATCAGCGACGCAAGTAATCGACGATTCATACAGCCACGCGCAACATTGCTTAGAAAGACGCCCCAACAACTTCGGCTAACGCCAGGTTGTTATTGCTTGTCCTTGTTGGCATCCAAATCGGCATTCGTGTCCGAGTCGGCCTTCTTCGACTTTTTCGGTGCCTTGGCAGCCTTGGGCACCACAATTGGCGTGCCGTCGAGATTGACACGATTGCCGACTGAGCCCTTCATCACTTGCACTTGCACCCCGTCAGCGATTTCCACCCATAGGTAACGGTCTTCGATGCCGGTCACCACACCGAGGATGCCGTTGGTCAACAACACTGAGTCATTGACTTGAATAGCGCCTTGCAACGCGGCGGCTTCCTTCGTGCGTTTGCGCTGCGGGCGCAGCAGCAAGAAATACATCACCGCAAAGATGAGGACTAATGGGAGCAATCCGAGGATTCCTCCGCCCGACGATGGGGCTGCTTCTTCGGCGGCAATTATGAGGTTGAACATGGCAACTGACACTACCGTCGCACTAGGCCCAGACGTCTAGCACTTGCTTGCGGAACGCACCAAAGGTTCCTGCCAAAATCGCACTGCGCGCCTGGCCCATAAGTGCAATGGTCCATGCCAGATTGTGCAATGACACCAATCGCGAAGCAGACGGCTCGCCCACCTGGAAGAGATGCCGCAGGTAACCGCGTGAATGCACCGCGCACACCGCGCACCCGCAAGTGTCGTCGATGGCGCCATTGTCTTGGGTGAATTCGGCCCGCTTCAAATTCACCCGCCCCTGCGACGTGAGGGCCGTGCCGTGGCGACCCAGGCGTGTCTGCAAGACACAGTCGAATTGATCAACACCCAGACCAATGGCTTCAATCATCGACGCCGGATCACCAACACCCATCAGGTATCGCGGCTGGTCGACGGGCAACTCGGCCAGAGCCGCAGCGAGTGCCGGCAGCATCTGTTCGCGCGTTTCACCAACCGACAACCCACCGATGCCATAGCCGTCAAAATTGAGAGCTGAGATTTGTTGAGCGCTTTCGCGCCGCATGGTTTCGCTCACGCCACCTTGCACAATGCCAAACAGCGATTGGTCGGTGCGCTGATGCACCGCCCGCGCTCGCGCAGCCCACATGGTGGTACGACGCAGTGCTTCATACACCACTTCATCCGTCGATGGCAGTGGTGGGCACACATCAAGCACCATCTGAATATCCGCCCCGAGTTTTTCTTGAGTAGACACTGCCGACTCGGGGGTGAAGCGATGCTTGCTGCCGTCATAGGTTGATGCAAACGTCACGCCGTCGTCGTCAACATCGGGCTTGAGTGAAAACACCTGGAAGCCACCCGAGTCGGTGAGCGTCAAACCTTTCCACCCAGCAAACGCACCAACACCGCCAAAGTGCGCCACCGTGTCGGCGCCAGGGCGCAGCATGAGGTGATACGTGTTGCCCAACACAATCTGGGCACCAAGCTGTTCGTAGTCGCTAGCGCTCAAGTATTTGACCGCACCGCGGGTTCCGACCGGCATGAATGTGGGCGTCACATACGTGCCCCGTGCCAGGGTGACGATGCTGGCACGCGCGGCGCCATCAACAGCACTTACGTCTGCGTGAGCACGAAACATCGTCGTCAGGCTAGGCGTGATGGCGGTCAAGCAGCATCGCATCACCAAACGACAAGAACCGATACTCGCGCTCGATGGCATGGTCATACAACCGTCGCCAGCGTTCGCCGACGAACGCATCAATCATCAATAACAGCGTGGTGCGTGGCATGTGAAAGTTGGTGAGCAACACATCCACATGCTGAAATGAAAACCCACGGGTGATGAACAAATTCGTGCGCCCCGAAGCTTGGCCCGTGGCCCCGAACGACTCGAGTGCACGAGTGGCCGTGGTGCCGATGGCTACCACACGTTTTGCTGAACTCACCGCGTGCTGCGTCTCGGCGGGCACGTGATACGACTCGCTATGGATGACGTGTTCGAGTGGGTTGTCAACGGTGATTGGTGCAAACGTGTCGAGCCCTACCACCAGTTCGACCGAAACGACGGGGACGCTCTGCGCGCGCACAGCGGCGAGCAGTTCGGGGGTGAAATGCAGACCGGCGGTGGGGGCTGCTGCAGACTTCGGATCGCGGGCGTACACGGTTTGATATCGGTTCACATCGCCCAAGCGCTGCGAAATGTAGGGCGGCAGCGGCATTTCACCCAAACGTTCGATGAGCGGATCCACATCAGCGACAACGAACTCCACGCGGAAAGTGTCACCCTGAGATCCACGACCCTGCACGCTCAGCACTGGAGCACCGTCACCATCGTGCAGCACCTCGCCTGGCTTCATCTTGCGCCCGGGCCGAACGAGTGCCTCCCACACGCGATGAGTGGCATCAAGTGACTCGAGCAAGAGCACTTCAACTGCCCCACCAGTGGCACGCACCAAGCGCAACCGGGCCGGTAGCACTTTGGTGTCGTTCACCACCAGCACATCGCCATCACACAGCAGCTGTGCGAAGTCGCGCATCACTGCGTCGCGCGGCGCACCCGACCCTTGATCGACTAAGAGCCGTGCCGAGTCGCGTGGCTCGATGGGTGTTTGGGCAATGAGTTGCTCAGGCAGTTGGTAGTCGATGTCAGCAAGTTGCATTACCCGTTGCATCACGCGCCAAAAAGGCGGTGGAGCCGCAACTTAGTGCCCACCCAGACGGCAAACGCAACGATGACCAAAAACACGATGCCCGAAACTGCGAAAGCCTGGGTTCCTGAAAGCAGTACTCCGACGGTGCAGCCCAATGCCGTAAGCGAACCCCAACCAAGCAGCACGCCGCCAACGAGGGCCGTGACCGAGTTGCCAATTGTTGGCTTTTGCATCTTGAAGCGTCCACCACCGACGGCTGCTGCCAGAGAGGCCGCAACGAAGCCGATGACCAGCCAGCCGTTGTTGGTGATGGCTGTCGTCACGAGCGCCACGCAGCCGCGCATCATGTCGATGCCATGCAGCACCTCGGGCAGGGCACCCCTTGCATCGAGATAGCTGCGACTCAGGGTGCTGAGTTGCGAGGTGACGCCTAGTGGCGTGGTGCGCAAATATGCAGCGATGCCGATACCACCCACGATTGCCCCGGTTGCCACCGGCGACCAGCGACGCACAAGAACGAGTTCATAGACGTCACGGAGGCTCGACAATCGACGCGCACCGTTTGGATGCGTGGTGTCGTCGGGTGAGCGATCCCATTTCACGAGTAATGCCGCAACGACGATCGCAACGAGTAGCACGATGAGCAACGACCCGGAATATCCGAACCAGCGAGGCAACCACAGGACGGGGCTTTCACTCACCTGTTCGAGATACAAGGTGTTCCAAGTAAAGAACCCGAGACCGAAACCAATCAACGAGCCAAGGAGCGCCGGAACTGCCCGCAAATATCCTTGGCCGATGCGATAGAGGTGTCCGCTGATGCATGCCCCAGAAAGCACCATGCCGATTCCGAAGGCGAATGCCCCGGCCACGAGCGGCAGGCTCACTGGCGAAATATGCGCAGCCGGTGGCAAACCTTCGCCTTTCGGGTTCGGCAAATACAAACTGAACAAGAGCGCATACCCGATCGCGCCGACTGCAATCGCTGTAACGATGGAGTTCAACTGACGCGTTTTGCGCTCTTCAAAGGCCTCGCGAAACAAACAGAAAAAACAAAAACGGCCTCGCTCGAATGCCAAGCCAAGTGCCGCACCGATCAGCAGCGATACCGGCGCGTTCGGATCGACGGTGTCGTTGCTCGCCAACCAGAACGCAAGCAACAGCAACCCAGCCAAAGAGCCGAGTGCGAACCAGACCGACCGAAGACTGTTGGCTGCGACATTCATCTCAGCCAACAGTCTTGCGGATTCTTCGCGATGAATCGCGACGAACTCAGCCCTTACCCCAAACGGTGCCGGTGGGGTTGGCGATTGGAACACCGACTGAGTTGCCGTATTCGGTCCATGAACCGTCATACAGCTTCACTTCGTAGCCCAGAATTTCGCTGAGTACGAACCACGTGTGGGCAGCGCGCTCACCGATGCGGCAGTACACCGTGATCTTCTTTTTGCCATTGATGCCTTTGGCGTCATAGATGGCCTTCAACTCGGCAGCTGGACGGAACGTGCCATCTGGTGCCACAGCAGCAGTCCATGGAATGTTTTGAGCACCAGGAATGTGCCCAGCTCGAATGGCCAATTCTTGGAAGCCTGCTGGAGCAAAGATCTTCCCACTGAACTCGTCAGCCGAGCGAATGTCGACCAGCTTGGTCGTGCGATCCACCTTGGATGCAATCTTTACGACATCAGCCAGACGTGCTCGCAAGTTGGTGTTGGCCGCCGTGGCAACGAAATTGCCGGCGCGCAGCGTAGGAACGGCGGGCGACAGTGCGCGACCATCCTTCACCCACTTGTCGCGGCCACCGTTCAAGATGCTCACGTCAGCGTGACCGTATGTGCGGAAAATCCACACACCCCAGGCTGCGAACCAATTGTTCTTGTCGCCGTACAACACCACTTTTGTGTCTTTGTTGATTCCCGCAGCTCGTGCCGCTGCTTGGAACTGAGCCTGGCTCGCAATGTCGCGGTTGATGGGATCTACGAACTCGGTGTGCCAACGGAAGTTCACCGCGTTGGGAATGTGCCCCTTTTCGTAGACGCCGGGATCGGTGCTCACCTCGATGATGCGCACCTTCGGGTTATTCAAGTTTGCTTCCAACCAGGCCGCTTCTACGATCGTGGCACGGGGGGTCTTGGCTGCCGCGGTGTGGTTCGCCGCTTGTGCTGCGGATGGCACGATCAGGGCAATCAATGGAACCACCAGCCAGCGCAGCGCGCTGCGCTTGGCAGAGGTGAGTGTGAGGTTTGACATGTGGATTTCTGCTTTCTTGAGGTGAGGAATCGATGCGAAATCAATTCCGACTTGTTTGGTCGGCTTTACCATAATCAGCCCGAAGCCGAAATGCAACTTATTTGGTCAACAATTGCCAGGAGCCGCAAAACAAGCCCAAAAAGCAGGGCTAGAACAGTTCCGGCGACCGCTCGGGCGGAGTCAGGCCGAGATGCGCATACGCCGCTGTGGTGGCCACTCGGCCACGGGGTGTGCGCGCCAAGAGACCTTCCCGAATTAAAAACGGCTCGTAGACGTCTTCGATGGTTTCGGTCTGTTCGCTCACGGCGATGGCCAACGTCGACAACCCCACCGGCCCACCACCAAAACGCTCGCAAATGATCTGCAGCACCGAACGATCTACTTTGTCCAGACCCAAACGATCGACACCAAACACTCGCAGCGCTTCGTCGGCAACGGCAGCCGTCACTGCCCCACTGTTGCGCACCTGGGCAAAGTCGCGCACACGGCGCAGCAACCTGTTGGCGATGCGGGGCGTGCCCCGTGAGCGCGAAGCTATTTCGTGGGCTGCATCGTGATCGATGGCGACATCCAAAATGCCGGCGGCTCGCTGCACGATTTGGCGCAATTCATCGGGTTCGTAATACTCAAGCCGCGTGACCAACCCAAAGCGGTCGCGCAGTGGCCCGGTGATCATTCCCGTACGTGTGGTGGCGCCAATCAGTGTGAAGCGAGGCAACGTGAGGCGAATTGATGATGCCGCTGGGCCCTTTCCGACGACGATGTCAATCTGAAAATCTTCCATGGCCGGATACAAGATTTCTTCGACCACCCGCGACAAGCGATGCACCTCATCGATGAACAGCACGTCGCGCTCTTCGAGCTTGGTGAGAATCGCCGCCAGATCCCCGGCGCGCTCGAGTGCCGGGCCCGAAGTGACGTGGAACTTGGCTCCCATTTCGGCTGCCACGATGCCAGCCATCGTGGTCTTACCCAAGCCGGGCGGCCCCGCCAGCAACAGGTGGTCGGCTGCTTCGTTGCGCTGGCGGGCTGCTTCGAGCACGATTGCTAGATGCTTCTTGAGTTCTTGCTGACCCACGAAATCTGCCAACTTGCGCGGTCGCAAGGCGCTGTCGGTGCGCTGGTCGTGATCGTCGCGAGCAATCGGGTCGACAAATTCTTCACGCACGACGGGCCCCCAACAAACTCAGCGCTTCACGCAACATGGTGGCGGCATCGTCGCTGAGTGTTAGTTCGCGCAATACGGCGCGAATCTCGGTGTCGTCATATCCCAAACCAGCCAGTGCGTCACGTACGTCGCTCATGCCCCCGCTACCGCGTTCGCCGATAGCACGGGGCTCGTCAATGGTGGGCAGATTGAGGCGGTCTTTTAACTCCAACAGCAATCGCTCAGCCGTTTTTTTGCCCACACCCGACACGGTCGTGAGCCCGGCGACGTCACCTGCCAACACAATGTCGACCAGGGCTCGCGGTGAGTGCGTAGCCAAGATTGCCATCGCCAGCGAGGGCCCGATGCCGTTGGTTTCGATGAGCACTTCAAACGTGCGTCGCTCGTCGCGATCCAAGAAGCCGAACAACGACTCGGCATCGTCACGCACATGGTGGTGCACATGCAAAAACGCATCGGTTGTCGGCTCGAGTTCACCGAGTGTGCGCGGCGTAACACTCACCACATAGCCGACACCGGCAACTTCGAGCAGCACGGTCGAGTCGCTCACGCGCTCGAGCACACGTCCACGCAATGAACCGATCATTGCGCTCGTGCTCCGGCCACGCTGCGGGCAAACGGTTCGCTAGCAATATGACACAGCGCTAATGCCGCGGCATCAGCAGCGTCGGCAGGCGTTGGCAAGGTGCGTAACCCAAATCGCAGTTGCACCATGCGTGCGATGTCGTCTTTGCTCGCTGCACCAAACCCGGCAACTGCACTCTTTACTTGTGTTGGGGTGTATTGCACCACGCGACAACCACGCAAGGCAGCCAACGCCAACACCACGCCGCTCACTTGCGCCACACTCATCGCAGTGCGGGTGTTGTGTTGAAAAAACACCCGCTCGACAGCCACTGCCGTCGGCGCAAACTCATCAAACAACGCGAGTAGATCGGTCTGAAGTTGGGCCAAGCGCAACGGCAATTCTTCGTCAGGCGACGTGGTCAACACACCGAGTGAGTGCAACGACGGCTGGGCGGTGGCATGGACACCAGGTTGCACGATGGCGTAACCGCAGCGAGTCAACCCAGGGTCGATACCCAGCACGAGGCCAGCTGACGGGTTGCTGTGCAAGGCATCGTTGGACCCTTGATGGGGGGCGAACATATGTTTGATTCTAGCCGATGGCGGTGACGGCATCGACCAATTCTTTAACCGGCCGATAAGTGACCCCAACGACCGCCCGATGGGCGTAGCGAATCACGCCCTGGGCGTCGAGCACAAAGACGCTTCGCCGCGGCAGGCTCATGAGGCCCAGCACGTCATAGGCCCGATGCACCGCCTTGTCGACATCAGACAGCAACGGGAAGCTGAAACCGTGTTTGGCTGCAAACTTTTCGTGACTCGCCACGTCTTGCGCCGAGATTCCAATGACCTGGGCTGACAACCCGGCGAACTGGGTCAGCTCGTCGTTGTACGAGCACAGCTGCTTGGTGCATACCGGAGTGTTGTCTCCCGGATAAAACACCAGCACCACCGGCGCACCGCGTAGTTGGGCGAGTGAATATGAGCGCCCGCCGGTGCCTGGCAAGGTGAAATCGGGGGCCGCATCGCCAACACCAACTGTTTTGCTCATACCGTCACCGTAGCCCACTGCCCCGTCATGAAGCAGCTGCTTCGAGTAGTTCTTCAGAGATATCGAAGTTGGAATACACATCTTGCACGTCGTCGTGCTCTTCGAGTTCATCCAGAATTTTGAGAATTGCTTTTGCCACACCCACGTCGGTTACCGCTACGGTTTGCGACGAAACCATCGTGCTCTCAGCCGACTGCACCGGCAATGTTGCGGCTTCTAATGCGGTTTTGATTTCCCACACTTTGGTGGCATCGCAAGTTACGCGCCATACCGAACCATCGTCGAGCATGTCGTCGGCCCCGTGCTCGAGCACGGCATTCATGACGTCATCTTCTTGAGCCGCGCGATCCACGAGAATCACGCCGCGCCGGCTGAACTGCCAACCCACGGCGCCAGGGGCTGCCATCGAGCCGCCACCTTTGCTAAAAATTGCCCGCACATCTGACGCAGTGCGATTGCGATTGTCGGTGAGAATGTCGATGAGCAGCGCCACCCCGCCAGGTGCGTATGCCTCGTAGGTGATTGCTTCGTAGTTTGAACCCTGCGCTTCGCCCGTTGCGCGTTTGATTGCTCGCTCGATGGCGTCGTTGGTCATCGACGATGCCTTCGCTTTTTGAATGATCGTTCGCAACGGTGCGTTGGTCGCTGGGTCTCCCCCGCCCGAGCGGGCTGCTACGTCGATTTGACGCGCCAGCTTGGCGAACGTCTTGCCTTTTTTCTGGTCAATGATCGCTTTTTTGCGTTTGATCGTTGCCCATTTGGAGTGACCAGACATCGTTGACTCAGCCTTGCACCATGTTCAAAAACAACTGATGCACACGATCGTCATCGGCCAACTCAGGGTGAAACGACGCAGCCATAACGGTCTTTGAGCGTACGAGCACAGGCTCGCCGCCGTGGGTGGCGAGCGTTTCAATCTCGCTCCCGATGCGCGAAATGCGTGGGGCGCGAATGAATACTGCATGAAACGCACGGTCCAGGCCGTGCACATCAATTTCGGTTTCAAAGCTGTCCAACTGTCGACCAAAACCGTTACGTTGCACGTCGATATCTAGAGCTGCGAACGACCGCTGGTCGGGGCGCCCGTCGGCGATGCCCCGAGACAGCAAAATCATGCCGGCACAGGTACCAAAGACGGGCATGCCAGCGGCGATGCGTTTGGCCAGCGGGTCAAATAATTGTGACGTCTCCAATAGTTGCGACATCGTGGTCGATTCACCACCCGGCAGCACCAGTGCATCGCACTGCTCTAGATCGACTGCAACACGAACCTCTGCGGTGCTTGCGCCAAGCCGTTGCAGCGCAGCAGCGTGAGCAGCAAATGCACCTTGCAAGGCGAGCACTCCGATGCGGGTGCGCGCCGACATAGGTTCCCCGAGTGGGGTTCCTACCAGCCGCGTTCGGCGTAACGCTGGTTAATTTCGTCCATCGCGATACCGGTCATTGGTGCCCCGAGTTTGCGGCTGACCTTGGCGATGATGTGCGCATCGCGATAGTGGGCGGTGGCTTCAACAATCGCGCGGGCTCGCGGTGCTGGGTCGTCACTCTTGAAGATGCCCGAACCAACGAACACCGATTCGGCACCAAGTTGCATGGCAAGTGCGGCATCGGCTGGTGTAGCAATGCCACCTGCACAAAACAGTGGCACCTGCAAGCGACCCGTTTCGGCGATTTCTTGCACGAGTGGCAGTGGTGCATCGAGCAACTTGGCCCAACCAAATAATTCAGCCGAGTCGGCTTGAGTGATTTTGCGAATATCGCCGAGAATCGAACGCAGGTGTCGCACTGCTTCGACGATGTTTCCCGTGCCAGCTTCACCTTTCGAGCGAATGAGCGCAGCTCCTTCAGAAATACGTCGCAGTGCTTCACCCAGATTGGTGGCTCCACAGACGAATGGAATAGTGAACTTCATCTTGTCGATGTGGAATGCCTCATCAGCGGGCGTCAACACTTCGCTTTCGTCGATGAAGTCGACACCAAGGGCCTCGAGCACTTGTGCTTCAACAAAGTGTCCGATGCGCGCTTTGGCCATGACCGGAATCGAGACTGCGGCCTGAATGCCTTCAATCATCTCGGGGTCACTCATGCGAGCCACGCCACCGTCTCGGCGGATGTCTGCTGGCACTCGCTCGAGCGCCATTACAGCGATTGCGCCAGAGTCTTCGGCGATTTTTGCTTGGCCGGGGGTGACCACATCCATGATCACGCCGCCTTTCAACATCTCGGCCAATCCGCGCTGCACGCGCATCGAGCCGACGGTCTTGTCGGACTTGTCAGGCTTTGTCATGGTGTTTTTAGCGTACCTATTCACCGCCACGGCGCTTGAACCCAGCGCAGGTGACACTTGGCGACCAGGCAAAGCCGCGGGTGCAGCGGGTGCGGCTGGTTACGGATATTTAAACGAGGTCGGGTCGGTGCCTGGCAAAAACGACACGCCCTTAGCCAATCGCGGCAATTCCACCCATGTATTACCCGGGGTTAATTTGATGATGTTGCCCGCAGTGTCTTTGAGCGTGAATGGCTGGGCTGCATCATCGCGGGCCCAAGTGCCTTGAAACAGCTTGCCCGCAGTGAACACCCACGCTTCTCCCGAACCCTTGGTCTTGGCTACGGGGCTATACCCGCTCTTGCTGTACTGCACGTACAGCACCACCACGTTGGCCGCATTTACTCGCACATCGTCAACGTCAACGTGCGGTTTGTCGTCTTGCGAGCGCAAAAAGCGACTGAACTCGCTGCTCCATTCCCACATCACCCGCACGCCGTCCATCGAAATCTTTACACCACCAGTTTCAAGCGCGGTGGCCGGAATCGCTTCGTCGGCGGCGCGATACACGAACTGTGCTGGCGGCGGCAGTGCACCTTCCGGCGCCAGTGTCCAAAATTTGGAGGTATCAGCAATCAAGTTGTGGGGGGCCGAACGCGAGCTCTCGCGGCGATAACCACCCGAGTCCGTAGCGACGGAGTAACTGAGATCGACGAGGTTGGACGCTCGAATCAGTTTGGTGACCTCGGCATTGCCGCCGCTCCAGGCGAACAACGGCGCATTCAGCGGCTCGAGCAAGTCGATGTCTTGCTTGCGACCACTACGAATGGGGCCGACGGGATCGCTGTCGTTGGTGTGAAACACCGCGGCAAAGCGGGTGAGCATCTCGACGTTTTCTTCATACACCACATCGGCTTGGTTCAACCCCCACTGCGGGCGGGCCTTGGGGTGGTTGTCGATTTTGACCGCGAGTGCCGGGCGCAAAATCGGTGCATCAACAGCCAAACCCGTCAGCGGAGCCAAAATTGGCGGAATCGTCGTGGTCGTGGTCGACTCGACGGTGGTGGCTGGTGCGACGGTGTCGGACACATCGCTTGTGCTGGACGCCCCGCCGCTACAGGCAGCGAGGGCAACTGCGGCGAGTAGTCCACTGGCAAATGCAACACGACGCTGGCCAATAAACATTGCGAGCTCCTTGTATTTAGATTTCTCGCAGCAGCGCGATGCGGTCTGCGAGAGGGGGATGGGTATTGAAGAGTTTATGGAAAAACCCCAACCGACCTGTGTCATTCACCCCCGGCAAAGGCTGCTCAATCCACATATGGGCTGTGGCCATTGACGCTGAATGGGTCACCGTGCTGTCGGCTTGCAGCTTCTCGAGGGCTGAAATCAGCCCCGGTGGATAACGGGTCAGTTGCACGGCTGACACATCCGCCAAAGTTTCGCGACGCCGACCCACTGCGGCCTGCATGGCGCGCGCCAACAGTGGCGCCAAAATCAACAGCGCAATACCGATGAGCGCCAACGGGTTGCTGCGATTGTCGCGATCCCCCGCCCGCGCTACTCGCCCACCGTTCCACCACATCATGCGAATGGTGATGTCGGTGAGGATGGCAACGGTGCCCACCAAGGTGACTGCCAGAGTCATGACCAAGATGTCGTAATTCTTGATGTGCGACAACTCGTGGGCCACAACCCCTTCGAGCTCCACGCGATTCATTTTTTCCAACAGCCCAGTAGTAACTGCAATGGCTGCGTTCTTTGGATTTCGACCCGTGGCAAATGCGTTGGGTGCCGGATCATGGACGATGTAGACACGCGGTTTTGGCAGACCGCCGGCGATGCACAGACCTTCGACCAAATTGTGCAGACGCTTGTAGACCACAGGGTCGGCTGGCACCGCACGGCTCATGCGCAACGCGATGGCGTCTGACTTCCAGTACGACACGAAGGCCGTTACCGAAGCGATAGCGAGAGCAATCAGCGTGCCGAGGATGCCGTTGCCAATCAACACACCAACTGCCATGCCAACCAAAACGAGCACCAGCACGAAACCAAACATCAACGCCACGGAACGGCGCTTGTTCGCCGCGATTAGGTCGTTCAGAACTTCACCGACGGCGGTATTGCAGCTGCGGCCTCGACCTCGAGATATTCGCGATCAGCGAAATTGAACGACTTGGCAAATATGACTCCGGGGAACGACTGCGTGGTGTTGTTGTAGCGCTCAACGGCATCGTTGTAGAACTGGCGGGCGAACGCCACACGGCTTTCAGTGTTTTGTAGTTCTTCTTGCAACGCCAAAAAGTTGGTATTGGCCTTCAGGTCGGGGTACGCCTCAGATAAGGCGAACAGCTGGCGCAATGCACCGGTCAACCCAATGTCGGCAGCACCCTGGGCAGCCGGGCCGGGCCCAGCCGACATGGACTTTGATCGTGCGTCAATGACGGCTTCGAGAGCACTTTTTTCGAATGCGGCATAACCCTTCACCGTTTCCACCAGGTTCGGAATCAGATCAAGGCGACGCTTGAGTTGCACATCGATCTGAGACCAGGCGTTGTCCACTTCGTTGCGCCGACTGATGAGCCGGTTGTACGACATCACTACCCACACCACCAGAAGCACTGCGACAACGAGCACAATCCACAGCGTGTTCATGATGGTCAGGTTAGTCGTCGTCCGAGCTGTCACCAGTGACGCGTTCACGCCACATTTGTGACTTGTTACGCAGTGTGGCAACGGTGTCGGTGACCGACTCCGACACCGTGCTGACCATGTTCTGTGAAAGTCTGGCGAAGCGTGGTCGACGCAGCAAGCGATCTTCGAAATACCTGACGAACGCGCTCGGCTGCACGACGATTCGCTCCTCTGCTTCGGCAATAAGCACTGCCCGATAAATCTCGAGATAACGCATCGCCAACGACTGCATCGACAGTTGAGCAGCGCGCGCATCACCACCGGCCACCAGGCGCTGACTGAACATCGGGTCATCCACCACTGTTTGCACGGCATAAGCGAGCGCGGCTGGGTCGCCGGGTGGCACCAGCACACCATCGACGTTGTCGGTCACCACAATGTTGTAGCCGTCAATATCACTGGCGACCACTGGTGTTCGGGCCGCCATGGCTTCGAGCAGCACCAACCCGAATGACTCACCGTGCAACGACGGTGCGCAAAACACACTGCAGCGCGCCAAGCGATCTAGCTTTTCGGGCTCAGACACCTGACCGAGCCAATCGATACGCGCAGCCACTTGTGGATCGCGACTAAATCGCTTGCGCACGTCGGCGATGTGCGGGCCATCAGCACACACCCAGAGTCGGTAGTGGCTCGGCATCAACATGAACGCGTCAAGCAACACCTCAAGACCCTTGCGCGGCTCGTGACGACCACAAAATAACACCGTCGGAGTTTGCTCACGTGTGACGTTTGGTCGTCGATACGTCTCAATGTCGATTCCGTTGTACAACACTTCGAAGGTGCCACCCACATGGCGCACGGCCATATCACGGGCGGCCTCCGACACCGCCACCCGATGGTCGAGATGGGTGCCTAGCCACTCCACTCCTTTGCGCACCCGGCGGTACCACGCAATGTCGCCCGCAGCATGAAACGTGCCGACCATCGGTGCCAGTCGCAACATCAACGCAGTTTGTGTCGGGCCGGGCGCGATGGGTTCGTGCAGATGCAGGATGTCGAACGCTTCATCATTGAGCGCCCGCAGCGTGCGCAATGCCGCCGAGGGATCCGGCGCCAACGGCGCCGACGAACCATTGGCCGCCGTCGGCAGGCTGTTGCCCAGCGGTGTTACGAACGGCTCGGGTGGCGGCCCGTCACAAGGCCCGAGCACACGCACTTCGTGACCCATGCGCCGCAACTCGCGCGCCAAGCCCAACACTTGATGTTGCACACCGCCAGGAATCGTGAGGCTGTAGGGGCTCACCATCGCGATTCGCAGCATGTCGTTGCGGCGCTGCTCTGATGGGCTCGTCTCCACCCCCCTCACGGTACGGTGGGCGGAGCGCTATGCCTACAACAATTCCCACGACAATGCCCACGACGAAACAGCTTCCTGCCATTTCACTTGTGGCCTCACCCACGCGGCGCGCCGGGGTGCTGCAGTTGGCGCGTGACGCACAAGATCGCGGCTTTACCCACGTGGCGTGCCCGAGCCTTGGTGCAGCAATGTCTCTCTGCGTGTCGCTGGCGCACGCCACCACCACGCTGTCGTACTTCACATCAATTCAACCGATTTATCTGGCGCACGCCGTCGAAGCCGGCAATACCGCAGCACACATTCACGAGATCTCCGGTGGACGCTTCGCATTCGGCGTCGGCGTGAGCCACGGGCCGGTGGTGCAGCGCCTCGGTGTGGCCACGGGTAAACCGCTCAGCGATATTCGCGAGTATGTCAGTGCCATGCGGGCCAACGAAAAATTTGGTGGTTCGTTGCCACCGATTTACTTGGCCACCCTGCGCGACAAAATGCTTGACTTGGCGATTGAGATTGGGGACGGTGCACTGTGGGCCAACGCTTCGTTGCGGGCAATCCCCCAGCAAGTTGCACGTATTCCCGTGGAGCGACGGGCAACATTCTTCATGGCCAACATGATTCCTACGGTGATTGCCGACGACATCGAAGCCGCCCGAGCCGTCAACCGGCGCACGTTGGTGATGTATGCAACATTGCCGAACTACCGCAACTACTGGCGCGCCAGCGGATACGACAGTCAGGTTGATGAATTTGAGCGAGTGCTAGCGAGCGCCTCGCGCGAACACTTGGCCGAAGCGCTCACGGCCGTGATGAGTAACGAGTGGTTAGATGACTGCACCATGTCGGGCCCAGCCGAAGTGGTTCGCGAGCGCATCGCAGCATGGTGGGCAACAGGCGTGATGCCTGTAGCCGTGATGTCGGCGGTTGACGGCGGCCAAGCCAAGGGCGTGGCCAACTTGTTTGCGGCCTACAGCTAGGCGCAATTATTTGACGTAGCCGGGGTCGCTTGGCCAATTCGGTGAAAACAAGTGCCACTGTTCTGGTGCACGACGAATCAATGTTTCAAGTTCAGCCACCATCAGTTGGCTGAGTCGCTGCATGTCGTCGCGCAAAGTGCCGGTGCGTTCAAATGGGATTGGTGGCCGAACAACGGCGTGATGCCCGTCAACGCGTCGCGTGAAATATGCGGCAGCAGGGATGATTGGTGCACCGACCCGCAACGAAAAAAACGCCGGCCCAGCCGGCACCGTGGTGCGCTCACCAAAGAACTCAACTTCTACCCCATTGCGCTGGATATCGCGGTCACTCATCAACACCACCACGTGATTGGCGCGCAGCGCATCTTGCACCGCCACGCCGGCATGCTCATCAAGCGGAATCACGTTGACCCCGAGCCCGCGACGCAGCGACAGAAACGTTTCGTAGGCCTCTGTGGATTCGAGCACCTCAACTACTGCACTCACCTGCAAACCACGTTGCGCCAACCACCGACCAGCCCATTCCCAGCCACCAACATGTGGCATCGCGAGAATTGCGCCGCTCCCCAACTTGAGCGCGTCTTCAATGTGCGCGTAACCCTCGGTGCTGAACCCAGCATCAATTTCGCTCGCCGAGAGCGACGGGATTCGAAACGTCTCGAGGTAGTAGCGCAGATAACTCTGGAACGCATCATTCACGCGGCGTTGCATTTGCAACAAGTTGAGTTCTGGCGACACGCGGCGCTGATGCCGCTCGACCATCTTTCGCTCACCACGCATGGCCACTGCCCCGATTCCGCCAAGCGACAAAGCAGCAACGTGTGACACCACGGCTGGGGTTGCGGCGCCAAACAGAGTGGCTAAACGAAAAGCGATACCGGGATTTTTGTTGTCAGGCATCGCGACGGCGCGATGACAAGCGAGCCCGACGGTCGGCAAACGCTGCACGCCGCGTCGCGCGATGCATGCGCCGTGTTTCGAGTCGCGCTGCAGTTACTGGCGCGACGGCTGCTTGACGCCAAATCTTGATGAAGCGCTGCACTGCAGTCACCGACACCAAGACCAGCATCAGCCACATCACCCAGTAGAGACCTTGATCAAACAAGAGCCCGACGCATAAAATAACGATGCGCTCGGCGCGCTCCATCAAACCACCCTTGGCTTGCAGCCCAAGTGATTCGGCCTTGGCTCGCTGATACGAAATCAACGACGACACGGCCATAACTGCAAACGGCAAGACCGCCGCGGTGCCCCCGCGGGTGTCGCCGAGATACCACGCGACACCACCAAGCATGAAACTGTCGGCGATGCGATCGATGGTCGAGTCAAAGAATGCACCACGCTGACTAGAGACATTCGACGCCTTGGCCAAAGCCCCGTCGAGCATGTCGGGCAAAGCGGCCGCAATTACGAGCAACAACCCCACCCGTAGGTAACCCGCACCAATCGAGACGGCGGCCGCAATAGAAACCAACAATCCGACGATGGTCAGATGGTCTGGGGTGATCTTGGTGCGCGTCAACGTCACGCCAACGGGGCGAACGTATTTGTCGACGTGCACACGAAATTTGCCATCAAACACAAGACAACACTACTTCTGGTCGTTGGGACTGTCGTCGGGGCTGTCGTCGGGATTGTCTTCAACGAGACGTTCTTTGATGCTCCCATCAATGGCATCAATGAGCACGAGGCCGCGCCGCAGTGGTGGCTCTTCGCTGCTGTAGCAAAACACCCGCCAGGTCGGGCGACTGCGCAGACCGCGCCACACTTGTTGCGCCGATGCGTGACCTACGGCAAAATCCACAGCCTGAGTAGCGCGCACTAGTGCGTCGCGTTCGTCAACTTGCATTCGCCACGCTGCCGACAAACCGTATGCGCCAAATAACCCAAACAACACGGCAGCAAACATGAACCCGTCGTTCACCACGGCGGTGTCGCCGTCGCGCGTGGCAAACCACGCAGCAGCGCACAGCGCGCCGATCACCAGATACATCACAGCCGGAATACGCCGCCGACTGTTGTCAGGAAACTGATACGCCCCCACATACTCGCTGGCGTTCAAATCGTCGGGAAGCTCGTCACGCACTTCGTCGCTCATTGTTGAGATCCTTTCGGCCAGGCTGCTCGCAGTCGGCTGGCGGTTGTGGTGAGCGGTTCCGACAACACCTTGGTGTTGGCGATGGCCACCGTGAAGTTGGTGTCACCCACCCACCGTGGCACCAAGTGCACGTGCAGATGCTGGGCCACGCTGCCACCCGCAGGTGCCCCAAGATTGAGCCCAACGTTGAGCCCGGCTGGCGCGAATGCAGACTTGAGCGCCAGCGTTGCGTCGCGCACGGTCAGCCAGAGTTCGTTGCGTTCGTCATCGGTGAGGTCTTCCAAGTTGGCGACTTGTCGATACGGCAGCACCAAGCAGTGGCCGCTCGCATACGGGTACGCATTCAAGATCACAAAGCACTTGCTGCCGCGCGCCACGATGTGGGTTTCGTCATCAGGCAAGCCGCTGGCAAGAATGCGCGAGAAAATCGATTCACCATCCTGTGGTGCGTTGTTGCCCTCGGGCCCAAAACCCGAAACATACTCTGATCGCCACCCGGCCCACAGACGTTCGAGCATGGTGCGGGTTAACGACCCGAACCTTCGTGCACGTCGGCACGAAGACGTTCGACAAAATCAGCAAACGAAACGTCGCGCTGCACCTCGCCACCGCGCGGGTTGACACCGACCGAGTTGGCTTGCACGTCATCGTCGCCCACCACCAGCACGTAAGGAATGCGTTCGAGCTTGGCAGCGCGAATTCGCTTGCCGAGTTGTTCGTCAGCCACTGCAGTATCCACACGGAAACCTTCCGCACCGAGTTGGGCAATGAGACCAGCCACGTGTGCTTCGTGGGCACTGGTGACGGGCAAGACACGCACCTGCACGGGCGCTAGCCACGTCGGGAACGAACCGCCGTAGTGCTCGAGCAAGACGCCAAAGAATCGCTCGACCGAGCCGAAAAGTGCGCGATGCAACATGATCGGACGATGACGTTGGTTGTCGGCCCCGACGTATTCCAACCCGAAGCGCTCTGGCAATTGGAAGTCGGCCTGAATAGTGCTCAGTTGCCACTTGCGACCGATTGCATCACGCACGTCGATATCGATCTTGGGGCCATAGAACGCCGCGTCACCCTCACCGATGGTGTAGGGCACACCGAGTTTGTCGAGAGCCAGACGCAATGCAGTGGTTGCTTTATCCCACATCTCGTCAGTACCAATCGATTTGTCGGCATTCCGAGTGGACAACTTGTACGAAAAATCGTCAAACCCAAACCGGCGCAACACCGACAACACGAAGTCGAGTAGAGATCCGATTTCGTCGGCCAGATGTTCTTGCGTACAAAAAATGTGGCTGTCATCCTGAGTAAACCCACGAATACGCAACAACCCGTGCAGTGTGCCCGCCCGTTCGTAGCGATAGACGGTTCCCAACTCGAACAGCCGCAACGGCAGCTCGCGATAGCTGCGTTGGCGGTCACGATAAATGAGGCAGTGCATCGGGCAGTTCATCGGCTTGGGGTAATAGGTGCCGTTGTCCATTTCCATCGGCGGATACATGCCGTCTTTGTAGAAGTCGAGATGCCCGGAAGTCTCGAACAGGTTCGCGTTGGCCAAGTGCGGCGTGTACACAAACTGATAGCCGCCGTTTTGGTGACGCTCGCGGCTGTAGTCCTCCATGATTTTGCGCACGGTGGCACCTTTGGGATGCCAGACGGCCAGACCGCCTCCCAGTTCCGAGGGAAACGACAGCAGATCCATCTCGACGGCGAGGCGACGGTGGTCGCGCTTTTCGGCTTCTTCCAAACGCACCAGGTGTTCTTGCAAGGCCGCCTTGGATTCCCACGCCGTGCCGTAGATGCGCTGCAGGGTTGGCCCTTTTTCGTTGCTGCGCCAGTGTGCACCAGCGACTTTCATCAACGCAAAATGAGTGAGTCGACCAGTGCTTGGCACGTGCGGCCCGCGACACAAGTCGACGAACGTGTCGCTGTTGCGATACACGCTGACTGAATCACCGCCCGCGACCTCGCCGGCATCTTGGGCGTCAACGTTGCCCGCCGTAACTCGCTGAATGATCTCGCATTTGTACGGTTGGTCGGCAAATAACTCCAGCGCCTCGCGTGGCGACATCTCGGATCGCACGAACGGCTGGTTTTGTTCGACGATCTCGATCATTCGTTTGGTGATCAGTGCCAGGTCGTCTTGGGTAAAGGTGCGATCACCTGGAAGATCGAAGTCGTAGTAAAAACCGTCTTCAATTGCGGGGCCAACCGTGAACTTGGCACCAGGAAACAACTGCAACACCGCTTGGGCAAGCACATGGGCAGTCGAGTGGCGCAAGACGTGGCGCCCAGCATCGGTGTCGACGGTGATGATTGCGACGCGGTCACCTGAGTGGAGCGGGGCCAACAAATCGGTCTCGTGATCATTGACGACGGCCGCTACTGCTGCTTTGGCCAAACGAGGCCCGATGACCGCGGCTAAATCGAGGGCACTCGCCCCGCTTGGCAACTGTTTGGTGGAACCGTCTGGCAGACGAACGTCGATCAGCGCTGCGGACATGCAGTCGTTATTCTACGTTCGCCATCTCCCCTGGGTTGGGTGTTTCACTCGTTGCGAAGCGCGGTATCTCGGCAGTTTCGGCCACGAACGTCTCCGAACGGCGCTTGGTGGCGTAGGTGTTGCGATATTCCTGGCCGGTGAGTTCGCGAATCTCGAACATCAATTCATCGGTGATCTCTCGCAGTACCAGCGGATCATTGGCCCGCTCGGTATAGCGCGCCACGTTGATTGGTCGACCAATAGAAATCTTGACCGTGCCACCCAAGCGCGGCAGCGACGTATCAGGGGGCTGAATCTCGCGTGTGCCCACGATGCCCACCGGAAAGAGAGGGCAGCCGAGTTTGATGGCGAGCCGCGCTGCACCAGTGTGGCCTTTATAGAGCATCCCGTCACGACTGCGGGTGCCTTCGGGATAGATGCCGAACAATTCGCCACGTTGCAACACCCGCTCGGCAGCATCGAGCGCAGCCCGCGATTTTTCTCCACCGCTGCGGTCAACGGGGATCATCCCCATCTTGGGGAAAAACCAACGAGTCTTCCAAGAGTCCATGTATTCGCTTTTGCCAATGAACGAAATACTGCGTGGCGACAACACCATGAGCAGCGCTGAATCCAAAAAGCTGATGTGGTTCGGACACAAGATTGCTGCGCCGTTAGCGGGCAGCCGATCGAAACCATCTAATTCGAACTTCCATGCGCGTCGTGCCAAAGGCTGCACGATGCGGCGCAGACGCGACTGAAACGGTGTGGCTCCGTTGAACACCCAATCCGGAAACGGTTTAGGGCTGGTTACCACACGATTCCCAACAAAGCGGCAGCGTCACGCACGTTCACGCCGCGTTCGACGGCTTCGTCAATGATGGAAATTGCACCAGGAGTGTCGAGATCGTCGTCGAGTCGCGCACGGACTTCGTTGAGCACGGCCTGACCCCCTTTGCTTGGTGACCCTAATGAATCCTTTGAGTCAACTTGACCAACCGACCATTTGCCAAGCCGAGCAGTGGCTCGATCCATGAGACCTTTGTCCCACTCCCACTCGTGGCGGTAATGGTTCACCAGCAATCCAAGACGAATCGCCATGGGGTCGTGCGCCTGGCGCAAGGCGTCAACAAACACCAGATTGCCCCGGCTCTTGGACATCTTGTGGCCGTCCATCCACACCATCGCCACATGCATCCAGTGGCGCACGAACTCCACGCCTGTGGCGGCCTCGGATTGCGCTCGTTCACATTCATGATGCGGATAGATGAGGTCACTACCCCCGCCGTGCAGGTCGATGGTGGTGCCGAGTTCGCGCAAGGCCAAGGCGCTGCATTCGATATGCCAGCCCGGTCGCCCAGGCCCCCACATCGTGTCCCACGCTGGTTCGTCGGGGGCCGAGGGTTGCCACAACACGAAATCCAACGGGTCGCGCTTGTACGGGTCATCAACATTGCCCCCGCGCTCGCGAGCCAGTTCCAACATCTTGACCCGATCGTGATGCGAGATAGAACCGAACTTGTCAGAGCGGGTCACATCGAAATACACCGAGCCGCCTGCTTCGTAGGCGTAGCCGCGCTCCAACACCATGCCGATGAATCCACGGATCTCGGGAATCGCTGACGATGCCCGCGGAGTAGATGCCATTGGCACGAAGTTGAGCGCCCGCAAGTCGTCTTCGAGTCGCTGTTCTTCACGAGCGGCAAGGTCCAGATAGTGCATGTCGAGTTCACGAGCCTTGACAAACAGTGGATCATCGACATCGGTTACGTTGCGCACACACTGCACCGTGCGGCCCGTATCCATAAGTCGACGAATCAGCACGTCATAAGTAATGAACGTGAATGCGTGCCCGAGATGAGTTGCGTCATACGGCGTCACGCCACACACGTACATTTTCACGTGGTCGCCCGGCGTGAAATCAACGACCTCTCGTCGCGCGGTGTCGAATAGACGCACGCCTGTGCTCAGTTGATTCCCGTGAAACGTGGTGCCACGCGCGTCTTGTAACGCACATTGAGTTGCAGCAGCACAGCCGTGAGTGCCTCGATGGCGAGCGCGTTGGACAACAACCCAGCATTGAGTGGTCGACACCCTGCAATGTGAGCCACGATGTCGCTGACCGTCTTGGTCGCCTCGTTGTTGTCTGAGCAAATCAACACGTCACTGTCCACGTCGTGGTCGAGCGCACCTAACTCGATAGCTGGCAGGTGTTGAAATGCGGCAACCACATGCGACGCGGGTATCGCCGCTTGCACGTGGGCGGCAATGCTGCCCCGCGGCGGAATCAGCGGCTGAAATTCTTTGCCCACTCGAATGAGGGCATTGGCCATGGTGATCACAACTTTTCCGCGGAGCGCTTCGGCATGTTCGGTGACGGTGGTCGCCGCTGAATCCCACGGAGTGGCCAACACGATGATGTCGCGTTGGGCTGCCGTTGCGTTGTCACCGCCGGCCAGGTCGAGCCGACGGCTCGCCCATTTGGTGACCAGTTCACTGGCCACTTCTTGGCCGCGCTCTGGCGTACGCGAACCGATGAACCCGGGATAGCCCACCGACGCCAGTCGCGCCGCCAACGCACTGCCAGCCGGGCCGGTGCCGCCGAGATATCCGATGCTCGCAAGAGAACTAGTCATGTCCACTACCGTAGCGACGTGGCGATTCTGGCAGGTAAGCGGCTCGTGATCACCGGAGTCTTGACGGACGCGTCGCTGGCATTTGGTGTAGCCAAGCTCGCCCAAGAGCAAGGAGCCACGGTGATGCTGACCGGGGCCGGGCGGGGTTTGTCCATCACAGAGCGCACCGCCAAAAAACTCAGCACCGTGCCACATGTGGCCGAACTCGACGTAACAAACCCCGACCATGTGGCCACCGTGCGCGAAGCCGCTCGCCAACACTTGGGTGGCGTAGATGGCGTTTTGCATTCGATCGGGTTTGCACCCGCAGCTTGTTTGGGTGATGACCTGATGGCTGCCACCTGGGAAGACGTATCCGTGGCCGTGCAGGTGTCGGCCTATTCGTTGAAGACATTGGCCGATGCATTCGTACCTCTCATGACCGATGGCGGCAGCATCGTCGGGCTCGACTTTGACAACACCGTGGCGTGGCCGGCCTACAACTGGATGGGAGTCGCCAAGTCGGCTCTCGAGTCCACCAGCCGCTACCTCGCCCGCGAACTTGGCCCACGCAATATTCGCTGCAACCTCGTTGCTGCCGGCCCGATTCGCACGATGGCGGCCAAGTCGATTCCTTCGTTTGCCCAGTTCGAAGACCTGTGGAGTGCGCGCGCACCCCTGGGATGGGACATCCACGATTCGTCGGCTGTGGCTCGTGCATGTTGTGCGCTGTTGTCTGATTGGTTTCCGGCCACGACGGGCGAAATCGTGCACGTCGACGGCGGATACCACGCCGTTGGCGCCTGAGTACCCCATGAACAGACTCGCCCACGAGTCATCGCCATATTTGCGCCAGCATCGCGACAACCCCGTGGATTGGTGGGCATGGGGCGATGCGGCATTTGCCGAAGCCAATCGCCGCGATGTGCCGGTGTTGCTGTCGGTGGGTTACTCGGCTTGCCACTGGTGTCACGTGATGGCGCACGAATGTTTTGAAGATGTCGAGGTCGCAGGGGTAATGAACGAGTTGTTCGTCAATGTAAAAGTCGACCGCGAAGAACGCCCCGACGTCGACAGTGTGTACATGGACGCCGTGCAGGCCATGACCGGGCGCGGCGGCTGGCCGATGACGGTGTTTCTTACCCCCGATGCACAGCCATTCTTTGGGGGCACCTACTACCCCAAGCCCACGTTCTTGCAGTTGATGACCGCGATCAACGATGCGTGGCGCGATCGGCGCTCCGATATCGACAGCAACGTTTCGGCGTTGGTAGAAAACATCGCCCGCACGTCGCGCATTACCGCCAACCCCGACCTACCGAGCATCGAGGCGTTCGTCGCAGCCGCCGAACAGCTCGAACAGTCGTTCGACGAAACTTGGGGAGGTTTTGGGGGCGCCCCTAAGTTCCCGTCCACGATGGCACTCGAGTTATTGCTGCGTGCATACATCAACGACGAATCGCCGCGCACGCACAGCATCATCACCACGACGCTCGATGCAATGGCGTCAGGCGGCATGTACGACCACCTGGGTGGTGGCTTTGCGCGTTACAGCGTCGACGAAAAGTGGCTAGTGCCCCACTTTGAAAAAATGTTGTACGACCAGGCTTTGTTGCTACGCCCGTATTTGCACGCATCATTGGTCTTGCGCGAACCACGATGGCGCCAGGTGGTACAAGAAACCATCGGCTATGTGCTGCGCGACCTGCGCTCACCTGAAGGCGCGTTCTACAGCGCCGAAGATGCAGACTCACTCGATGAATCTGGCCATTCACATGAAGGACACTTTTATGTGTTCACCCCCGACCAGGTGCGCCGCATCATTCCAGAGCACTTAGTGCAAAAAGCACTCGACTGGTACGAAATCACTGACACGGGCAACTTCGAGGGCAAGTCAATTCCTTGCCGACTCGAGCACCGCGGTGCGCTCGAACGCGACGACGACATCGAAACCATCCGCCGACTCTTGTTGGCTGCCCGCAATACTCGACATCGCCCCGGCCTTGACGACAAGGTGATTACCGAGTGGAACGCACTCATGATTTCCTCGCTGACTGAAGCAGCCGCCGCATACACCAACGACGAGTGGGCCACAGCCGCGCAACAAGCTGGCAACTTCGTGGCCACCACGATGCGCCGCAGCGACGGCCGTTGGCTGCGCACCTGGCACCGCGATGCGACACCAAAACATCTGGCAATGGCTGCCGACTTAGCGAACTTGGTCGACGCGTTCACGCGGTTGTACGAACTCTCCGGTGTGGCGCGGTGGATCACTCTGGCCCGCGAAGCAGCCGATCAGTTGCTGGCATTCCACTGGGATGACGCCGAAGGTGGGTTGTTCACCACCCCCCACGATGGCGAGAAACTCATCGTGCGCCAAAAAGATCTGATTGACAACGCCACACCGTCAGCCAACTCGGTGGCCGCACTTGCTTTGCAGCGTCTGGCCGCTCTTACTGGCGCCGAGCATTATCGCGAACATGCCGATGGCATCTTCAAGTTGCTCACCCGCGTGGTGGGCAACGCTCCAACGGCATTCCCCCACCTGCTCTGTGCGTTGCACCTGCGACATGTTGGGGCGACCGAAGTTGTCATCACCGGCAAGCGCGGAGAATTCGTGCAATACCTACAAACACAGTGGCTACCTACCGTGGTGTTGGCTTGGGGCGAATCGTTCGATTCTCCACTGTTTGCCCATCGCCGCGACGGCTTGGCTTATGTCTGTCGGCAGTACGCCTGTCAGGCGCCAGCAGCAACTCGTGATGAGCTCATTGCCGCTCTACGTGTGGCACTCTCGGCAAACTAGCCGGAGCTGCCGCCGGCAACCGAGCCGGCAACACTTCACCAAGCGTTGTAGTGCACGATCTGGTCGACTGATGCTCGCGGTCGCTGAGCACTGGCCCCAGCAGTAAACGCTGGCTCATTGTCGGTCGATGATCGCTCGTAGCCAAGTGCCAATGCCCCGATGAGCTGCAAAGAATCGGGAATCGATAGTGCGGCGCGCAACTCGCTCTCACCGCGGAACACTCCAAAGAACAACGCGCCGAGGCCGACGTCGTGGGCCGCCAACAACAGAGTCATCGTGGCGAACGATGCGTCGACAGTCCAGTACGGAGTCGGCCACGCCGATGTGGACGCGCCGAGACCAGTTTTCTCTTTGTCACTTTCGGCGTATCGGTCGAGATACGCCTGAGGGTCAGCAAACGACAAGGCAATGACCGGTGCGGCAAACAGATGCTGCCAACGAAAAGTTGAACGCGTTTCGGCAGTCATTGTTGCCGACCAAAATGTTTCAGTGCTGGCACCTTCAAGCACCACCAAACTCCAGCCCTGGGTTTTGCCCGCCGACGGCGACCGTGATGCCGTGTCAACAAGTTGTGTCAACAACGCGCGGTCAATCGGCGTGGATTCAAATGCACGCACCATTCGGCGCGAAGCAACCAGACGGTGCAGGTCGCTCACAGCGACGCGACTTAACGCTTCTTGCCGAGTTTGGCGAGCGACTCGGCCATCGTCCATCCGTGAACGATGAGCACGCCGCCCTTGGCCACGTTGACACCTTTAAAGAATGCTGCAACCTCGGCTGCGATCTTGGGCTTCTTCACTGGCTCGTAGTCGATGAAACCAGATTGGGCATTGGCCTTGGCAATGAACGTGGCGGGGTCGTACTGCGGCTCAATTGCGTAGCGGCGCGCCAACCTGCGGCCCCAGGCACGCTCTTCGCCGACGGCGTTGTACTTGGGTCGCGGAATCACGCTGGTGACGGCCGCGAAGGCTTCGAGACCGGCAGCTGTCACGAATCGTGCACCGATAACCACGTCTTCGTCGGGAAACGCCATGAGTGCGCGGTGATACGCCTCCGTCATGAGGCCTTTCATGGCGAGGTCACGCTTGGCGGCTGGCTTCACACTGAGCAGACCCATCACCACACACGGTGTGCCACCCAAACGCTCGAGTGTGAGGAACATAAAGCCCACCAGCGTCTTGCCGTCGTAAGCGGTGGTGGCCAGTACCCACGAGTCTTTGGCTTTAGAGACGGCACCAATACCAAAAGCGCCACCCATGGCTGCAAATTCGTCAAGGTCGGCGTCGGTCAACGCGCTCGCATCGCGAGTAGCGATTTTCACCCCTTCAGTGTGCCAGCAAAAAAGCCGAATATGACACGCACATACACGTGTATGCGATTACTGAATGGACACTGCCTCGCCGAACTTGGCACGCAGCAAGCCAATGACTCGACCAATATCCACCGAATGTTCGGCGCCCAATGCCACAACTTTGTTACCGAAAGTAAGGAACACCGGCGAGTCACCTGGATGCATTTCGATGAGTGCGCGCACGTCGCCCACCTCTTCATTTGTCACGGGTCGGCGGGCAAAGTCAATATGCAGCGACTCGATACCAGTTTTGGGTACATCCACCACAGTGATATCTGCAGCCATGAGCGTGGCTCGTGCTTCATCGCGACGATCAAGACGCCCACGCACGATGATAATTTGGTCGTCGACAACGAGGTGGCCTTGAGTGGCGAACAATCGAGGAAACACCGTGACCTCAATGGCACCAGCCAGATCTTCGAGCGTGAAGGTGCCCATTTGCTCACCTTTGCGAGTCATCTTGCGATCAACACCAGAAATCACACCACCGAGCGTGATGTTGTCTTCAGTTCGGTCAGGCACTTCAACGATCGGACACGTAATGCGCCGACCCATGATGGATTCAAGTCCGCGCAGCGGATGGTCGCTGACATAAAAGCCGAGCATTTCTTTTTCGAGACGCAACTGCTCGGCTTTGTCGAACTCCAACACGGGGATTTCGGTTTTCTCCGTGTAGCCACCTTCTTCGACGGGTGAGTCACCAAACAAACTCATCACTCCTTGATCGCGTTCGCGGCGACGCACCAACGCTTGATCGACGAGCGACTCGAACACCAGTAGCAAGCCACGCCGGGGGTGCTTCATCGAGTCGAAAGCGCCAGCCTTGATGAGCGACTCGAGCGTGCGCTTGTTGAGCGCCTGTTCGGGCACTCGGTTGATCAAATCGTAGAACGACGCGAACTTGCCCGAGGCCTCACGCTCGGCAACGATGAGCGTCGCTGCCCCTTCGCCCACGTTGCGGATGCTCGACAAACCAAAACTCACGGCCGACTCACCGGCCACCGGCGCGAAGTCCACACCCGACTCGTTGATGTCTGGCGTGCGGACCACCACTCCATTGGCCCCAGCATCCGACAAATACAGAGCGGCTCTGTCGTTGTTGCCCTTTACCGAGGTGAGCAAGCAGGCAAAGTAATCGACGGTGTGATGCGCCTTCAGCCAGGCGGTCTGAAACGTGATGAGCCCGTACCCGAAGGCGTGGCTCTTGGTGAAGGCATAGTCAGCGAACTTTTCGATGATGCCAAACAATTCGCGACCGAGCGATTCGCCGTAGCCGTTGGTGGCACATCCACCGACGAACTTTGGTCGCTGCTCGGCCATTGCCACTGCATCTTTTTTGGCACAGGCCTTGCGCAACGAATCGGCTTCGGCAAGGGTGTAGCCGGCAAATTTTTGCGCCACTCGCATGATGCTTTCTTGGTAGATCATGAGCCCGTAGGTGTCACCAAGCACCTCAGTGGCATCTTGGTGAAAAAAGCGTGCCGGCTTACGCTCATTTTTGAAATCCGCGTAGTCGTTGTGCATGTTTTCAGCCATTGGGCCCGGTCGGTACAACGCCAAAACAGCGGCGACATCTTCAAATCGGCGCGGCACGAGCGAACGCAACAACGCCCGCATCGGGGTGGATTCAAGCTGAAAGACCCCAATGGTGTTGGCACTGGCCAGCAATTGAAAGGTCTTGGGGTCATCGAGCGGAATATTTGAGATATTGAAGTCGGGTTGTTTGCGCTGAATGAGTTTTTCGGCATCGGTGATGACGTCGAGGTTGCGCAGCCCGAGGATGTCCATTTTCAACAACCCCAGCGATTCCACCCCGTGCATTTCGTATTGGGTAACCACAGGTGAATCTTCGGGCTTTTGCCCAGCCTCGGGTTTGCGCTGAATCGGCAAATACTCAGTGAGTGGTTCCTTGGTGATAACGACGGCCGCAGCGTGAATACCCACTGAGCGCTTCAAACCCTCGAGCCCGCGCGCCACATCAACCACGCGCTTGGCATCGACATCGGTGTCGCATAGCGCCCGCAGATCGGCAGCCGCGCGGAATCCATCCATGTGTTTTTCGTTTTGCTCGAAGCAATATCGCAGCGGCGTATCCCGGCCCATCACCACGGGCGGCATCAACTTCGCGATGCGATCCCCCGTTGCATACGGATGCCCGAGCACTCGGGCAGCATCGCGCACCGCATTGCGGGCCTTGATGGTTCCGAACGTGATGATCTGGGCCACGTGGTCGCGCCCGTATTTTTCAGCGGCATAGCGAATCATCTCGTCGCGGTAACGCGAGTCGAAGTCCATATCGATATCGGGCATCGTGACACGGTCCGGGTTCAAGAAGCGTTCGAACAGCAAGTCGTACTTCACTGGGTCGAGATCGGTGATGCGCAAGGCATAGGCAACTGCGCACCCGGCTGCCGAACCTCGTCCGGGGCCGACCCGAATGCCCTGCTCTCGGGCATGGCGAATGAGATCCCACACGATGAGGAAATACGACGCAAAGCCCATGTCACAAATGACCTTGAGTTCGTACGCCAACCGTTCGACCACTGCCTTCGGCACCTCGGCACCCCATCGCTGCGTGGCACCGGAGCGCGTCAAGTGCTCAAGGTACGCACGATCATCATTGAACCCGGCCGGGATCGGAAAGTCGGGCAATACATACTTGCCGAATTCGATGGTGGTGTTGGCCCGCTCAGCAATCCACAGCGTGTTGTCGCATGCATCCGGCGTTTCTCGAAACAGCTGACGCATCTCTACGGCCGTCTTGAGATAGTGCTCTTCGCCTTCGAACTTGAATCGCTTGGGGTCGGCAATGGTGCAACCCGTTTGCACACACAGCAATGCGTCATGGGCTTGTGCGTCGTGCCGATGCACGTAATGCGAGTCATTGGTGGCCAAGAGTGGCGCATCAATTTCGCGGGCAATCTTGATGAGGTCGGCCATGGTTCGACGCTGATCGGCGATGCCATGATCTTGCAGCTCGATGAACATGTTGTCGCGCCCGAAGATTTCTTGCAGCCGCGCAGCGGTGCGCTTGGCTTCGTCGTAGTCATTGCGCAACAGCGCCTGCAACACATGGCCACCGAGGCATCCAGTGGTGGCGATGATTCCTTCATGGTGACGATCCAGCAACTCCCAGTCCATACGCGGCTGGTAGTAGTAGCCCTCCAAGAACGCCTGGCTCGACAGCTTGATGAGGTTGCGATAGCCCGTGTTGTTTTCACACAACAACGTCATGTGGTAATACAACTTGCGACCTGCTTCGGTGTCGCCGCCCGAGTCGTCCACTTTGGCACCGCGTCGTTGCGGCCGCTCAAAGCGCGACTCATAGGCCATGTATGCCTCAGTGCCGATGATGGGGTTGATGCCAGCGCGACGAGCCGTTTGATAAAACTCAAGAACTCCGTACATGTTGCCGTGGTCGGTGATACCGATGGCCGACTGGCCGTCGCTGACGGCGCGTTCGATCAGATCATCAACTCGAGCGGCCCCGTCGAGCATTGAAAACTCGGTATGCACATGAAGGTGAGTGAAAGAAGACGACATCGCAGGAATGCCGAGAGTACCAGCGGGGTCTGGGGGCTGGCGTGACCAGCGAGTTATTGCGGAATTAGATGTACGTGCCGGGGCGATCAGGCACACCAGCGCCAGACGCTGGCAGCTGACGCATTTGTTCGAGCTGCGTGCGGGCGGCTAACTGCTGGGCAAACAGCGTGGCCTGAATTCCGTGGAAAAGGCCTTCTAGCCAACCGACTAGTTGGGCTTTGGCCACGCGCAACTCGGCTTCGCTCGGCGCGTCACCTTCTTTGAACGGCAGCGCAAGTGTGCGCAACTCTTCTTGCAGATCGGGCGAAATGGCTTCGGCCAACTCGACGATGGACCGCTCATAAATTTCGGCGAGCCGTTCGCGACTTGGCAAATCCAGTTCCATCTGGCGAACTTCTTCCAACAACCCCTTAATCATCGAGCCGATACGCATCACCTTGGCCGGCTCTTGCACCGTTTCTTTGCCATCGCCCGAGTCGGCTGCGACGAGGTCTCCGTTAGCTGCTTTAGCGGTAGGCATGCCGTCAAGTAGTTCGCCGCGTTGAGGGTTGGTGTCACTCATCGTCACATAGTTCTATCAGCGTGCGCCAACAGCCAGGAGCGGAACATCGATTTCGTCAGATGTCAGCGAGCCATGGCGACATTGCAGATCGAAATACGACTTGTCTGCTGGGTCGTCAAAGCTGACATCAGCCTTGGCCATCACTGCCACGTCACCAAGCCGACGACGCACCACATCACTGACGTGGCGACCAAAGAATCCACCGTCGATCATTTCGTCACGCGTCATCACCCAGGCCACATCCCCATGGTGGCTACGGGCAGCAGCAGCCACCTCGTCAGCTCGACCACTGTTGGCGTGCAGCCAGCGAAACCGCCCCTCACCCGACTGATGCGACAAGTGGCGCGTCACATCTGGATGCAGCAGCGATGTGCGCTCGCCCACCATGACCTGGCCGTGATCGGCAGTCACCACAAGCACCGCACCAGCCGGCAGAACGGATGCGATGTCGGCCACGATTCGGTCGGCGGTCAATACTTCGGCGTCATAGTGCTCACCGAAGCCACGCTCGTGGGCAATTTTGTCAACACCGTCGTAGTAGCAGTACACAAACTTTTCACCGCGCGCCAACAAGCTGCGCACATCCACCACCATGCTCGACGGTGCGCGCCAACTGAATAATTTCTGATCTCGCAGATGTGCCTCCGTGAATGCTGTGCCATCAAACTCGGCTTTCGACAGCACGGGAATGGTCGCCCCCAAAAACGGCGGGCACGGTTGCACATCCCGAGGCATCAATCGGTGTCGGGCGTCGCCGCGGTCGTCGGCCCACCGCAGCATTTGCACCACGCGGCCCGCAAAGTCGATTCGGTAGCCGACCATTCCGTGCTCACCTGGTGCTGCCCCTGTGGCAATCGACGTCAATGCGGTCACTGTGGTGGTCGGTGCAATCGTCGTGATAGCACCGCCCTGCATCGCAGCAAAGGTCGGTGCACAGGTTGGGTTTTCACGGATTCGGTCTTGGAGTTGGTGCCAGCCCAAACCATCGACAACCAACAACACCACTTGACGTGCGCCACGAACAATGTCGGGGAAAAACGCCGGCAGCTTGTCGGTGCCCCCTGGCCCGAGGAGTGCAGGCACGATATTGGTGACGCACGCACCGCCATAGTCAGGGCACCGTGGGGTTGCATCAATGATGCGCGGGGCTCGTGACATCTCGCTCACCAGTCAACCAGCGCCTGCGTACCATGGAGACGTGCGGATCTCAACCCGGGGCGATTATGCGTGTCGCGCCTTGTTGTCGCTGGCCTTGCACACCGACGAACCCGGACCAATTTCTGTGCGTGACATTGCCACTCGAACGGCTCTACCCCAGCCGTATCTCGAACAAATTTTGCTGGCGCTAAAAGGTGCAGGTTTGGTGCACTCCAAACGCGGAGTTGGCGGCGGCTACACCTTGGCGCGTCACCCAGACAAAATTTTGTTGTCCGAAATACTCGCTGCGGTTGACGGGCCTATTTCACTCGGCGATTTTGGTGAACCGCATCACGACGGAGCCTGTGACCACGAGGGCCAGTGCGTGTTGTTGGCGATTTGGCATTCAGTCGGTGGCCACATGCGCGACCATCTCGCCCAGTTCACCTTGGGTGGTGTGCTCGCTGCTGCCCGCGGTGACGCACCGTGGCCCGGTGAACCGCATCACTAAGACGTGCTCATCAAGACGTGCTGATTAGGAAAGTCCCGCCAGCAACTCGACAAAATCTGCTGGTTGTGGGGCGTGGAATGTGCAACGCTCACCAGTGCGCGGATGGTCAAATGCCAATTCGCGGGCATGCAACATCGGTCGCCCCACACGCAACCCGGCCCGCACACCCCCATACGTGGGATCTCCGACTACCGAGTGACCAATCGAAGCCAGATGCACTCGAATTTGGTGAGTGCGACCAGTTTCGAGACGGCACTCGATGAGTGCTGACTCTTTTGGTGTGTGAAACATTTGCTCGACCGCGTAATGGGTTCGCGACGGTCGCCCATCGATAACCACTGCCATCTTGGTGGGGTCGCGCTGATCACGGCCAATCGGTGCATCAATCACTCCGTGCATCGATGCCGGATTGCCCCACACCAACACCGAATACACCCTCGTCACACTGCGCGCAGCAAGCTGGCCAACTAGCGATTCGTACGCTGCGTTGTTGCGCGCCACAGCAACCAGGCCAGTAGTGCCGGCATCCAAACGATGCACCAATCCAGGTCGCATTCGGTCGCCCACATCCACAATGTCGGGATACGCCGCCAGCAGATAGTTGACCATCGTGCCGGCCTGGTTTCCTGCACCGGGGTGCACGACCAAACCGGCGTCTTTGTTCACGATGAGTACGTCTTCATCGGCGTACACGATGTGCAACTGACGTGAGTCGTCAGCCAACGGAATCGCGGGGCCAGTGGCTTGTGCGATATCGACGCTGATGGTTTGACCTTGGGTGACTTTTTCTTTACCCGCCGTCACCACTTTGCCTTCAACAGATACCCCACCGACTTCGATGAGCGCTGCTGCAGCGCTGCGACTGATGTCAGCAATCAGTGATACAACCCGATCGATGCGCATTCCATCGAGTGATGTCGGAATTTCTTCGGTGACCCGCCGAGCGATGCCAGTGGTGTCGTCGCTCATAGGGCTGTGTCTGACTGTTGTGCTTGCGAGCCTGTTGAGCCAAGCCGCGGCGAACTGGGGCGCAACGATGCCACGATCATGAGCACAGCCCCGATCGAAATCGCCGAGTCAGCCACGTTGAACACCGGAAACCATTGCAGGTCTACGAAGTCAACGACTGCGCCCCGCAACCAAGCCTCACCGCGAAATGCTCGATCAATCAAGTTGCCCAGGGCCCCACCCACGATGAGCCCAGCAGCAACCGCTGCCAGGCCTTGGGCTTGACGACGCAGCCAGAGCACCATCACAATCACTACGACAAACCCCAAGGCTCCGATGACGGGCCCAGCTCCGGTGGCCTGAGAAAACGCCATTCCTTTGTTGAAGACCAAATTAAAGCGCAGCGAGCCCACCAGATCAATGGTGCGATTATCTGAAAGTCGATTCAATGCCCATTGCTTGGTGAGTTGGTCAACAACAACGATGGCTGCAATGAGCAGCCCAAGTCGTTGCGACTGGGCTCGGCTCATCGACTGCCCAGACCGCCAGCCCGTTCCGTAACGAGCTCAGTGGTCCACGGCAGGGCTTCGAGACGTTCCCGCGGAATCGGCAGACCCGAATACAACGAGTATCCATATTCACCGATTTGCATTCGCTCCAAAGCAGCATCAATGGCATCAACTTCGGCCAACGCTTGGTCAGAAAGAATCAGGTCGCGCTCGCGCTCGACCACCATGGTGTCGCCTTCTCCGCCTTCTTCACCGAAATCCACGTCGCCCATCTCTTGGTTGGCCACGATCTCTGCCGCTTCTTGCACGAGCCGCTTGGCCTGACCGACCAACTCGATTCGCTTGGATAACAGCAGCGCTTTTTGCGCGCGCAAAAACGCGAGGTCGAATTCAACAGTTGCGGTAATTCCGTCGACTGGCTCGCTTTTGATGATTGGCGGCTTGACCGGCTTGGCCATTGCTTTTTCTTGCTGGGCGCGGATACGAGCCTCTTCCTCATCACGCAGGGTGCGAATGCGGGCCCGCTCGGCTTCGCGCACTTGTCGCTCGGCGTCTTTGGCCTTGGTGATTTTGTCGCGTTCACGCTGCTTTTCGCGCCGCTCATCGTCGATGGCTGCTCGTTTGCGGGCCTGCTCGCGCTTGCGCTCTTCAGTTGCAACTTGTCGTTCGAGGTCGCGGCGACGCTTCTCGGCGAGTTTCAATTTGAGGACGCGATTGCGTTCAGCGAGTTTTTCTTTGGCGATGCGCTTGCGGTCACGCTCGGCGGCGATACGTGCCTGCTTGCGGTCGCGTTCTGCTGCGAGGCGCGCCTGCTTACGCTTGCGCTCGTCAGCCTTGCGCTGCTGTGCTTGCTTGCGGCGCAGAGCTTCGGCCTTGCGTTGTGCTGCCCGACGATCGGTCTCTGCTTTTTTCTTGGCCGCCTTACGACGCTGTTCGTCCTGGGCTTTTTTCGCCTTGCGACGTTTTTCGTCTTGAATTTTCTTCATCTTGCGACGTTTGTCCTCTGCTGCCCGCTTGGCCTTGCGGCGGCGGAGTTCTTCGATCTTGCGACGTTTGGCAGCAGCCTGCTTTTGCAGGGCTACTTTCTTGGCCAAGGCTTGCTTCTTAAATGCAACCTTCTTGGCTAACGCTTGCTTTTTGGCAGCAGCCCGTTTGGCTGCGGCTTTCTTCTGCGCAATGGCCTTTTTCTTCTGGGCTGCCTTGCGCCTGGCGGCTGCATTCATGACCCCGTCAGAGTAGCCGCTCTACTCCCACAAAAAGTGGCATGTCATCCAATGTCGTATTGGCCGTATTGCCGTTGTCGCCCACCGCCGTAACGAGCAACTCACGTGCCAGGGTCTCGCTTTGCACCATCGCTGCATGGGCCTGCACCGCTGCGGCCACATCGTCAGGTGCGCCGAGCGTCAATCGAATGCGATCTGACACGTGCAGGTCTGCATCACGGCGCGCTTGTTGCACCAGACGGATCACATCACGGGCGACTCCCTCGCGTTTCAAGTCGTCATCAACAACCAGATCCAACACCACGATGCCCGATCCGTCGCCCAGCGCCGTGCTACCCCGTTCGCCGGCACCAATAGCCACCAAGGTGAGCGAATATTCGCCTTCGCGCAACTCCACACCGCCAGCCACCACGCGGTCTGCTTCGATCGACCAGTCGCCTTGCTTCACTGCACGAATCACTTTTTGTGTTTCGGCTCCGAGACGCGGCCCGAGAGCCGCAGGTGTGACCACGAGTTCGCGCCGAGCATGTTCATCCACGTTGGCGCTCAGCACCACTTGCCGCACGTTGACTTCGTCTTTAATCACATCGACAAATTCGCCGAGCTTGGCAGCCCGCGAACTAGCGACAATCAACGACGCCAGCGGCTGGCGCACCCGCAATTGGTGCACCTTGCGCAACGACAAAGTCGAAGAGCACACGTCGCGTGCCAGGTCCATCGATTCCACGAGTTCGTCGGCTGCCGCCAAACCTTTGGTGGTTGGCCAACTCGTCAGGTGCACGCTGCGCTCACCAGTGAGGCCGCGGTAGATCTCTTCAGTGATCAGCGGCATCAGTGGTGCCGCCACCCGACACACGATGGTGAGCACGCTGTGCAGTGTGTTGATAGCGGCTTGTTCGGCTTCCCAAAAACGATCACGACTGCGGCGGATGTACCAGTTGGTGAGCACGTCCAAGAACTCGCGCACATGGGTGCAGGCATCAAACAAGTCGTTGCGTTCGAAGGCTGCCGTCGAAGCGTCGACCATCGAGCGCGCCTTGGCCACGATGTAGCGGTCAAGCACGTTGGGGCTTGAGGTGTCGAAGGTACCGCGCACACCGCCAGCGTTGGCATACAACGACAAGAAATACCATGAGTTCCACAACGGCAGGATGGTCTGGCGCACGGTGTCGCGAATGCCGGCTTCGGTAACCGAGAAGTCGGCTCCCCGCAATATCGATGACGACAACAAATACCAGCGCATCGCGTCTGCGCCGAATGTGTCGAACACCTGCATCGGGTCGGGATAATTGCGCAGGCTCTTCGACATTTTTTGTCCGTCATCGCCGAGCACGATTCCGTGGCTCACACAGCTCTTGAATGCAGGGCGGTCGAACAAGGCAGTTGCCAACACATGCAGGGTGTAAAACCAGCCCCGGGTTTGCCCGATGTATTCCACGATGAAATCGCCTGGATAGTGGCTTTCGAACCACTCGCGATTCTCGAACGGGTAATGCACTTGGGCGAACGGCATCGAGCCACTCTCGAACCAGCAGTCCAGAACCTCTGGCACGCGGCGCATCATCGACTTGCCGGTTGGGTCATCCGGATTCGCCCGCACCAAATCGTCGACAGCCGGGCGATGCAACTCGGTGACACCCACGCCGAAGTCGCGCTCTAGATCAGCGATGCTGCCGTACACGTCGATGCGCGGGTAGTCGGGGTTGTCGCTACGCCACACGGGAATGGGCGAACCCCAGAAGCGGTTGCGGCTAATTGTCCAGTCGCGGGCATTTTCTAGCCACTTGCCAAAACTGCCGTCTTTGACGTGTTCTGGAACCCAGGTGATCTGCTGATTCAATTCCACCATGCGCTCTTTGATTGCAGTGACATTGACAAACCATGAACTCACCGCCCGATAAATGAGCGGTGTGCCCGTGCGCCAGCAATGCGGATACGAGTGGTCGTAAGTTTCGTGACGCAACACAACGCCTGCGTCTTTCAACTTCTTGATAATGAGTGGATTCGCCTCAAAGACCTGCATTCCGACAAAGTCGGTGATTTCTCCGGTGAACCTGCCACGCGAATCCACCGGCACCACGAGCTCGATGCCTGCATCAGCACAAACTCGTTGGTCGTCTTCGCCGAAACCTGGTGCAATGTGCACTACACCCGTACCGTCTTGCGTGGTGACGAAATCGCCGGCCAACACACGAAACGCCCCCAGACTCGCGCGGTCGGAAAAGTACGGCAGCAATGGCTCATAGGTTCGTCCCACCAAATCGCTGCCACGCATGGTGTCAACATGTTCGGCTCCGGCCAACTCGCGCTCATACGACTCGCGTCGCTCGATGGCCATGATGTAGCGCACGCCGTTCAATTCATAAACGCCGTAGTCCACATCGGGGGCAACCGCTAGAGCCAAGTTGGATGGCAGCGTCCATGGCGTGGTAGTCCAAGCCAACAGTCGCTCCCCTGTTTGTAAACGAAAACCCACCGTGAGCGCTGGGTCTTGCACCATTTTGTAGGTGTCGTCCATGCGAGTTTCAGAATTGGACAACGGTGTTTCAAGCACCCACGAATATGGCAGCACGCGAAAACCTTCGTAGATCAGCCCTTTGTCCCACAATGTTTTAAACGCCCACATAACGCTTTCCATGTAGGGCAAATCGAGCGTCTTGTAGTCATTGTCGAAATCCACCCAGCGCGCCTGGCGAGTTACATACCGCCGCCAGTCACTGGTGTATTGCAACACCGAGGTGTGGCAATGGTCGTTGAATTTGGCAATGCCAAAATCGGTGATGGCTTGGCGACCCGAGATGCCAAGTTGCCGTTCGGCCTCGGCTTCGGCCGGCAAGCCGTGACAGTCCCACCCGAATCGACGCTCGACGCGTTTGCCACTCATCGTGCGATACCGCGGGATGGCGTCTTTGACGAAGCCAGTCAACAAGTGGCCGTAGTGCGGCAAGCCATTAGCGAAGGGTGGCCCGTCGTAAAACACGAACTCGGCATCGCCATCGCCCGCTGATGTGCCGCTCGTGCGCGGATGCTGCTCGACGGATGCTTCAAAAGTGCGATCGGCCTGCCAAAAAGCCAGGATGCTTTCTTCGAGTTTCGACAGATTCGGCTGGGCCGCAACGTCGGGGTATGAACCAGCCATTATGCGGCGTTACTCACAAACCTGCAGATGCCAGCAATCGCTGCACGAACCCAAGTCCAAACACCACGACGATGGGCGAAATATCAAGTGGCCCGATGTTAGGGATGATTCGTCGAGCTGGGCCCAAGACGGGCTCGGTGACCTGAAACAGCACGCGCGTCACTTGCGTAAGCGGGCCGCTCGAAGTGACGGGAAACCAGCTCAAGATGATTCGGGCAAAAATCACCAACGTGTAAAGAGAAATGAGTTGGGAAATCATGGTCGGGCTCCTCTTGCGTGCAGCATTGCGGTGGGGTGATGGTATCGCCGATTAGTCGCGGGGAATTCGCACACCGTTAGGGGTGAGACGAAAAACACCGCGCGAGATGCGCTCAAGCGAACCGTTGAGCGCAAAAGTAATCCCCGAAGCGAAATCGATTATTCGTCGCGCCTCTTCAGGTTCGGTGCTGATCATGTTCATGATCACGGGCTGGCCGCTCTTGTAGCGCTCACCAATTTCTTTGCAATGAGTGAACGAAGTTGGCTTCAGTGTCACGGGTTCAACTGCAGCGGCGTCCAACGCTTTTACATTTTTCGGTGGCTGACCAACTGGGCCACGCACAGTGACACCCGAATCGTCACGCTTGCGCGCTGGACGCGAAGTTGGCATGTTGCGTGCAGGCTCGGTGTAGTCCTCGTCGAGTTCATCATCGTCATAGCCACCTTCGTCAACATCGTCGTACTCGTCATAAGTGTCGGCGAGTCTGGCGTTGCGCGCCGGTTGACGACCACTGGCTGGGCGACGCGCACGCATCGACTGATCGCTGTCGTCATACGCTTCGTCAGCCCCGAGACCGAGATACTCCATGGCTCGGCGGAACATTGACATGCGGTCAGATTACCTCATTAATGCGCATCATTCGGGGAGTGGTCGCTCGCCGAACAAGGCCGTCCCCACCCGCACCATGGTGCTGCCCGCGGCAAGGGCTAGTTCGATGTCGCCAGACATGCCCATCGAGCACCCGGCAAGCTCCAGGTCGTCAGCGGCCTGACGCACGGCGCGGAATGCGGCTTGCGTGCGCTCGGGGTGGGCATCAGTGGGGCCGACCGTCATGAGCCCTTCGACCACCAAACCACCCACACGGGCATGGTGCACCAGGCCTGCTGTGGCGTCCAAGGCACATCCCCCTTTGTCGGGTTCATCAGTGGCATTCACCTGCACATAAATACGGGCCCCAGGAGCTCGCTTCACGAGCTCGTCCACCAACGAGACCCGATCCACGCTCTGCCACACCGCCACAATGCTGGCCAGCGAGCGAATTTTGTTGGATTGCAGTCGGCCGAGAAAGTGCACCGGCGGATGAGCCGGCGCCACCTCAGCGATTTTGGCGATGGCTTCTTGGGCATAGTTCTCGCCAATCGCTTCGCACCCCAGACGATGCGCAATCTGCACCGCCTGGGCGCCGAAGCCTTTCGTGACCGCACACACGACCACTGGCCCACGCGTGGCGCGCTGGTTGAGCAGCGAGCGAAGCTGCGTCAGCCGTTGCGCGATCGCTGGTTCGTCCAACGTGATGTGACTACTTCAAAAAGTCGGGGATGTCAAGATCATCGTCGCCGGCTTCTGGCGAACCGAAGATCTCCCGCAGGCGCGAACTGCCCTTGCCGGTTTCTGGGCGAGCATCACCGCGAGTTGCAGTGCCATCGCCACGAGTGCCGATTCGACCAGCAGCTGAATCCCAGCGTTCGAAGCCCGACGCAATAACTGTGACTCGAACTTCGTCGCCAAGATCGTCATCGATGACGGTGCCCAAGATGATGTTGGCATCTTGGTGCGCGACACGCGCCACGGTTTCGGCGGCTTCGTTCAGTTCAAAGAGGCTCATGTCTGATGGGCCAGCCACGTTCAGCAAGATTCCGCGTGCACCTTCAATGGCCGCTTCAAGCATCGGTGAAGTGATGGCTGCAATTGCTGCATTGGAGGCGCGCTTGTCGCCACTGGCCACGCCGATGCCCATAAGGGATGAGCCGGCGTTTGCCAAGATGGTTTTCACGTCGGCAAAGTCGGTGTTGATAAGCCCTGGCGTGGTGATGATGCCGGTGATGCCGGAGACACCCTGCATCAATACTTCGTCGGCTTTTTTGAACGCGTCGAGCAATGTGGTCTTGTCGGTAGCAATCGACAGCAACTTCTCGTTCGGAATCACGATGAGCGTGTCGACTTTGTCTTTCAACTTGGCGATGCCTTGGTCGGCTTGCACCGAACGGCGGCGTCCCTCGAAATTGAACGGACGCGTCACGATGCCAATCGTGAGCGCACCTTCAGCTTTTGCGATCTCGGCCACTACGGGTGCTGCACCGGTGCCGGTGCCACCACCTTCGCCGGCGGTGATGAACACCATGTCGGCGCCAGCGAGATGTTCTTGGATTTCGTCACGATGCGCTTCGGCTGCTTCGCGACCAACTTCGGGGTCACTGCCTGCACCGAGACCGCGCGTGAGTTCGCGACCGATGTCGATTTTGTAACTCGCATCACTCATGATGAGTGCTTGAGCGTCGGTATTGATTGCAACGAAGTCGACGCCGCGCAAACCAGCGTCGATCATGCGGTTGACGGCGTTGACGCCACCACCACCGATACCCACCACTTTGATGACAGCGATCGGTGAATTTTGTGAGTTGCTTGGCATATGTGTCTGACCCCCAAGTTGAGCATGAGGCTCAACCTTTACTACAGGCACACTACTCGTTAGCGATGACTGGTTGTCCAGACGACACGTCAATGGCCGCGATGAACGAGACATCCTGCTGGGTGAGCAAGACCATGACCTGGGTGAGCTTGTTGCGCACATCCACTGGAGCCCCAAGCGTGATAATTGTGCCTTTTTTCAAAGCGAACCCCAAAGCCTCGGGGCCATTGACAAAAACATGCCGCACCTCAGGAATGAGGTCGACTGGCAGCGAATTCGCCAACTGGGCTGCGGCTTGGTACACCAAGGTGGTGACGGTGCCGGGCGGCAGATTTGGGCCAACCCCTTCTATCTTCATGAATTGCGTGGGCTGGCCATCCAACACCGCGAGCACTCGCCCATCGATGTCGAGCACTCTGGCGCGATTGTCCACCCCGACGAACCACGCCACCGCTCGGCGCTCTTCGATTTCGATGACCACTCGATTGGGCAGATACCAATTGAGTCGCGCTTGACGCACCCACGGATCACCTTCTAGTCGACGTTGGGCACCCTCTAGGTCGGCGGTAAACACGCTGGCACCGCGTAGTGAGTCGCTCACATTGCTCAACAATTCAGGGTCGGAATATGTGACGCCCGTAATGTCGATTTGTCGCACGGCAAACAGCGGTGATGCCAAAATCACGAGCGTCAACGAAAATACGGCGATGACGACACCAAAGCCAACTAACGGCGACACACGGAGTCGCGGCAAGCGCTTCCACCACGTACGACGACCGATGCGGTCGTCAACGATCACCTCACCAAGCGAGGCTGCGTTGACCGCGGCATTGACGGCAGTACTTACCGCTCCTCTTACACCAGTGCTTGCTTCGCTGCGTTCGTGAGGCAACAAATGTTG
>JBILFO010000092.1:0-6159 GCA_044351505.1 Ilumatobacteraceae bacterium
CAAAGCGGCCACCTGAAATGTGGTCAATTGTTGCGACTTCTTTTGTGGCCCGAACAGGGTGCACGGTAGGCACATGGACTGTCGCAAAGATGGTTATTTTCGAGGTGACAGCGGCCAGACCCGCAGCCCAAGTGAAGGTTTCAAAATTGCGGTGATTGAAATTGATCTTCCCGCCCATGCCCTTCCATCGAGCCACTGGAATGATTGCTTCAATTCCTGCGGCCTCTGCCGCCTGCGCCACTCGCACTGATTCGGCCCATTCAATTTGAAGCACTTCGGGTAAATCGGTCATCGAACATCCGCCGCTGACATTGACACCGAATACCCCGAACTTGAGTCGGTTCTTGCTAGAAATCAGCTGGTTGCTTTGCCGTAGCTCTGTCGCCATTGTGTGCCTCGCGTCTGCTGGTGTTGCCGCAACCGTACTCCTTGGACGGGACTACCGCAAAACAGTGAGTAAAGACTCAGTGTGGCTTGTCGTCAAGAATCCCACGAGTTTTAAGGTCCGAGATTTGTTCGGCAGTGAAGCCGAGCAGCCCTTGCAGCACGCTCGCGTTATGTTCGCCAAGTGCGGGAGCAATGAGTTCACGTTCAGGAAACTCTTCAGTGGACCTAAATGGGAAGCCAGGTATTTGAATTGCCCCAGCAAGAGGATCTTGCACCGTGCGAATGACCCCACGCTCTACAAAGTGGGGATGCTTGAGGGCGTCAGCGGGGGAAAGGGTTGGCCCATGAGGCACTCGGTGTTTTTCGAGCACCTTCATGACTTCATCGTCTGTCGAAAACGACGCCATCCATTCCTCGATGATTGTGGTCAGAGCCTCTCGATTTTCCACTCGATGAGGATTGGAGTCAAATCGAGGGTCAGCGGCCAGCTCAGGTCTGTTGAGTGCGCTCCAAAGATTGCTCATTTGCCATTCAGTGCAGAGCATGACAATCCACCCCTGGGGACCACGAAAGGATCCCGCCGGACAGAGGTAGGGGTAATGTCTCCCAGCTCGCATCGGTGTGTAGGTATCTGGTTCCATCGAAGCGCCGTGGACCGATTGCTCGTGATAATGGAAAATGGAATCAACCATTGCGATATCAAGGTGACAGCCTTTTCCAGTTCGCGAACGATGGAACAGCGCGTGACCTATCGCAGCAAACGCATGGACTCCGGCGTTTGAGTCGGCAAGCCCAGTGCCAACAAATGTTGGTGGACCATCGGGCTCGCCCGTCATGTGCATTATTCCCGAGTACGCCTGGGCGATGAGATCGAAGCATGGTCGCTCGGCCAGCGGACCAGTTTGTCCAAAGCCCGAAATCGAAGCCATGATGATGTCGGGCTTTACTAGTTTGAGATCGTTGTAGCCGAGATGTTTGCGGTTGAGCACACCTGGACTGAAATTTTCTACGACGATGTCACACTTCGCAGCGATACTGCGAACAATCTCCTGACCTTCTTGCGTGTCGAGATCCACACAGACGGACTGCTTGCCGCGGTTCTGTTGAATATGGGCTCCGGCGCGGCGGTTGATACGCGGACGATTTGATCGATTGGGGTCGCCAAAAGGTGGTTGTTCAATCTTGATGACTGTTGCGCCAAGCTCGGTCAACAGACGTGTTGCTACTGGGCCCGCCAAGTAGCGCGTGAGATCCAGTACGACGAGGCCTTCTAGCCAGCGGACAGAGTCTGTAGTCATGGGGCTATTTTCCGGGCTCGCGAGCCAGTCCAAGGACGCGCTCTCCGAGGATATTGCGCATGACGTTGGAGGTGCCGCCCTGAATCGTGTACGCCGGGGCGTACGCGACGGCTTTGCTTAATTCTGGGTCGGTGACGGCGTACATGCCAAAGACGCCCGCACAGAAATCGGCAACTCTCTGTTCGTGTTCGGTGCAGTAGCACTTGATGATGGTGCTTGCGCCCGCTGGGGCTTGGCCGAGGGCCGCCTGATACACCATCTGACGCCCGAGCAAGTAACCCGTTTCGAGTCGGGCAATGTTTTGCCGCACCAGGGGGTCGGTGCGATCAGCGATGCGCAGCGCGTCTTCATATAACGGTCGATTCGACATGAGACGGTCGATTCCGCCGCGCTCATGCTCGAGTTGGGCCATCGTCTGGCGGAAGGCATCACCCTCGGTGCCGACCAGATTCTCGCAAGGCACTTCAACATCTGTGAACCACACTTCGCAGAAGTGTCGATTGCCGACCAGGTCGGTAATCGGTCGTATTTCGATTCCGGGAGATGACATCGGAACAATCAGCTCACTTACGCCCTTATGCGCAGGACCTGAGGAGTCGGTGCGCACGATGAGATAGCAGTAGTCGGCGTCTACGGCGAGGCTTGTCCAAATTTTTTGGCCATTAACGATAAAACGATCACCAACGCGTCGCGCCGACGTGCGCAATGAAGCAAGATCGGATCCAGCGTTGGGTTCGCTCATTCCAATGCACCACGTGTCTTCGCCAGTGAGCATTCCGGGGAGAAACTTCGCTTGCTGGTCGGGGGTTCCGTAGCGATAGATTGCCGGGCCCATCTGTCGATCTGCAATCCAGCTCGCGGCAATCGGGGCCCCAGCCGAGATGAGTTGTTCGGCAACGATTACTCGTTCAATTCCAGGACGATTGGCGCCGCCGAACTCCGATGGCCACGTCATTCCAATCCAGCCTCGGTCTGCAAGAACTCGTGAAAACTCTTTTGAGTATCCATTGATCCACGAGTCGTTCATTCGACCGTGGGTTTGTGCGCCAGTGGTTCCGACTTCTCTCGCTGCGGCTTGCAGAGCGAGCAGTTCTGCACTGAGCGAAAAGTTCAAAGGCATGGCGTCAAACTATACGCCCTGCGAGCCGTGCCAGCGAATAAGGCGGCACGTTCGCTGGGGTTAAACCCGGAAGTCATCTTTTTGCAGGCGTTCCACAGCACGACGTAGGTGAGCGACTGGCGGTCTACGGGAAAGTTGGATTCAAACATGCATCGCTGTGGGCCGAACGTATCGATACACCACCGCACGTCGTCGCTCCAGCGAAGGGCAACGGTGTCTGAAGACGGTGGGGTATCAAGCATCGTCCAGCCCATCCCGAACTTTTCATCAAGCCCGAAACCGCCGAGTTTAAGCAACACATTCGAAAGCTCGGCAACTTTTTTCAGGTTCGTGCGCCAATGGCTTCGAACATCCTCAGGCTTTCCGGCGTAGGGCCCAATGCCAAGTGGTGCACCTAAATGATTGATCACAATGTTGAGATCAGGTACTTCACGAGCAAGAGTCTCTAATTCGAGTAGTTGGGGATGGTAGAGCCAAACATCGAGCGTGAGACCGCGCGCGGCTAGCCGCCTGGCGCCATCAATGAATTGATCTGACGATGTGAGGCTCTGCGTCGGCTGGTGGTGGGCGTTGGCGACTGTGTCCGAAGCGTCCCAGCCTGTCGCGTGGCGTACCCCGCGAAAGAGCGCAGACGCCTCAAGGTGTCCATCTAGTGCTTCGTCGAGCTGGTCACCGAGCGTGAGGTCTGCAAAGCCGATAATCGCCGCGACTCGCGTGTCGCCCAGGCTGGCGAAAGCGGCGGCTTGTGACGCCACGAAACGAGTCTCACCTATAGGGCGCAGGTGTGCTGGCGCTGCCCGATCGTATTTGGAGATGCACTCAACAAAAACAGTTTGGGTCACGTGATGCCCACTTGTTACGTCGTTGGCAAGTTGCTCGGCAAGATAGGTGCTGCCACCTCGATCCCAGAAGTGGTGGTGCGCATCCACAATTTCGAGTTCTGGTTCAATGGCAATTTCTGTTTGTCTGCTCAGCCATTCGAACCGATCGAGCTCCGTCATGTCGCCAGCAAGAGCTCGGCTGCATGTGCGCATGACATTCCCACTCGAACATTTCGGGCGTATGCATGTGAATTGACAGCAGAGATAATGCCGTCGTGATAGTGGGAAAGCCCAGAACCCATTCGCGCGAGACGTGCATCAACGGTGGCACCTGCCAGGCCGTGCGCTTCCACGATGGTGAGCCCGACGATTCCCGAATCGTCCATGCCGCGACCGCCATCAGAGCAGATGAAACCGTGTGGGCGGGCATCCAAGAGATAGGGAACCGCAGAACGGCCAGTATGACCGGCGGTAACGAGCACATTTTTGCCAGCGTCTTCAGGCAGTGCGAAGGCAATGGAGTCAGTGGCAATTACGTGGCGGCCGTCGTTGCTGAACATCACTGTTCGATTGGTGATTGCGCTCGCTGCTTGCCCGACCGGTGCATCATTTTCGAGCAGCAGTTTTGCGGCATTGGCCACTGTCATGCCTTTTGATACACCTCGGTCTACGGCAAGTTGATTTGCAAAGGAGATGATTCCGTGATTGAACAGGTGTACGCCGTTGCCAAGATGAGCTGTCATCACATCGGCGACTGCTGCTGGGATATTGAGCGCTTCGAGATACCAGAGTCCGGCGATCGCTGATCCTTCGGGTCCGACGCCGCAGTCCATTCCGATTGCGGCACGAGGTCGGTGCTCGGCGATGAATCGGGCAGGCAAAACTCCGCAGTAGGAAGAATTGATACACACGTCCCTGTCGCGGTTGTGAGCGGCCACGTGATACGCAGAGTCCAACGCAACAATGTCACCTCGACTAGTTGGCGACGACCACACCACAGTTTGGGTTGATTCGCCACCCGCCATTACTTCACCTCGCGGCGGACTTTTCTCCCGATCGGACCATGATCATGTGTTTCAGCGTCGACCCCGATGGCGCGCAGGTCAACCTTGCGGATTTTCTCGGATGGTGTTTTGGGTAGCTCGGCAATGATGCGGAGATATCGGGGAACCGCAAAGTAGGGAAGTTGTTGTTCTGCAAACCGCCAGAACTCTTGGGGGTCGAGACTTGCGCCATCGCAGAGAACGATGAATGCCATGACCTCGTCCTCACCAGCCTCTTGTTGCGCAGGAACGCCAACTACGGCGACCTCTTTGATCGCGGGGTGTGGCAGCAGGGCGTGCTCGACTTCAAAAGACGAGATGTTTTCCCCACGCCGCCGCAGGGCATCTTTCAGGCGATCAACAAAGTAGTACCAGCCATCAGCGTCGCGGCGCAGCCCATCACCCGTGTGAAACCACAAATTGCGAAAGGCTTCTGCGGTTTTCTCGGGCATGTTGTAGTAACCCAGCATCGAAGTCCACGGAAATTTTGAGCGAACAATGAGTTCGCCGACTTCGCCAACGGCAACCTCTTCGTCGGTTTCGGAGTTGACGAGCCGAACATCGAACCACTCGGTGTTGAGCTTCCCAGCTGCACCAGCTGGCCGGTCAACGCCATACGGTGTCAAAATCGGCATGCAGGTCTCGGTAAGACCGAAAACTTCGACGAATGCTTCGACACCAAATCTGGTTTTGAAGCCCTCCACGATTGACGATGCCGTGGGTGCTGCAAAGATGCAGCGAAGTTTGTTGTCGGAGTCTTGAGATGTTTCAGGTTGCTGCCAGACGAAGTCCATCATGACTCCGATGAAATTCGTGACCGTCGCACCAGCTTCGCGGATTTGCTGCACCCAGCCCGTAGCAGAAAAGCGTTCTTGCAGAACATATCTGGCACCAGCAATTAGTGCGGGATACTGGGCGAGGAAGCTGGAGTTGCCGTGAAACTGTGGGCCGCAAGACATGTAGACGTCGTTCTCAGTGAGTCGGGTGAGCGACTTAGTTTCATCTGCGAATAGATATATGTGGGCGTGAGTCATCATGACACCCTTGGACAGCCCTGTCGTGCCGGAAGTGAAAAAAACTGCAGCCAGGTCGTGGTGACGAACCTGTGGTAATTCGGTCTTTGACGTATGGGTAGCCAATTGATGCCAAAGCTGTACGTGGTATCCAGCCTGCGTTAGTTGCTTTTGGGCAACGGCGCACTCCTCTTCGGCGCCGCAGAGAACGAAATTCTTCAAAGTGGAACAGGCCTCGGGAATTGCGAGAAACCGGTCGACAAATCCGGGGTCAACGATTGCTGTGTGAGGTGACACCGTGCTGATCTGATGCGCAAGAAATGTGCCCTTGTAGTCGACGTTGATCGAAACCTCAACGAGCCTGGCGACCCCGAGCCCCAATCGGGCCAGAATGTATTCAGCACGATTGGGCATCATGACCACCACTCGGTCGCCCGGTTGGCAGCCGTTGTCGAGCAAATTGCGACCAATCGATTC
>JBILFO010000093.1:0-6054 GCA_044351505.1 Ilumatobacteraceae bacterium
GGTAAGGGCATTGATCATTGTTGTCTTGCCGGCGCCGTTCGGGCCGATAAGTGCAAACAGTTCATTTCGACGAACGTCGAATGACACATCTTCGTTTGCGCGCAGTCCACCGAACTGGACCGTTACATTCTTAACATCAAGGACAGGCTTGTTCACGTCAGACATCACTTTTTGCGCCTGAATCTTTTGAGCGCTTCATAAACCTCGCGTGCATCACCAGCGCCGCCCAAGTACAACTCTTCGACGTGTGGGTCGCGTCGCAAATCGGCAGTTGGTCCCTCTAACACGGTGCGTCCAGTTTCCAAAACGTATGAGTATTGCGAACTTTCCATCGCTAGCCGAGCGTTTTGTTCAATCATGAGCACGGACAACCCCTCCTCTCTATTCAAACGGACCAACAGATCAAAAATTTCACGAACTACCAATGGCCCTAGCCCCAACGACATCTCGTCCAATATGAGGAGACGCGGACTGGTCATAATTGCTCGACCGACCGCAACCATTTGTTGCTCTCCACCAGATAGCCAACCCGCCTGTTCCTTGCGGCGGCTGGCTATTTGAGGAAACAGTTTCCAGACACGTTCCATATCAGCAGCCATTGCCTCTTTGTCACTACGGGTAGCAGCACCACACAAAAGATTCTCTTCGACCGACAAACGGGCGAAAACAAGGCGCCCTTCGGGCACTTGGCCAACACCCAGTTTCACAATGCTGCGCGAGGTTGCCGAAGTTACATCTTGACCTTCAAACAGCACCGACCCTTCTGTGATGGCTCCACCAACCACCCCGAGATTGCCAGTGATGGCTCGAACCAGTGAGGTTTTCCCCGCACCGTTGGCACCGAGCACTGAAACGAAGCCGCCTGGAGGCACCACAATGGAAACACCGTTGAGGGCTCGAATCGCACCGTTATACATCACCTCAAGGTTGTTGACCTGAACAATCGGTGTGGATGTCTGCTGAGTGTTCATGATGAGTACGGCCATTTCGAGAAGTATGCCTTGAGCTTCACCCATGCCCCGGAGAGACCGTCGGGTGACCTGACGAGCACGAACACGATGAGTGCTCCGAAGACCGCGAGATTGATCTCGCTTTTGTACGAGCTCAGGAAGCCGATGTCGCGCAGAATGGGCGTCTCTTGTCGAATCCAGTCAATCCAGATTGGTGCGCCGTAGAAGAAAATGGCACCGAAAACAGCGCCGATAATTGAAGAAAACCCACCCAGCACAATCATGATTGCGTAATCAAGTGTTGTCTGGAATGGGTATGACGCTTCTTCGCGTGCAGTCAGATAATACGACTGGAGCGCGCCAGACATAGTGACGAATGCCGATGAGACCATGAAAACGAGCAACTTGGATCGGACCGGATTCACACCGACCAAACTGGCTGCAGTATCTCGCGCCTTGACCGCGGCAAACGCACGACCTTCACTGGTACGAACAATGTTCGACATGAACAACAAAGAAAGAGCAGTGATCGGCATAAGTACCCAATACCAACGAAAGTTGTTGGAAATCTCAAACGCACCGTCACCGTCGCTCAGCCCAGGAAACCACTCTGGAATTGTCGGAAAGCCATAAATGATTGGGACGAAACCAAATTGACTCACGAGGAAGCGCTTATAAGCGAAATATGCGAAGTAATAGATCCCGAGAGTCGCCAGCAATAGGTATAGCCCTTTTAAGCGCAGCGCTGGTAGAGCTATGACCAAACCCGCTCCCGCACCGGCGATCAACGTGACCGTGAGAATCAAAAAGAAATCCCAACCCAAAATTGGGCCCAACCAGCCAGAAACGATTGTTCCAAAAATGAGCAGTCCGGCGTGCGCAAGAGAAACCTGACCGGTGTTGCCAACGAGGATGTTAAATGCGGCTGCACCAATGACGGCAGTCAACGTCAGATTCAACACAGTGAGCCAAGCCACCCATGGAAAATTGAATGGCGGTATCCAGCCATTATTCAACAAAAACGGAAGAGCAATCAATACGACCGCAACGATTACCGCCCAGACACGCTGCGGCGCGGTTCGAATGATCCGCATATCGTCGCGGTAGTCAGTTATAAATTTTTCTCGCCCCATGTTTCCCCCTTATGCAAACTGGTTGACGCCCGACAGATTAGATACGTATCAACTCTTTAGAGCCGTAGAGTCCGGCTGGCCTGACGTACAACATGATGGTCAAAATGAGGAATGGAATGACGTCTCGATAGTCAGCGCCGAGATACCCCGAGCCCACCTGCTCGAGAGTCCCAACGATAAGTCCGCCAACAATTGCACCCTTCACACTGTCCAAACCTCCCACGATTGCTGCGGGCGCGGCGCGGATTCCGATTGCTGCAATGTTCAGGTCAATCGCGGCTGTGTAGTGCCCAAAAAAGACACCGGCGACACCTGCCATGGCGAGGCTGATTCCCCAGGCGAAGGCATAGACGCGGTCAGGGCTGATGCCCATTGCCGAGGCTGCTTGCAGATTTTCTGCAACAGCACGCATGTGCAAACCCAAGCGTGAACGTTGAAAAAACACATAGAAGCCACCGACGAGCAACAGCGCCGAGCCAAAGATGATGAAGTTGAAAGCTTCTATTTTTACGCCACCGATGTCGAACATTCGACTAGAAAGCGCGGTCATCCGAGCACGCTCGATAGGACCAGCCACGACAAGAATCACCCCGCGGATGACAATTGCAATGCCGATAGTTACCAAAACGATGGCAAAAAACGGTCGTCCGACGAGACCCCTCATGATCCGATAGTGAACAAACAACCCGAGGACGCCCATCAAAATCGCAACAGCAACAAGAGCTGGTATGAACGGCCATCCCAGGTGAGAGATGAAGAAAAACCCAAGATAAGCCCCCACCATAAGGAACTCGCCCATTGCAAGATTCAAAACTCGAGTGGATTTAAAGACCAACACAAACCCCAGCGAGACCAACGCATAGACACCGCCGAGTGACAAGCCAGAAGCCAAAAGCGTTAAAAACCTAACCACGAGCTGGCCCCTTTGCTTGATGAACGCTCATATTCACTTCCGTGTTGTCTAGCACAGCGGGTCGGCACTATCCAAATGAGTTGTGCGTCTTGTTAACCGGTCGGTTTTTTCGCACGATTCTTTAGTCGAGAACGTGGAAGCAGGCGCGGGCTCTTTGCACGACGCCTTGGCGCGGCCTCGGGTACTGCTTTTGCGACCGCCAACAAACTCACCTCGATACTGCGTCGCGATTGCGTAAAGTCACTCACCACCAGCGATAGCGGCTCGCCGATCTTTACGTGTTCACGGGGCGTGCGCGGGGCAGGTGCTGCCATCAACCGAATCGGCAAATAGCCCGCCACCTCACCGATACGCACATAGGCACCGTGCGATGCAAATGATTCGACCACCCCTTTGACTTTGGTGCCGACCGGAAACTTAGCGACAAAGGCTTCGTACTGCTCCACGGTGTTGACGGCTGACGGGCTGGCGTTTGCTCTGGTTGCCGTCGGGCGGGGCAACTGCCGACTAGGCGGCCGTGGAATCGGACGAGTCGGCGGACGCGTCGTGGGGCGCGGTGCTGGTCGTGCACTCGGTCGCTCGGCCGCACGGCCTGTCGAACGAGCAGCCGGTCGCGAAATCGGTCGCGGAATCGGCACGGTCTTGTTGGGCACACCTCGCTGCGGCGACGACTCGCTCTTCACGCGCACGGGTAGTCGGTCAACGAACACCCACCCCACGTGTGGCACCGGCTTGCCGCCAATCAAACGGCCAATGTCAAACAGCCACGTGTACTGATCATGGAATTCTTGATAGCTGTCGTTCGACACGATTGTGGCATTGACCTTGTCGGCAATCATCAACACAAAGCCATCACCGCGACCGACCGCACCGGCTGGCGGCGTGACCAGTTCACCGTTGGCGATGGCTTCGGAAAACTCCGAGGCTTCTTTTTTGTCGATGCGATGCCCAAAGCTCGCATCGACGACGACGGTCACCTGAGTCTTGGGAAACTCCTGCATGAACGCCAACACGGCTTCGTTCAATTGCACGAGACTCGGCGTACTGCGGCCTTCGGTGGCCAGATTGCTGCCGTCCACCACCACGTGGTTGGGTGTCGTTCGCGCGCCGACTTTGGCTTTCGCAACTACCACGAAACGAAAGTCGAGTCCATGAGTTCAGCGAGTTCTTGATCGTGGACGGCCTTACTGCCAGTTGCTGGGCTGCCCGACTCGACACGCGAAACGTGACGCAGGTCGTACCCGTGGTCTTTGAAGCGCCAAATGAGGTGCTCAACGAAGTGCCAAGCACCCATGTTCTCGGGTTCTTCCTGCAACCACAGCACTTCTTTGGCATTGGGATACGTCGCCAGCACTGCACTGATTTGGGCTTCTGGAAACGGATACAGCTGTTCCACTCGCACGATGGCGACAGCAGCACCACGCTTGGTGCGCTCGGCCATGGCATCCCACGCAACTTTGCCCGAACACAGCACCACTCGCCGCACCGCCGCACGATCGATTACAAATGGGTCGTCGAGCACCTCGTTGAACGACCCCGTCGTCAATTCGCTGATCGGCGAGCGGCTTTCTTTCATGCGCAACGGCTGTTTGGGTGCCATCACTACGAGCGGTTTGCGCACATCGCGGCGCACCTGGCGACGCAACAAATGGAAATACTGGCGAGCCGTCGTTGGATACGCCACTTGGATGTTGTCTTCGGCACATTGTTGCAAAAACCGCTCAAGACGCGCCGACGAATGCTCGGGGCCTTGGCCTTCCATGCCGTGTGGCAACAACAGAACCAAGCCGTTTTGTTGGCCCCACTTGTCTTCGGCTGCAACCAAATACTGATCGATAATCACCTGGGCACCGTTCACGAAGTCACCGAACTGGGCCTCCCACATCACGAGCGCAGCCGGGTTGGCATGGGCGTAGCCGTATTCGAATCCCAGCGCTGCATATTCTGACAACAACGAGTCATACACCCAGAACTTCGCTGCACCAGGGGCAATATTGGCAACCGGCGCGTATTTTGTTTCATTGAGATAATCAACGAGCACCGCATGGCGATGGCTGAATGTGCCGCGACGGCAATCCTCGCCGGCGAGCCGCACTGGTGAACCCTCCAGCGTGAGCGTGCCAAACGCGAGCGCTTCTGCCGTTGCCCAATCCACATCGCCGTCGTTTTCATACATCTCGCGCCGGGTCTCAAACTGGCGCAACAACTTCGGGTGCACTGTGAAATCATCTGGGTAGCGGTTGAGTGCAGCAAATACCTGATCGAGCATCGCTCGCTCGACGCCGGTTGGCACGTGCGGCAACACACCAAGCGGCTTAGGTGGCGGTGGCACCTTGGTAATTTCCCGAGCATGGGCCCGGGTGTCGTCAAGTGCTGACTGCAGCTTGGCCTGATAGTCCGACAGCACTCGTTCGGCGTCTTCAACGCTCACGTCGGCACGCTTCACCAGAGTTTCTAGGTACAACTTGCGCACACTGCGACGCTCGGCAATTGCCTTGTACATGAGCGGCTGGGTGTAGCTCGGGTCGTCACCTTCGTTGTGGCCATGGCGGCGATAACACACCATGTCGATCACTACGTCTTTGTGGAAGCGCTGGCGGTATTCGAAGGCCAACTTGGCAACTCGTACACAGGCTTCAGGGTCATCGCCGTTCACATGGAAAATCGGGGCCCCGACCGACTTGGCGATATCGCTGCAGTACTGCGAGGAATGCGCGTATTCAGGCGAGGTGGTAAAGCCGATCTGGTTGTTGATGATGAGGTGAATCGTGCCGCCCACTCGGTAGCCACTCGTGTCGCTCATCGCCAAGCATTCAGCGACGACGCCTTGACCAGCGAATGCCGCGTCACCATGCACCAAGAGAGGCAGCACGCTGAATGCACCCGGCGGCTCGATTTGATCCTGCATTGCGCGCACCGTGCCGAGCACGATGGGGTCGACGGTTTCTAGGTGGCTTGGGTTGGACGCCAACTCGATCGGCAACAGAGCACCACTACGCGCCTGAAACTTGCCTGATGCTCCGAGGTGATACTTCACATCGCCCGAGCCTTGCACGGC
>JBILFO010000094.1:0-6030 GCA_044351505.1 Ilumatobacteraceae bacterium
ATTTCGCTGACACGTCGATGGCCATTCGGGGAGCGCTCGACGTGCACGATGATGTCAACAGCAGCCTGCAGGTGTTCGCGCACCGCAGATAGCGGCCATTGCGGTGCAGCCTGCAACACCATCGACTCGATCCGGCGCAAGGCGTCGTCGGGTGAGTTGGCATGGCAAGTAGCCAACGAACCGTGGTGGCCTGTATTCATCGCAGTCAACATGTCGAGTGCTTCGTTGCCGCGCACCTCTCCAAGTACGAAGCGATCGGGTCGCATTCGCAAGGCACTGCGCAACAACGTAGAAAGCCCGACTTCCAAGGTGCCGTCGTAGGTCGCGGGACGTGCTTCAAAACGCAGCACGTGCTCGGTTTGGAGTCGTAATTCGGCGATGTCTTCGACCGTAATGACACGTTCACCGGGCTTTACACAACCGCACAGTGCGTTGAGGAGTGTGGTTTTGCCACTTGATGCAGCACCGGCAACCACCACATTGCAGCGCTGTGACACGATGTCGCGCAGCAACTCGGCGACGTCTTCGCCACCGAACGCAGTCAACGGCAAATCTCGCACATGGAAGCGTCGGATGCACAGACACGGCCCGTCGACGGCAACAGGTGGAATCACAATGCACACCCGTGAACCATCGGGCAGTCGGGCATCGACCACTGGCGAAGCCTGGTCGACACGTCGCCCGATCGGCAACAAGATGCGCTCGATGATTCGCGAAAGTTCACCCTGTGGCAACGTGCCGACGTGCTCGACGCCACCTTCACGCTCAATCCAGATTTCGCGTCCAGCATTGATCATGATTTCGCGCACGAGCGGGTCTGCAAACCATCGCGCCAGCGACGAGGTCCGCCACCAGTCACTGCTACGTGATGCAGCGCCACGTTCGACTGTGTTAACTGTGTTGACCGTGTTGACAAGTGGCCTGAGTGGAACCACGTTCACAGCAACACCCGAAGTTCTTGCGCGAGTTGTGCGGGAAGTCGGGTGGCAAGTAATCCCGCGTCAACACTGCGTGCGATGCCGTCAGCAACCGTGATCTCGGCAATGACCGGCGCACCAACCACAGATTGAACGTCACGAGTGGTGAGGGCACGGCCTTGTTCTTTGAGTAGCACGATGCCGGCGGGGCGGTGGGTGAGTCGTGCGGCGCGCCGCAGGGCGAGATAGCACGGTCGCACGACGAGCCAGTCGGCGCAGGCGGCACGTCGCACGCTGTCTGGCGGTTGTAGCGATCCAAAATCGACCACTACTTGCTGGTCGGTCACTGATTGAACCAGGTCATCGAGTGCGCTGTTATCAAAAGAACTTGCCGAGCCAGCAGGAATCACGTGGAGTCGTGATGTTGCGGCAACTTGCAGGGTGACCAAACTCTGCGGATCTCGATCGGTACTTGACAACCAATCGCGGATGCCACTGCCTGCTGGCTCGGCCATGCCCAGCACTGATGGAACGTCACCGCCCATATCGATGACCGTTGCTTCACCATGATGCTCGGCAAGCAGTAGAGCGAGTGCCGATGCAAACACGGTGGTGCCACTTCCGCCTTTGATTGACCAACATGCGTACATCACATTCGCCCTTTCGGGTGTGGAAACTCACCCGCAAAGATGTGTGACGTCGCCTGCGAAACAGGAAAATTATTTAGTTAGCTAGGCAGCGCTACAAGACTCATCGCCAACATGGCTGCGACTTGGGCATTATTTTCAGCGAGCGCAAGGTTGGCACGCACGGCCTCACCAGAGGTATCTGCTGCAATCTCAGCCAAAACAATCGGCGTCACCGCTGGTCCAGTGACCCCACGTTGATGTGCTGCTGCAAGGGCGCGGTCGATTGCGGCATTCATCATTGTTGCGTCAACTGCATGACTGGCCGGAACCGGCGTGCACACCAACATGCCACCGCCGAGGCTGAGCCGGCTAGTGGCAACACGTGCTAACACGTTGACGTCGTCGATTCGATGTTGGAGCACGAGTCCACTCGAAACCACAGTGAATGCCGGAAACTCATTGCATTGGTATCCAACGACCGTGACCCCCAAGGTCTCGAGCATCTCCAGCGTGCGTGGCAGATCAAGAAATGATTTAGCACCCGCCGACACCGTGATCACCGGGTGTCGCGCAAGGGCTCCGAGGTCGGCGCTGATATCGCCATGCAATTCGGCGCCACGGTGCACACCGCCGATTCCGCCCGTGGCAAACACGCTGATGCCTACTTGTGCCGCCAATGCCAACGACGCCGACACCGTGGTTGCACCAAAGCCCCATTCCTCACCGATTGCCACCGGCAAGTCACGTTCGGCTACCTTGCGGGCCGGCCCGAGGATGCGCTCGTGTTCTGTGTCGCTCAACCCCACCCGTGCCACACCGTCGAGCACTGCAGTAACGGCGGGCACTGCACCCGCCGCGCGCACGGCAGCCAAGCAGCGTGTGAGGGCTTCACGGTTAGCCGGCGAGGGCAGCCCGAGGTGGGAAAAGATCGTTGACTCCAACGCCACGACGGCACGCTTGTCGGCGAGCGCGTCGGCAACCTCGGGTGAGAGCTGGACGTTGATCATTCATCCTCCAGCGTGGCACCTGCACGGCCTACGACTCGGGCGGCAACCACTTGGGCTTGGGCAACGCACTCACTGAGGGCTGCTTGGCGGGCAAGAGCCAAAAGAAATCCGGCTGCAAATGCGTCGCCGGCGCCAGTGCCATCTACGACGGTGTCGACAGCTGTGACATCGAATTCAGACGTTGTGCCGTCGTTGCCGTAAACCTGCACTGGTCGTGGGCCATCTTTTACCACCACGGTTGCAGCGCCAAGATGCTCGTGTTGCGTCACGCCGAGCGCCGCTGCTTCACTGCAAGTGCAAAACAATACATCGGGCTGCAATGACGAAAGCAACTGTTGTACGTGCGATGCACCGAGTTGTTCAATCACCGTTACTGATGAGGCGTCCACCGACACACGAATGTGTTGTTGCCGTGCAGCAAGCACCAGATTGCGGGTGGCAGTGCTGATGGGTTCATGCGAGAACGAATACATCGGCACGTGCAGGGTGGTCACATCAGCCAACCACTCGTGGTCGTGGGTCGACAATGCCGTGGCGTCGCCACGGTCGGTCAGCATGGTGCGTTCGCCGTCTGAAGTTGCTACGACCACGATTGAGCCGGTTCGACCCCGCCGTTCGCCGCGGACCTCAACATGATGTTGTTCAAGTTGGGCAATGAGTGAATCACCGAGTGGGTCGACACCAACACAACCGATGAAGCGTGCACGTCCACTCAGTTTTGCTGCAAAGTAGGCAACGTTGGCAGCACTGCCACCACGCCGTCGAACGATTGTCGCTGGTGTATCACTGTCGCGTCGAATGCCATCGTGCAACTGCACGACGACGTCTTCGATTAAATCTCCGACCGCGCACAGCACGGCGGCCCTGAGCTATACCGAGAGCAGGTCGCGGGCGCCAGTGTCGCTTGATGGGTGGCGCAGTTTGCTCATTGCGCGAGCCTCGATCTGGCGGATGCGTTCACGAGTCAAGTTGAATGCCTCGCCAACTTCTTCCAGCGTGCGTGGCTCTCCACGGTCGAGACCAAAGCGCAAGGCCAGAATTTCGCGTTCGCGCGGGTCGAGTGGGGCAAGCAGACGGTGAATTTCGTCGGGCAACATCGCGGTGGCAGCCACTTCGAACGGCGACTCCACAGAGCGGTCTTCGACCACATCGCCCAGTTCGGCATCGCCGTCCTCACGTAGTGGTTCGCTCAACGACAGTGGTTCATTTGCAAAGCGAAGAGCCTCGGTGACTTTGTCTTCGGGCATGTCGACTTCGGCGGAAAGTTCAGCCAGAGTCGCAGGTCGACCAAATTTGAGCTCAAGGCGTGAACGGGCCTTTTGCAAACGTGCCAAGGTGTCGCCGGCATGGACTGGTAGGCGGATGGTGCGGCCGGTGTTGGCGATGCCGCGGGTGATGGCTTGGCGAATCCACCAGGTGGCATAGGTGGAGAATTTGAAACCTTTACGCCAGTCGAACTTTTCCACGGCGTGCATGAGGCCGAGGTTGCCTTCTTGGATGAGGTCGAGCAGTGGCAACCCAGATGCCTGGTACTTCTTGGCAATGGATACCACGAGACGCAGGTTGGATTGCACGAATTGGCGTTCTGCACGCGTACCGAGGCGTTGGATTTTGCGCAGTTCACGTTTGCGGGGTGCACTCATGCGAGTTGACTTCTCGAGTTGTTTCTCGGCAGCCTTGCCTTCTTCGATTTCTTTTGCGAGACGCACTTCGTCGTCTTTGGTGAGCAGAACGTATTGGCCAATGTCGGTGAGATAGAGACGTACGAGGTCTTCGTCGTCTCGATCGATGCGATCTTTGGCCATGTTGTGCCCCCACAAATGCTCTAGAACCGAATATGACAATCGCGCCCTGGTGGGGGCGCGAACGCGCTCAACGATACCGACCACCTCCAAATCCACAACCTCAATTTGGAGGATTCTTTGCGGGCAGGAGTCAGGCTGGTGCGGTGTCCAACTCGACAAAAGTTGGGCGTGTTTTTCTTGCCGCTATTCCTTACTATGAGGGATATGTCCAACCCCATTCTGAACGAATCACGGTTCAACAAACTTCGCGAGCGCACAGCCGGCGATGCCGGTTGGGGAGTCGGTAGCGGACAACCAGCCAACACTTGGGCGCCACCCATCAATGACGGACCCGTTTCACCACATCACCCTGGGGTCATGACGGTAAGCGGCACGGCGAGCGCCAGCATGGTGTTGTTTGCACTGCTGCTGGTCTCTGCCGCTGTTGGTTGGATCGCTGTTGCCGAGCCACAGCCAGGCGTGCTCAGCTTCCCGCCGATGGCATTCGCTGGGGCAATCATCGGCTTTATCGCCGTGATGGTCACCATGTTCAAGCCCATGACCTCCCATATTTTGGGCCCGGTCTACGCCGTTGCTCAAGGGCTGTTTGTCGGTGCTTTGTCCAAAATGTTTGATGCCACCTATTCGGGCATCGTGGTGCAAGCCGTGGGTACAACGCTGGCAGTGTTCGGTGTGATGCTGTTTTTGTATCGCACACGAATCCTGCGGGTGACTGACAAGTTTCGTCGCATCGTCATCGGGGCCACCCTCGGGGTAATGGTGTTTTATCTTGCATCATTCGTCTTCAGCATGTTCGGTGCCAACGTGTCATTTTTCTCTAGCAGCAGTGGGGTAGGAATTCTCTTCAGCTTGTTCGTCGCTGGGCTGGCAGCCTTTAATTTGGCCCTGGATTTCGACTTCATCGAACGCGGCGAAGCGATGGGTTTGCCCCGTCGTATGGAGTGGTTTGCAGCCCTCGGATTGCTCGTCACCCTTGTGTGGTTGTATCTCGAAGTGCTGCGCCTGCTCGCCAAGCTGCGCGAGCGCTAGACGCCCTGCGTGACGCAGGGTCTTCGTGCGCACACTGATGGCCGCCAACGTTGCTGGTGGTGCGGTGACGACCCGTTGTATGTGGCCTACCACGACTCTGAATGGGGACGGCCGGTTCACGACGACGTGCGCTTGTTCGAGAAAATCTGTTTGGAGGGATTTCAGTCCGGGCTGAGTTGGCTTACGATCCTGCGCAAGCGCGAACACTTTCGGCAGGCGTTTGCAGGTTTTGACATCGCTCGAGTTGCCAGCTTTGGGCCCGCGGACATCGAACGATTAGTCGGTGATGCAGGCATCGTTCGTCATCGCGGCAAGATTGCCTCAGCGATCAACAATGCGCAGCGCTATGCAGATCTAGCAACTGAATTCGGATCGCTCGACGCTTTCGTCTGGAGTTTTGCTGCGAGTGCCCCAGCAGGCGATGAGGCCACAACGTCAGACATCCCTACTTACACCCCGGCGTCAACTCGGCTATCAAAAGAATTGAAGCAACGCGGCTGGTCATTCGTTGGCCCCACCACTATGTATGCCTTCATGCAGTCAGTCGGCGTGGTGAATGACCACCTCAAGGGTTGTTGGGCGTATCAAGACGTTCAAGCATGAGTTCCACTTCGGCGAGTTCGGCCTCGATTGCATCCAGGTC
>JBILFO010000095.1:0-5831 GCA_044351505.1 Ilumatobacteraceae bacterium
CCCAATTTCTGCTTCGCTTAACGGCACCTTGTCGGAATTATCACCCCAGCCAATGGTGGTGCAATTAATGAGGACGTCCACGGAGCCAAGCCGCTCCGAGAGTTTTGAGAACTCCCAAGGTGTAGCCCCGAGACGAGAGATCCACTCAGCGTGCGCTGGATTTCGGTGTGCTATCACTAAACGCTCCGCCCCGAGTTGCTCACCGAGTACCGCCGCAACCGCACGGCCGGTCGCACCGCAACCCATCAGCAGAATCTGCTTGCACCCAACTTCAGGTTCCACTTCTCGAAGAGACTGAAACGCAGCCAGTCCGTCTGTGTTGCTACCGACAAATCGATTGTTTTGCGAACGGAAGAGCAGGTTAATCGATCCGCACTGAGCAGCCGCCTGGGTCAAGTCTTCGCGGTAGAGCTCAGCAGCCAATGATTTATACGGTGCTGCAATTGCCACCCCGATTACGCGGGGGTCGGCTTCTAAGTACTTTAAGACCGAAACAACTTGGTCTTGCGCCACATCTAATGGCAACATCTCGCCGCCCCAACCTTCAGCTTGAAATGCTGCATTCCAGAGCCGCGGGGAACGAGCGCCTTGCGAGGGCGTTACTCCAACAATAAAAGCAGTCCGTTCAGGCAGCTCTAACGGCAAGTCGTTTGCCACAAGAATATCAAGGCTGCTAACGAGTGAGTCGAGTTGCATCACTCACTATCTTCACACGTCGAACCATCTCACCGAATTCGGAATAATCAAGGGGCTGCAGTGGATCAACGGCTGCTTCACTTGGGGTCGGATGGACCTCAATCATGAGCCCATCTGCGCCTGCTGCCACTGACGCAAGAGCCATAGGTGTAACCCACGGAGCCCAGAAGGTGGCGTGTGATGGGTCTGAAATGATTGGCAAATGTGTGAGCTCCTTAGCGGCGGGAATCACCTGAAGATCAAGCAGAAAACGCGAGGTGGCACGATGGGTATGTGCCGTAGTAATTCCACGCTCACAGAGCATGATCCGCTCATTGCCCTCAATCATCAGATACTCAGCCGCACCCAGCCAATCGCGAAGCGATGCACCGTAGTGACGCTTCAACATCAGCGGTTTGCCAGTTTTTGCACAGGCGGTCAGAAATGGAAAATTCTGCATGTTGCGTGACCCAATTTGAATGATGTCCGCGACTTCACACACCAATGGCAAGAAGCGCTCTTCCATCACTTCGGTGATCACTGGCAAGCCTGTCGCACGCTTGGCCTCACCCAGCCACGCAATCCCTTTTTCGCGGGTCTCGTTGTACTTGGCGCTGCGATAGGGAAACGTCAACGGTTTGAACGCCCCACCACGAAGGAATTGGGCGCCCAGTCTTTGAACATTTTTTGCAATGTCAACGATTAGCTCTTCCGACTCGACCATGTTTGGTCCGGCCATGATTGGAATTCCAGAACCACCGAAGACCACCCCCGCAACCTCAAAACGCGAGAAATGGTCAGGTGACTTCTTGGCAACAAGAGGAAACTTTGTTTCAAGGTCTTCGGGAGTCACATCCTTGCCAGGGAACTTGTTCTGAATATCTGTCATCGTTGGGCCACCTTGACGCCCAGTCTTGCCGAAAGTGAGGCCTCGCCAACGGCAACCCACTGGCGTTGCTCGTCACTCTGATAGAGGGCATGAATGATCTCACAAGTATGGACAGAGTCAATTGCGTTGACAGGCGCATCAGTGATTCCAGTCTTGAGTCGATCGGCGATTTCGCGTAATAAGGTGCCGTGACTTAAGCCGTAACCGGTTGGTACGTTCTGACTCGCAGCTTCAGCAGTCTGTGGATCTGATACCAGAGGGCGCACGAAGTCAAATTCGTCGACTCTGTTGAGTGCTATTCCCCCGACTCGAGCCACGCCACCTTCTGAAGTGACCGTGAGTGATGCCTCATAGTCACGCGGACGAGCCGCGGTAGTTGCCTCTATTGTGCCAAGCGCTCCCGACGATGTCCTGAAGAGAGCCACCAACGTGTCTTCTGCCTCAAGCTGATTGAGCCGATTGCCGATTGTTGCATTGACTTCGTAAATGGGGCCAAACAACCACTGCAGGACATCCACATGATGAATAGCTTGCTGATTGATAACACCTCCATCCATTGCCCAAGTTCCATGCCAGCCATCGCTGTAGTAAGTCTGGTCCCGAGACCAGCGCAATCGAACGGAGAGGCTGGTAACCGCGCCAAATCGCTGATCGTCAACAGCGGACTTCAGCAGTCGAACCGCTGGATTGAATCTGTTTTGAAACGCGACGCCATACATCAAGCCCTTCGCTTTAGCCTGACCGTCGAGACGACGAATATCAGCAGGCACCATGGCAGCTGGCTTTTCAACAAGTACATGTCGCCCTGCGTTGAGAGCAATTTCTGTGTGCTCAGCATGCAGTCCGGATGGCGTTGCCACCACCACAAGATCGGGATTTCCCTGAGCGATGCACTCTTCAATGTCGGCACTCTCAAACGCCTGGAAGTGACTCGCGAAATCTATCCGCTTAGAAGCGTCAACATCGCACACGCCAACTACTTGCACATCCGCCAATTTCGGGTCATCGAGAATCGTCCGATAATGGTGGGCGACACGTCCACAGCCGACCAGAACTATGCGCACTACTACAAACTCTCTGAGTTGGCTCGGTCAAGTAAACGCCGCGCTAGTAGCAGATCAATACTTGAGCGAAACTCCAGTGATGAAAGCTCATCTGAAACTTCAAACACTCCGACACGACTTGCAAAGGGTTCTTGACCTCTTAGAGCCGCGCTCCGAAGAATGGTCCCGTAGCCGAGAAGTCCGATATACGCACTTGACGTCTTCGTCTCCCGAGGTTTGAAACCCTCACCCACTTGCACCACCACGCCATTATCGTCAGCCCAAAGACCTCGGCGTTCACGTCGACCAGCGACAACCACTTCAAGACCTTCCGCGTAGAGCCGGTCAAGCATGTCACTGATGTCATCGACACGTCGCAGTGGATACGCAATTTCTAGAAGCACGACGGCATCCACAACCTCGGCAACTTTCTCGACCTCAGTCATCGCATGTCGCACAACATTGACGACGTCGACAGATTTATCGGCAAGATGACTTGGGCGAATAAATGGCACTTCGGCCCCTGCTTGGCGAGCAATACTTGCCAGCTCTTCGGAGTCTGTGGAAACAACCACCCTTGCGATACCTCTCAGCTGCAACGCATGCTCGACCGTGACGGCCAGTAACTCTTGTTGAAGCGCAAATTCTGGTTGCAATCTCACCGGAATCACGACGACATTGTGTTGTTGTTCTGTTGCGAGGAAATCCGGCAGCACCGACTCGCCGTGAATTTGCTCCATGACTCGCACGACACCTTGCGCCCGCTTGACGTCGAGCCCTTGATGAATTCCGTGCCAGTGGTACACGCTGGCGGTCGGCTCGTACATGATTACTTTCCCAGCGTTGATTACCACTTGACCCCAAACTCGATCTTCTAAATTTTTGACGGTCTCGTCAAAGGGAAACTGCTCCCACGTCGATCGGCGAAGCGCTGAATTTGCGTTGTGAAAAAATGGATCGCGTGCCTGCGTCTTGCGGTCAAGGCCGAACACCGTCAGAAGGTCTCGCTTGTCATGCGGATCAGAAAATGGAAGTGGCTCTTGTCGGCCATAAACACCCGCGACTTGTTCGTCACGCAGTGGCGACACCAAGTTTGATAGCCAGCTGGGTGATGCGGGAATGCAGTGCGCCGACAAACAGACGATGACATCGCCTTTGGATGCTCGGATTCCGTCGTTCAGGGCCTCCCCTGGTCGAAATTCGGATATTGATAAGACTTTTGCGTTGAATCGCTGAGCTTTTTTCAGAGTTGCATCGGTTGACTTGTTGTCAACGAGTATCACTTCATGTTCTCGGTAGTCCTGTGCAGCGATCGCATCCAAGCACTTGTCAATCCATCGCTCTTCATTGCGAGTGCGAACGATTATGGAAACTAGGGGTCTAGACATGTGAATCAGCTCTAATCTTTGTAGCCGCACGCGCCAAGTCAAGATCTTCTTTCTTGTGGATGTCGATTGATGTGAAGTCATCGTCGTGCACAATCACCATGACGCGATCACCGATTCTTCGACCTTCTCGCCAGATTCGTGACCTACTCGCACTTGCGAGACCAGTGTCTTCACGAACAACCTTGCGGCGTACCTGCCGTGAGGCATAAATCTTCATCCAATCACGTAAACGAATCCAAGAGCCGTCCTCTTGCTGCTCCCAATAATTCTTGTGAGTACCAAGGCCGACAAAAGCGCTCTCGAGGGATTCGTCGTTGCGGAGTGAATGAACACATGCCGAAATCCAATTTGGCTCACGAAAGATGTCGGTCGGTGAGATAAAGACGCAGATTTCAAACGTGCGTGACAACGCGAGTTCGGTGCGAAGGAGCGCATCGAGAAGAGTTGCTTCGGTTGTGGCGAGGTCACCGGACAGTTCAGGCTGTCGCAGAAACGGAACCAGAGCCCCTGCCTCACGAGCTCGTGCTGCAATCTCTTCGCTATCAGTGGTCACGACGACAACGTCACAAACCCCGGACTCTCGTGCGTGGCGCACTGCCCGCGCAATCAGGGACTCTCCCTCAAGCTCCATCAAGTTCTTACCGGGCAGCCCCTTTGATCCCCCGCGGGCAGGAATGACGCACAAAACATCTTCTTGCGTAGCCGACATCATCGGAAGTCTAACTTTGGCGCCTTACGTGCCCAGTCAGGGCACTAATCGCCAAGTAGCGAAGGGTTCGAGCGACACCAGCGAACTAGGTGGTCAACTCCAGCTGCCAAAGACGTTTTTGGGGTCCAGCCGATGGCACTCCGTAAAGCCGATGTATCAGCATGGGTTACGTCCATATCGCCATCCTGCGCAGGCAATTCCTTGGTCGGCACCGAAACTCCAAGTGCTGCCTCGAGGACGGTGAGGAAGTCCGTCACGCGCACTGGTTGCCCAGACCCAATGTTGAAGATGCGAAATGGCGCCGTGCTAGTCGATGGATTCGGACTCTCACGAGAAAAAAGCTTGTCAGCGGTGGCAGGAAGAGAAATCAAAGCAACGATCGCATTGACGATGTCGTCAATATATGTAAAATCTCGCGTACCTTGTCCTTGATTGAAGAGCGAAATCGTCTCGCCTCGAAGAGCCTTGCGCACAAAGATGAACGGGGCCATGTCGGGTCGTCCTGCTGGCCCGTAGACGGTGAAGAATCTCAAACCGGTCGTTGGCAGCGAAAACAAATGTGAGTAGGAGTGCGCGATTGCTTCATTGGCGATCTTGGTCGCAGAGTACAAGTTGAGCGGATGTCGGACACTTTGGGTTTCAGTGAACGGCACTTGAGCATTCAAGCCGTACACCGAGCTGGTTGACGCGTAGATAAAGTGCGGCGACACGACGCGTCTCGCAAACTCCACCATGTTTACAAATCCCACCAGATTGCTGGAAACATATGACTGAGGCTCTTGAATCGAGTACCGCACACCTGCTTGAGCTGCGAGATGGATGATGGGAGCGTTGTTGCAACTCTCAGCGAGTTGGCTCAAAGCTCCCATATCAGAGATATCAATTTGATGAAACCGAAAGTTCGGCCTTAACTGCAGTTCGGCAAGCCGGTGCAATTTGAGATTGACGGAGTAATACGAATTAAGATTGTCGACTCCGACCACATCCCAGCCCTGCTCAAGTAAGCGCTTCGCAACAGCTGCCCCGACGAACCCGGCCGCACCGGTTACGACTACTGGCTTCAATTTCTACCAATTCCGAAATAGTCAAGACCGGCCGACTCCACCTGTCGCTTACTCCATTGATTC
>JBILFO010000018.1:0-18684 GCA_044351505.1 Ilumatobacteraceae bacterium
GTCTTCCGCCAAAATTGCATCCAATACCGAGTCGCTGATCTGGTCAGCCATCTTGTCGGGGTGACCCTCGGTCACACTCTCTGACGTGAACGTGAAGTTACGTGCCACGACTAAAATCTACTCGGGTTGTGCTTCGGCGTCCTGCGAAGCATCGAGGGCGTTGGCTTCGTCTTCTTGACGCTGCAGTTCGGCAATTTCGGCGCGAATCTCGTCGAGTGTCTTGGCAACGAAACGCACTTTGTCAGCGGCGATTTCTTCGAATGCCACCGAAAGATGCTTGGTGCTCACCGACTCGACGGTTGGGCCGACGACACTGCCGGTTTGCAGGTTGCCGAAGTATTCGGTGATCTCGCGGGCCCGCTTGGCGGCCAAGGTGACGAGACTGAACTTGGAATGCGTACGGTTCATCAGTTTCTCAATTGCCGGCGACATCATGGAATTTTCAGGCGTGGTGGACACAAGACTCCTTGGGGCGTTGTATGGCGAGTCCAAGACGAGGGCGTCTGGGACCTCTAGAGACTAGCGGCGCGGCGAGCCTGCGCCACGATGGCCAGCATGTCGGCAATGGTCTGGTCCAGCGTGTGGTTGATGATCACGTGGTCAGCCAGGGCGATACCCACTGGCTCTTCCTCTTCGGCCTTGCGGAGCCGTTCGTCGACTTTGCGCTCATCGTCGCCGCGCACCGTGAGTCGCTGGCGTTGTTCTTCGCGCGATGGCGGCAACACGAAAATCAGCACGGCGGCCGGGTGTTGTTGTTTGACTTGGCTGGCACCATCGACTTCGATTTCCAGCACGATGTCTTTGCCGACGGTCGGTGTGGGCAGCGGTGTGCCGTAATAGTTGCCCAAAAACGTGGTCCACTCCAAGAAGCCACCTGACACGATGTGAGCTTCGAAGGCATCACGCGACACGAAGTTGTAGGCGTCATCAGCCTCACCCGGGCGACGTTCGCGGGTGGTCCATGATCGACTCAACCACAACTCCGAATCACGTTTCATGAGTTCACCAACCACTGTGCTCTTACCAACACCACCTGGCCCCGACACCACAAACACAATGCCACTCATCGCAACGCCTCCACCAAAGTGTCGCGGTCATTCACCGCCACGTCACCGACCCGCGTGCGTTCGCCACATCCGTGGTCAGCCAGCACGCGACGTGCGCGAACCTTGCCAACACCGGGCAACGCCTCGGCAATTTTCACGAGATACACGAATCGACATACGAGTGCATCAGGCTCGAGCGTGGTCACGCTGGGGTCGCCTGCACGAGCGAAGACATCGGCCAGAGAAATCGAATGGTCGTGCACCGCACCGATAAGGGCTTCGAGTTGAGTGCGCCGCTCGGCAAGGCGGGCAAGCACTTTCTCGCTGCGCTGGTCAACCACTGGCGTCACTGCCATAACAGAAGGCTAGTGCGCACTGTTGATGATCTCGCCCCACGATGTGATGCCCTGGCGTTGTGCCCAGCGAAACATGTTGCGTTGAATCTTGGCGACTGCTCGCGGATCAGCAAACGTTGCAGTACCCACTTGTACCGCATCAGCGCCAGCCATCATCAACTCGAGTGCGTCGTCGGCATTGCTGACTCCCCCAGCCCCCACGATCGGCACGTGGCGATGAGCAGCCCGCACGTCGAACACACTGCGCACCGCTACTGCGTGCATCGCAGCACCGCTCAGGCCGCCACCACCGTTGCCCAGAACCGGGCGACGCGTGTCGATGTCGATGGCCATGCCGAGCACGGTGTTGACGAGCACTAACGCATCAGCACCGGCTGCTACCACCGCGCCCGCAATTGACACCAGTTGATCGGTGTTGGGGCTCAACTTGGCCCACACGCCAACGGTGGCCGGCAACACGCGTCGCACTGTGGCAATAACTTGCGCCGACTCCGTAGCGCTGTGGGCAAACATGCCACGGGCATGATCCACGTTGGGGCACGACAAGTTGACCTCAACTGCCACGAGTTGATCGGCAACGCCAACCAGATCGCGCGCGGCTTGTTCGTATTCGGATTCACGAAACCCCCAGATGCTGGCTACCACTCGTGCGCCACGCGCTCGCAAGCGCGGCAGGTCGTGTTGCACCCAGTGCGCTGTGCCGCGGCCCTGCAGGCCGACCGCGTTGATCATGCCGCTGCCCGTGGCATGCAGGCGGGGCGCAGGGTTTCCTTGCCACTCAAACGAAGCCACTGACTTCACCACCACTGCCCCCAGCGTCGATAAATCCACATACGCCGCAAGTTCATCGGAATGCCCCGCCGTGCCGGATGCCGTGAGCACCGGGCTGGGCAACGTGAGTGCGCCGATGCGTGTGTGGGGGATGCCGAGTGGCGAGGTCACGACGACAAGCCGTGGTATTCCTGCAGTGAGCGAATGCCGAGTGGCGTATCGCGACGCTCACGCATGCCTTGCACCGCTGCCCGCGCCGCGCGCACGGTGGTAACCAGCGAAACGCCTTTTACGTTGGCGGCTTTGCGGATTGCTTCACCGTCGCGATGGGTGCCGCTGTCTTGTGGGGTGTTGATGACGAACACAATTGACCCATCGTTAATGAGCGCCACTGCGTCGCCAGGATCGCTTTGTTGCTGAACACCTTGTTGCTGAACGCTGCGTTGTGACACTTTGCCCACCACACGCTCTACGACGACCCCACCGGCAGTAAGCACATCAGCCGTGCCCATCGTGGCCACGATGGTGCAGCCCACGGCCACGAGCGCCTGGCCGATTTCTACTGCAGCCGCTTTGTCGCGGTCATTGAGCGAAACGAACACTCGACCCTGCATGGGCAATTCAGTGCCGGCCGCCGACTGCGCTTTGATGAAGGCTCGCCCAAATGTGGAGTCGATTCCCATCACTTCGCCCGTCGAACGCATCTCGGGCCCCAACGTCGTGTCGACTTCGGGAAACCGATTAAACGGCAACACTGCTTCTTTCACACTCACATGTCCGGTGGCAGGTCGGCGCACGAGGCCCTCGTCGCGCAATTGCGCCAAGGTCGCGCCGAGCATCACCCGACTGGCCACCATCGCCAAAGGCACACCAGTGGCCTTGGCTACGAACGGCACCGTGCGACTCGCGCGCGGATTTGCTTCGATGACATATACCTTGTCGTCGGCCACTGCGAACTGCACGTTGATGAGCCCGCGCACATCGAGCGCTGCTGCAATCTTGTGCACGTATTCGCTGATGGTTGACAGGGCTTGTTCCGACAGCGTTTGGGCCGGCAGTGCGCACGCCGAGTCACCCGAGTGAATACCTGCTTCTTCGACGTGTTCCATCACACCGCCGATGAGCACCTCGCCGGTGTGGTCACGAATGGCGTCAACATCGACCTCGGTGGCACCTTGCAAAAAACGATCAATGAGCACAGGGCGTGACGACGACAAACCGCCCTCGCGGCCGAGCGAACCAAACAGCTCCATCTCGGCCATTGCATCGGCAAGTTGAGCGTCATCGTGCACGATGCGCATGGCTCGCCCACCGAGCACATAGCTGGGTCGCACCAACACCGGATAACCCGTGGTCTGCGTCACTGCACGTGCACCCGCCAGCGTGGTGGCAGTCGCCCCAGGTGGTTGAGCGATTCCAAGCTGGTTGCACAATGCGTTCCATTGTTCGCGATCTTCCGCCATATCAATTGATGCCGGCGAGGTTCCTGCGATGAGTTCAGCCGGCAGTGATGCTGCCAACTTGAGCGGTGTCTGGCCACCCAGCGACACGATCAACTTCGGTGGCTTGCCGGCTGCTTTGGTCTCGACGGCAATCACGTTCAAAACGTCTTCAGTGGTGAGCGGCTCGAAATACAAACGATCGGAAGTGTCATAGTCGGTGGACACAGTTTCGGGATTGCAATTCAACATCACCGTTTCGTAGCCGGCTTTGCGCAGCGCAAAACTGGCATGCACACAGCAATAGTCGAACTCGATTCCCTGACCGATGCGGTTGGGTCCACTTCCCAAGATAATGACCCGATCTTTGGTCGACTCGCGAACTTCGCATTCGTCTTCGTAGGTCGAATAAAAATACGGTGTCTCGGCAGCGAACTCGGCACTGCACGTGTCCACAGATTTATAGGTCGGTAGCACGCCAGCGCTTTCCCGCGCCGAGCGAACCACAGCCTCATCAGCTGACCACAGCCATGCCAGTTGGGCATCGCTGAACCCGAGCCGCTTGGCGCGACGCCACCCTTGGCGATCAAGCGATTGCGGCGTGGCTGTTGTCAGCACCTCACGCTCTTCGTAAATCGCTTTCATTTGATCCAAGAACCACACGTCAATGCCGGTGGCTGTGTGCACGACATCGAGGTCCATCCCGCGACGAATGCATTCGCCCACCTGAAATATGCGGTCGGGTGTAGCGGTCTCGACTGCACTCAATAATTGCGCGTCGTCATAGGCCGCGAAGTTTTGTTCTGCTGGGTCACAGTTGAGGCCGGCCCGACCGATTTCTAGCGAGCGCAGTGCTTTCTGCAAGCTCTCAGGAAACGTGCGCCCAATGGCCATCGACTCACCGACACTGCGCATCTGGGTACCGAGGGTGTTGGTTGCGCCGGCAAACTTCTCGAACGCCCAACGCGGCACTTTGGTGACCACGTAATCGATCGTTGGTTCGAAACTGGCAGGAGTCATTTTGGTGATGTCGTTCGGAATCTCATCCAAGGTGTAACCCACCGCCAACTTGGCGGCAATCTTGGCAATCGGAAACCCCGTCGCCTTGGATGCCAGCGCTGACGAGCGTGACACGCGGGGGTTCATCTCGATGACGACTTGTTCACCCGTGGTCGGATTCACTGCGAACTGCACGTTCGAACCACCAGTCTCGACTCCGACCCGGCGAATGCAGGCAAAAGCCGAGTTACGCATCTCTTGGTACTCCACATCAGACAACGTCATTGCCGGCGCAACAGTGATCGAGTCACCTGTGTGCACTCCCATCGCGTCGATGTTTTCAATCGAACAGATGATCACGCAGTTGTCGGCGCTATCGCGCATGACTTCCAATTCGTATTCCTTCCAGCCCTTGATTGACGTTTCGATCAAGACTTCACCGATGGGGCTGGCAGCCAAACCAGCAGTCACGATCTGGGTGAACTCATCTGTGGTGTTGGCGATACCCGTGCCACGCCCGCCCAAGATGTACGCCGGACGAATGATGACGGGTAACGCAATTTCGGCCAGCACCTCTTGCGCCTCGGCCAACGTGTGGGCAATACCGCTCTGCGGAACCTTGAGCCCTATCTCGAGCATCGCGCGTTTGAACTTTTCGCGATCTTCGGCGGTGGAAATTGCTTCGGCGTTGGCACCGATCAACTCTGGTGTGCCTGGCACACCCGCCAAGCCCCGCTCAAACAATGCCATCGCCAAATTGAGCGCCGTTTGGCCGCCCAAGGTCGGCAACACTGCATCGGGGCGCTCACGCTCGATGATCGCGGCCAGCACCTCAACGGTGAGTGGTTCGATATAGGTGCGATCGGCAAAGTCAGGGTCGGTCATGATGGTGGCCGGGTTGGAGTTCGCCAGAATCACGCGGTAGCCCTCGTCGCGCAACACGCGACATGCTTGCGTGCCTGAATAGTCGAACTCACAGGCCTGGCCGATCACAATCGGCCCCGAACCGATGACCAGGATGCTGTGCAGATCATTGCGACGCGGCACTAGTTACCCCCACTGCGCATCATCGCTGCGAATCGCTCAAACAAATAACGCGAGTCGTGCGGCCCCGGGCCTGCTTCGGGGTGATACTGCACGCTGAATGCTCGTGCCCCGCGCACCACCATGCCTTCGTTGGTGTTGTCATTGAGGTTCACATGCGTGACATCGACCTTGCCCGCTAGCGAGTCGGGGTCGACGCAAAAATTATGGTTCTGACTGGTGATCTCGACTCGCCCCGTGGTCACGTCGCGCACCGGATGATTCGCGCCATGGTGACCGAACGGCAACTTGAATGTGCGCCCACCCAAGGCCAGGCCCAACAACTGGTGTCCAAGACAAATTCCAAACACGGGAATATCGGCAGCGATGAGTTCGCGAATGTTGGCAGGTGCATCAAGCACCATCTCGGGGTCGCCTGGGCCATTCGACAAAAACACGCCATCGGGTTGTCGGGCAATGACCTCGCTGGCTGGCGTGCGGGCCGGCACCACGTGCACGTCGGCGATCTCACTCAGACATCGCAAGATGGTCTGCTTCATGCCAAAGTCGTACGCCACTACCGAAAATGGTTTAGGCGCAGACATGGTTTTCTCCGCATGCATTGTGTTGGACACGTCATACGGTGACAGCGTGCTGACCTCTGCCACCAAGTTGCGACCGGCCGTGCCTTGTTCGGCGGCCACAGCCGCCTGCAATGTGGTCAAGTCAGCTGTGCCGAAGGCGCCGAGCAACGAACCCGTGTCGCGCAGTAGCCGTGTTAAGCGACGAGTGTCGATGCCGGTGATGCCACCCACACCGCGGGCTCGCAAAAACACGTCAAGGGGTTCTTGACTGCGCCAGTTGCTGCGCCGCCTGGCGATTTCACGCATGATTACACCGCGGGCAAACACCTTTGCTGATTCGTTGTCGGATTGCGTCACCCCGTAATTGCCGATATGTGGTGTGGTGAACGTGATGACCTGACCGGCATAGCTCGGATCGGTGAGCACTTCTTGATAACCGCTGAGCCCAGTGTGAAACACCACCTCGCCCGATGACACCGGAACATCAGCACCGATGGCTTCACCTTCAAAGACGCTGCCATCAGCCAGCACGAGGAGCGCGTTCATCGTTGTGCTTCACCATTCAGCACAGTGATGTCACCGTTGAATATCGTGTGTCGAACTTTTCCGCGCAAGGTCATCCCAACATACGGCGTGTTGCGACTCTTGCTCGCCAGCATCTCGGGCTCCACCTGCCACGTGGCATTTGGGTCGAACACCACAAGATTTGCCGGCGTACCTGGTTCGATGTCGCGACCATGACGATCAGCGATGCCTGCGATTTGGGCGGGATGAATCGACATGATGCGCACCAACTGAGTGAGGCTCACGTCGAGCACCCCGAGCGCTACACCCAGCGCGGTCTCTAAGCCGAGCATGCCGGGTGGCGCCTGATCGAGCGTGAGCTCTTTGTCGCGACGTGGATGTGGTGCATGATCGGTGGCTAACGCATCAATCGTGCCATCGACGACACCAGCTCGCAGCGCAGCAATGTCGGCTAGCGAACGCAGCGGTGGGTTCACTTTGAACACTGTGTCAAAGGTGGTGAGACGGGTTTCGTCTAACGACAAGTGATGTGGCGTGACCTCAGCAGTTATTGGCAAGCCGTCACGCTTGGCGGCTCGCACCAACTCCACACTGCGGGCAGTTGACAGATGCAAAAAGTGCACGCGTGCACCGGTCAAACGAGCCAGTTCAATGTCGCGAAACACCATGAGCTCTTCGGCAATCGACGGCCAACCTGGCAAACCCAGCGACGTGCAACACTGACACTCGTTCATCACTGCACCTTTGGTGAGCGTGGCGACTTCACAGTGCTGAGCCAGCGTGACACCGAGACCTTTGGCGTATTCCATTGCTCGGCGCATGAGCAATTCGTCCTGCACACCGTTGCCGTCGTCGGTAAAAATGCGCACACCGGCCGCAGCGAGCTCGGCCATCGGGGCCAACGTCTCGCCCTGGCGGCCCAAGGTGATGCAACCACTCGGCACCACCTCGAGCAACCCTGCCCGCTTGCCTTGTTCACGCACAAAGTCGATGACTGCCACGCTGTCTTGCGGCGGGTCTGTGTTGGGCATCGCCACGAGAGCGGTATAGCCACCCTTGGCACCCGCCCGGCTGCCGGTTTCGATGGTCTCGGCTTCTTCTTTGCCGGGCTCGCGCAAATGGGCATGCAGGTCGACAAACCCTGGGGCCACCACACACCCCGCTGCGTCAATCGCGCGGCCACTGCTCAACTGCTCGCCCACTTCTACCACCACACCGCCCTGCACGGCGACGTCAGCGACACGCTCGCCGCGCGAATCCACCACTCGCCCACCCTTCAACACGATTCGCTCGGCGCTGGTCATGATGCCACCGTCGCCAGATGTGCGGTCGACGACTCGCCAGCCAGCAGATCAAACAACACCGCCATGCGCACCGCCACACCGTTGGCCACTTGTTGATGAATCAGCGAATTGGGCAACGCCGATGGGTCAACGAGCATCTCGACTCCCCTGTTCATGGGGCCAGGGTGCATAATGACCGCCGTGCTGGGCAACTTGGCAGCCCGCGCAGCATCGAGCCCGAAAGTTTCGCCATACTCGCGCAGGCTGGGCACATGACCCTGCGACATTCGCTCGCTCTGTAGACGCAACATGTACAACATGTCGGTGCGCGCCAGCACGTCGTCAAGTCGATGCGACACCGTCACCGGCCAGTGGGCCACATCGGGGGGTAGCAAGGTGGGTGGCGCCACTAACACCACGTTTGCGCCAAGCATGCTGAATGCACTGATGTTGCTGCGTGCCACGCGGCTGTGCTTGATGTCCCCCACAATCGTGAGTGTGAGACCGTCGAAACGCTCGACCCCGAGTGCTTGGCGCACGGTGAAACAGTCGACCAACGCCTGAGTCGGGTGCTGATGCCAACCATCACCGGCATTGACCACCGAAGCGTTGGTCCATTCGCTGATTTGCCATGGCGTGCCTGTGGATTTGTGGCGCACGACAAATGCATCGACCCCCATGTCAGAGATGGTCTCGATCGTGTCGCGCAAACTTTCACCTTTGTTCACGCTCGACGTCGACACACTGAATGTCATCGTGTCGGCTGACAACCGCTTGGCGGCAGTTTCGAATGACAGTCGTGTGCGGGTGGAGTCTTCGAAGAACAGACTCACCACGGTTTTGCCGCGCAAGGCTGGCACCTTGGGCACTGGTCTGGCGTTGATTTCAACCATGTGGCGAGTGAGTTCAAGCAATCGCACCACGCCATCATGACCGAGTTCATCGATGCTGCGCAGATGCTTCATGACGAGACCCGGTTGGTGATGACGACACCGTCTTGCGTGGCGCGCACATCGTCGTCAACGTGCGTGGGCAGATTTTTACCCACATAGTCGGGGCGAATCGGCAGCTCGCGATGGCCACGGTCGACCAGCACCGCCAATTGCACGGCGCGCGGGCGGCCGTAGGTGTTGATGCCTTCCATCGCTGCACGAACGGTGCGACCCGTGAACAGCACATCGTCGACGAGCACCACCGTGGTGCCATCGACTGCAAAGTCGATGCGACTAATCGCACCGGGCACTACTGGCCGCAAACCGATGTCATCGCGGTGCATGCTCACGTCGATGTACCCCACCGGCACGGTTGCATGAGGCTCGATCACATTCACCGCAGCAGCAATCGCATCGGCCAACCATGCGCCACCACGCTGCAGGCCAACGAGTGCCAATGATGCCGAACCTTGTTGGCGTTCCAGAATTTCGTGAGCGATGCGGGTAATCGCGCGTCTGACGTCGTCAACCGACATCACCATGTTGCTCACGTTGGTCTCCTAGCCGTTCGAGCCTCTCGGGACTCGTTTGACGGTCGCCTTATCGTATCCGCTCGTACACCGTCCACCAGTCATTGCCATAGACCACAGTGAAGAATTCTCGTTCGCGCTCCCAATCCACCTCGACTTCGCCACTCACGGCCCGTGGCAGCACCACGTGCGTTATCTCGTCGGCAAATGGCAGTCGATCACCCTTGGCAAAAACATCCGGCCCGTACAACACCCGACGAAACGGCGTCGGAAACACATAGATACGTTCGCGCCTTGCCATATGGGCAGTCAACGTATGAAAGGCAGCAACCACCGCATCGTCGGGCACTTGGTTGATTGCCGCGTGGGCGGCTGCCACTGAGGGGTGCGCTGGTGACCAAGTGGCCACCTCGGTGCGCATGAGTGGCAGTGGCGACCATAGGTAGGCGCAAGTGAGACTCGCCACCACCATTGCCGACACCAACCAGGTGCGCCAGTGTTCGGCCATTCGCGAAATGGCATACACCGACCCAACAACGAGAATCGGCACGAACTGCACCGCGTAGTGATACTCGATCTGGCTTTGATACCAAAACGTGCTGACCAAGTTGGCCAGCAATGGCAGCGTGCCGAGCAACGCAATTTCGGGGCGCACCAACGCAACGAACCCGACGGGAGCCAACAAGTGCAAGAGATACAGGGGTCGCTCGCCCGACACCAGATGCGCGATGAATTTGTCGGGCCGCAATAACGCCGTACGTAGCAAACCGCCAAAACTCCCAAACGGCAGCCGCCAAGCGTTGCGAAACGGAACCCCGACAATGCCGCGTGACACGACGAACAACATGATGAAAGCAATCCATATTGCCCCAAACACGGTGAGTAGACCGATGCGCCGATCGCGTCGCAACGCCACCCACGCCCCGAGCGCCACCACAAACAACGCCGTATCTTCTTTGACCAGCAAGATGAGCACCACCGCAGCGGCGTACTGCACCCAGCGATAACACACCGCTGCATACAGCGCCCAAGCAATCAACGGCGCCAGCGCAGCATCGGGATGAAAATTCTCTAACCCCGTGTAGGTGAGGGCTGGGTGGGCCAGATACACCACCACTGCCGCACACGCCATTGGCAACGAATCAAGCAGCACGCGCGTCACCTTCCAGATGGGCAGTGCACCGATGCCAAGCGCCACCGCCTGCACGACAAACAACAAACCCGTCGAGCTAATCACCCAAAACAGCGGCACCAGCGGCAACAAAATAAATGACGTGTGGTCACCAAATAAGTTGCGCCCCATCAGCGTGACGAACGGGGCTTTGCCCTGCGCAACCAGCCAGACACCCTGGTCGAATAATCCGAAGTCGTAGGCCGATGTGCCCAGCCCAAAATGGTTGCGCGTGGTGCGTAAAGCCAACCACACCGTGTAGAGCACGGTGCTGCACACTGCAATGGCGTGCCAGACGGTGACTGATTGCAGCCTGCGACGAACTTGGTCAATTGCCGTGCGCAGGTCGCCGGCCATACCGTTGTTCTAGTCGGCGGCGGGCGGTGTTACCGGCTGTGGTGCCGGAGACGAACTTGGCTGGGTGGCTGGTGGCGGTGTTGGCGCGCCACCTTCGCGGGTAGTCCGGGCGATGGCCGAGAGCATGCCGTTGACGAAGCGACCCGAGTCGTCGGTGCCATAACGCTTGGCAAGCTCCACTGCTTCGTTGATAATGACCGCAGTGGGCACTTCGCTGCGGCCGAGCAACTCAAACGTCGACATCCGCAAAACATTGCGGTCAGTTGTGGCCATGCGATCAATCGACCAGGCGTGGCTGTGGGCGGTAATCAACTCGTCAATCCGCGTGCGGTGCTCGGCTACGCCGACTACCAGGATGCTCGTCAAGTCGTCAATTGCCACCTGCATGCGCTCAACCACTTCGCTCGGGGTAACCGCCCGCAGGTCGGCTTCAAACAAAATGTTGAGTGCTCGCTCGCGAGCGTCTGATCGTGGGTCGAACTCGCGGTTCCAATCCGAGTCATCGGATGGTGGCAGCGAAACTTCAGACATGTAGGAGACGACTACGTTCAGACTCGGGTGACGTAGTCGCCCGAACGGGTGTCCACTTTTACGCGATCACCAATGTTGATGAACAACGGCACCTGGATGACTTTGCCGGTCTCGAGCGTGGCTGGCTTACGCGCACCCGACACGCGGTCGCCTTGAATACCTGGTTCGGTCTGGGCAATGGTCAGCTCCACCGAAGCCGGGATTTCTACTTGCACGATTTCGGTGCCGAACAAAGCAATCTGCGCCGTGGCCGACTCGACCAAATAGTCGGCAGCGTCACCAAGCGTGACGGGCTGGATGTTGATCTGCTCGTAGGTGTCGGTGTCCATGAACACGAACGCATCACCCTCTTTGTACAAAAACTGCATGTCGCGACGGTCGATGATCGCTTGCTCGACTCGCACTCCGGCGTTGAATGTGCGCTCGATCACAGCCCCGGTGCGCACGTTGCGCAACTTGGTGCGCACGAATGCGCCACCCTTGCCGGGTTTCACGTGTTGAAAATCCACCACACTGAACAAACCCTTGTCGAGTTCGAGCGTGAGGCCGTTTCTTAGTTCGTTGGTGCTAATTGCAGGCACGAGATGTCCTTTGGTGATTCGGTGAGTATGTCGCAGCCTGTATCAGTGACGACCACGAGGTCTTCAATCCGTACACCGCCGAGCCCTTCACGATAGACCCCAGGTTCAACGGTGACTACTTCACCTGCCTGCAACGGCTCGGGCATCGCCGTGCGCACCCATGGTTGTTCGTGAATCTGCAAACCCACACCGTGCCCAGTGGAGTGGATGAATTCGCTGCCGAAACCAGCTGCTGCGATGATGTCGCGACACACCTTGTCGACGTCACCGGCGCTCACCCCAGCGCGAACGGCGGCCAAACCGGCCAGTTGCGACTCGCGCACCACATCGTGCATTGTGCGCAAGAGCGGGCTCACCTCGCCGATCAGATACGTGCGGGTCATGTCGGAGTGATAGCCATCGACGAGCGCCCCCACATCGATGACCACGAGATGACCATCTTCGATCAGAGTCGAGGTCGGACGATGATGCGGCCGGGCACCGTTGGGCCCCGTCGCCACAATGGTGTCGTAACTCGGGCCGTCAGCACCATGGCGGCGCATGCGGTATTCGAGTTCGTCGCGCACGTCACGCTCGGTGACCCGGGTTGACATCATGGGTAGACATTCAGCTAGTGCGGCGTCCGTGCATTCTGATGCGCGTTTCATGCGCGCAATTTCGGCGGGCGATTTGCATCGACGCAGATGTTGCACCACACCCGTGACCGAGACCAGCGGTGCCGTGGTTTGCGTGCGCACGTTTTCGAACTGAGCGTGAGTTATCTCGGTGGGGTCGATGGCCACGCCACGAGCCGCATGCAGCGACTGCTCTAGCCCCTCGCGCAGTGCAGCAGCACTAGTGCCCACCACTACTCGGGCAGCCGCACCAGAAGTCTCAATTTGATGACGTGCCTGTTCGCCGTATCGGCCGTCGGTGACGAACACCATCTCGTCGTGGCGAATGATGAGTGTGCCAGCCGAGCCGGTAAACCCGGTGAGCCAGCGAATGTTGTTCAAGTCGAACACCATCAGCGCTTCGGCCTCGCCACGCTTGGCCAACTCTTCGCGCACCAAACAATCGCGGCCCGCAACTGTCAAAGGTGGCAGGGCCGATGATTGAACTTTGGTTGATGTGGCGGTCATTATTTCTCCAGGTGTCGAATGAGTGCTTCAATTCCAAGCACATACGACTCGCCACCGAATCCGGCGATGGTCCCGATGGCCACTGGTGCAATCACACTCTCGTGACGCCACGGCTCCCGCGCCGCAGGGTTGGACAGGTGTACTTCGACGACCGGCAAGCCGACGCTTTTCAGTGCGTCGTGCAGGCTCCAGGCAAAGTGGGTGAAGGCAGCAGCGTTGAGCACGATGCCCGCATACTTGGTGCCCGCGGTCTGCACGATGCCAATCAGTGTGGCTAAATCGTTGCTTTGTTCGCTGTCGACTTCGTAACCGAGTCGCTGGGCAGTTGCCGTTGCGCGCTGCACATGATCGGTCAGGGTCGCGGTGCCATAGATGCTCGGCTCGCGGCTGCCCAACAGATTGAGATTTGGTCCATGCAACAACAGCAGGCGACCTTTGCTCATGGGCATGCGATTCAGGGTACTGAAAGCGCGTCGAATGCCGTGTGCAGCACTGCTTCGTCAACACCGCTTACTGTCTCGATGCCATTGGGGCCATCCAAAACAAACGTCAGCCCAGCCACGGCTTTTTTGTCGTGCTGCATTAACTCCACCAACCGAGTGCGTTGCATGCCAGGCGGCACCGTCACCGACAACCCGTAGTGCTCAACAATCACCTGCCGATGCTCGTCCACACGACCAGCATCGATACGACCAAGGGCATGAGCAACATGGGCAGCAAACATCATGCCGATTGCCACCGACTCGCCGTGGGCCAGGGCAAAGTTGCTTTCCACTTCAAGGGCATGTCCGAAAGTGTGTCCATAGTTGAGCACCGCTCGACGACCCGATTCGCGCTCGTCTTGCCCGACGATGTCGGCTTTGATCTGCACGCAACGTGCGATTCGCGCATCCAACTCGAGTGACAACAAATCGTCACCAGTCAAGAAGTGATACTTCGCCATCTCTCCGCTGCCACAACGCTGCTCACGTGCGGGCAGTGTGTCGAGCATGGCGGTGTCGCACACCACGCCGGTTGGTTGCCAGAAAGCGCCGACCAAGTTCTTACCGGCAGCAAGATTGACACCAGTCTTGCCACCGATGGCAGCGTCGATCATGCCCACCAATGTGGTGGAAACGTGCACCACCCGAATGCCGCGATGCCACGATGCAGCGGCGAAACCCGCAATGTCAGTGACCATTCCCCCACCCACACCAACAACCAAGTCGTTGCGGGTTAGCCCAGCGGCGGCGAACTCTTCGGTCAACCGTTCGATAGTGGCCAAAGTTTTGTGCGCCTCACCGTCACCCACAACGTGCCGTGATACGGCCACTGCAGCAGGCAGATGCGGTGCCACATCAAATGGCAGATGTGCCTGCGTCACGATTGCCACCCGGCGAACATCGGCCGGGATCAACGTGGCGAGTTCAGACACGGCTCCTCGCCCGACGATCACGTCATAAGACCGCTCGCCAAGAGCCACGCGCACTTTGCGAGTCATGATGCGTGCTCGGCAGTCACTGCATTCATCACGAGCCGCACAACTTCCTGAATCGACTTGCCCGCGGTATTGATACACACATCTGCCACGCTTGCATACAACGCCCGCCGCTCGGTATCTAGTGCAGCCAACCGACTAGCTGGATCGCCGTCCAACAAAGGACGATGGGCACCGCGGCTAGTGCGCTCGCTCAGCGTGGTGGGGTCGGCATCAAGCCACACCACCATGTCGGCTGCATTCTGCATTGCTTGTCTGTTGATTTCGCTCAGCACTGTGCCACCCGCTGCTGCTACCAACACATCATCGGTTGACGCCAAGGCCGCGGCCAGCGCCTGCGACTCTGCTGCGCGAAACGCTGCTTCGCCATCTTGGGCAAAAATATCGCGCACGGCCTTGCCTGCCATTGCCACCACGGCATCATCCGTATCGATAAAACGCATGGCCAAAGCCGATGCGACTTGCCGACCCACTGTGGTTTTGCCCGACCCCATCATTCCGACCAACACGATCGTGCGCGACAATGCCGTGCGCGACATGACGCTTAGCGCAGCGACTCGGCAAAGGCGCGGGCATTGCGAACAAACTCGGCAATCGAGTCGCCGCCAAACTTGCGCTGGGCTTCGGCTGCCAACACGAGCGCCACCATGGTTTCGGCAACGACTCCCATCGCGGGCACTGCAGTCACATCGGTGCGCTCTTTGAAGCTCACTGTTTCTTGCTTCGACATCACGTCAACGGTTTTGAGTGTCGGACGGTTCAGAGTTGACAGCGGCTTCATGGCTGCGCGCACGACCAGTACTTCGCCAGTGGTCATCCCACCTTCGGTGCCGCCGGCTTTAGAAGTTTCGCGGCGATACGCACCGCTCGCTTCATCCCAAGTAATGGCGTCGTGGGCCTTGCTGCCGCGGCGGGCTGCACCGGTGAAGCCGTCACCAATCTCTACGCCTTTGACCGCCTGAATGCTCATGATGGATGCGGCGAGCATGCCGTCAATTTTGCGATCCCAGTGCACATGGCTGCCCAAACCGACAGGCAGACCATACGTGAGCACTTCAACGATGCCACCGAGGCTGTCGCCATCTTTTGCCGCTGCTTCAATTTCGGTAATCATGTTTTGCTCAGCCGCTTTGTTGAAGCATCGCACGGGCGACTCATCGATACGAGGCGTGTCGTTGGGGCCCGGTCGATCGGGTGAATCATTCGTCGCGGCACCAAGACCCACCACGTGCGACACGATGTCGACACCAATTTGCTTAAGCAGCAGTTTGGCGAGCGCACCGGCCACTACACGCGCACTGGTTTCGCGCGCACTAGCGCGCTCCAACACGTCGCGAGCGTCGACAAAGTCATACTTCTGCATCCCAACAAGATCGGCGTGCCCGGGGCGCGGTTGCGTCAGCGGCTTTTTGGTTGCACCTGGATGGGGCGACATCTCTTCATGCCAGACATCGCTGCGAAACCATTCAGTGTTTTTGATGAGCACCGCTACGGGTGAGCCGAGTGTGCGTCCATGGCGAATTCCGCCGATGAGCTCGATTTCATCTTGCTCAAACTTTTGGCGTGGCCCGCGACCAAAGCCAAGTCGTCGACGGGCCAGCTCGTCGGCAATATCCGCAACGACAACCGGCAGATTAGAAGGCAAACCTTCGACAATCACGACGAGCGCTTGACCGTGACTCTCTCCGGCGGTCAAGTAGCGCAACATGCGCTTTGAATTCTACCCGTGTCGTTTGGCCAGCTCGGCCAGCGCGGCATCACGCATGAGCGCAATATCTGGCAAGCGACCCAGCCACAGTTGCTGCTGGCGGCGCGCTTGAGCACAAAGCATGTCGAGCCCATCAACCACGCTTGCGCCACGGGTTCGTGCGGCCTGCACGAGTGGTGTGTTAAGCGGGTGATACACGGCGTCCAACACCGTGTGACGACTTGTCAGGACCTGCACGTCAAACGGCAAGGCGTCTGGTGCGGTGCCAGAGACGTCGGCCATGCCAACGGGTGTGGTATTCACGATGGTCGCACAAGCGCCAAGGTCGGACAACACACCCGCAAAGGTGGATTCAGCGCGGGCCGAGTTGCCGACTGCCACGGCGGTTGCCAGTCGTGCCGGCGAGCGATTTACGACCGTGACACGTGCACCGTGCGCTGCCAGAGCTGCGATGACTGCCCGCGCAGTAGCTCCGGCGCCGACGACGGCTACCGACGACAAGTCAGCGCCAGCGGCACTGAGCGCGTCAACACAACCGACGCCGTCAGTGTTGTGCCCCACCAGCAGGTTGCCATTGCGCACCACCGTATTGACCGCGCCCACCAACTTGGCCGCAGGGTGCACTTCATCGAGTGCAGCCATCACCATTTCTTTGTGGGGCATCGTGATGGACAAGCCAGCAATGCCCAAGATGCGCATGGCATTAATTGCTGCAGCCGCATGCTCAGGTTGCACCTCGAACGCTGCATACATCCAGTCGTCGCCATGGGCAGCAAACACCGCGTTGTGAATTGCCGGCGACAGGCTGTGGCGCACGGGGCTCCCAATCACCGCTGCAATCTGGGTGCTCATGGCAAGATGCCTGCTTGTTTGGCCGCAGCAACGTTGATTTCGTGCAAACGATACGAAGTCGAAAACGCATGGCTGCCCTGTGCATCGGCCAGTACATAGAACAACAGTTGACACGGTTCGGTTTTCTCGCGGCGGTTACGCACCGTGCACAGCGGGTCGTCAGCAGCAGGATTATCGGCCGGGTTGAGTGCAGCAATCAAGGCCGCCTCGCCAGGGCTAGCAATGGGGGTTGGTGGCAGGCCCTTGCGCAAGTACACGTTGAATGGGCTATCGGCTGCCTTCAGATCAGCAAACTTTGCATCGGGTGCCGCGCCGTAGTAGAGCGCCGCATCGATCTGCAATTCCATGTCGTTGGCGAGACGATTGTGAATCACGCGTGACACCAGAGCTCGCTCCTCGGGCACCTTGACTTCTTTTTCGATGAGCGAGGCAATCGTGATGATTTCGTACGGAGTACGACCAAGCCGCTCGGCGCCCGCTTCGATGTCGTTAGAGATCGCCCGCGTACGCATCTCTTCGATCATTCGCTCGATGACATCTTGTTCGGTCTCGTAGGCCGCAATGCGATACAACGCAGGAAACAACAAACCCTCGTACGACGTCTCGCCGGTTGGGCGAAATGGTGCTGCCAGTGTGTTGGCTACCAGCACAGCATCGACTTCGGCAGCACTCAAACCTGGGCCGTCACGCTCGAGCCGGGCGGCAATCTGGGCAACCGTAAAACCTTCTGGAAACACGACAGAGACTTCGACCAATGCATCTTGTGCTGGGGCGCTTAGTTGTTCGTTGCTTTGCACTTGGCTGGCCAAGTCGCGCACTTGCCAACCCGCCCAAGCAATGAACACGACTGCCACTGTGGCCAGGCCCAACAGAATCTGGCGCGAATACGCGCGTAGATCAGGCAACATACCGTCGGTATCTGCCGCATCATCCGGCAACACGGTGTCCCACGGATCTTCGCGCCAGGGCTTTTCGGACACGGGCTTGCCGGACACGGGCTTTTCGGTGTTGCTCATTATGCGCGATCTGACGTGTTGCGTCGGTGGTCGATAAAACCCTGCAGCATCACCGCTGCAGCCACTTTGTCCACGACGCGACGACGCGCATCGGCCTTCATTTGCATCTCCATCAACGACCGATCGGCGCTGACAGTAGTCAAGCGTTCGTCATGCACATACACAGCCACGCCAATCACACTGAGCACACTACGAAGTTGTTCGGCTTCAGCCATGGCACTTTGTGCAGCAGCTGTGGCCTTGCCACTCATGTTGAGTGGCAGCCCGATCACCACGGCCTGTGCTTCGTACTCTTCCACCACTCGTCGAATCGCTACGTAATCGTCGTGTTTGGTCTTGCCCCGATTCACCACCTGCAACGGTGTAGCAACTCGTTCATCTG
>JBILFO010000019.1:0-18519 GCA_044351505.1 Ilumatobacteraceae bacterium
ACTGGTCCACATTTCGTGCCGAGTCGAATCGCGAAGCATGGCTGATACGCATCTGTCGCAACGTTGCATTCGACTTGCTCGCGAAACGCAACTCGCGTCAGGAGTCACCACTTCGAGACACTGCCGATCGAAACACGACGATCCTGTCACTCGATACCAGCGATGCGCTACGTGACCTTTCCCTTGAGCACCGCGAAGTGATTTTCCTTATTGATTTTCTGGAGTACGAGTATGAACTTGCGGCCGAGATTCTGGAAATCCCGGTTGGTACCGTGCGATCACGCCTGCACCGTGCGCGATCAGCACTGCGCAGTTCCATCAGTGACGCCGCACGATCATCAACAGCGGCCAACAACACGGCACATAGCGCATGACGAACGACGCCGAGTTCGTGCTTGCGGAAGTAAACCGCTTTCGGCGATCGTCATGGCTTGGCCGAACAGTTCTCGCCGCTATCTCGGCGGTGCAGCTCTTTCTTGCAGTCCCGTGGCTGTTCGGATCGTCACCACTCTTCGGCGCCGAGACTGCCGACTTGCATCTCGCCCGCGACGGTGCACTAGGAATCAGTCTTGCGTTGAGTGGTCTCGCTGTGGCGTGGCGAACTCGGCTGGCGTTCTTTGCGCTTCCACTTGTGTTCGTGTTGATGGTGGTTCAAACGACATTCGCATTCATCGACTATTTCGCCGAGCATGTGACGTCAGGTTTTGAGTGGGTGCATCTGCTTGGTGCAGCAATCGGAGTGGGTATCGCAATGTACGTTCGGCCGCGGGGACCACGATCGCAGCGTCCCCGCGGAATGCGAGTCGTCAAGTGACCAACTATCTTCCGTCCGCTATGTCGTGGATTACCCACCTTCGACTCGCTACGTCGCGGATTACCCACGAGGCCGAAACGGGCGGCGGGCCAACTGGGTTTGGCTGGGCAAGCTTCGTTGCGATGCTGCTCGGTCTTGGGGCAATCGCCTACATGCTCGGTCGATACCTGCAGATCTTGGCCGAATCACGCCGCAATAAAGAAGAAACTGACGGAACGAACTCGGCTCTGGCACGGTCTACTCCTCGCCCTACATCTCCAACAGAATCCGGAAAGAACTTCGATCCATATGACGACCTCCATCGAGAATGACTCGCCAAGTACCGACGGTGTAGCCGCATCAGTCAACGATGCCGCGACTCGCTGGCGAGCCGCATGGCGCTGGCACTTCTACGCGGCAATCTTCGTACTACCGATTCTGCTCACGCTCGCAGTGACGGGCTTCGTGATTCTCATCAAGCCCACCATCGAACGCTGGGCGTACGGCGACATGTTGTACGTCGAGACGGTGGCAACGCCGGTCAAGTTCGCACAACAAAAGCAAACTGTTCTCGACGCCTACCCGGAGGCGTTCGTCGATGCCGTGGTACCCCCGCGTGACGCTGGACGAGCAACTCAATTCGACATCACTGCCGCTGACGGCAAGAGCCTCTCGGTCTACGTGAACCCCGCAGATGCGCGAGTGCTGGGTCACATCGACAACGACACCCGTATCGACTTCGTTGCGACGCAGATTCACGGCACGCTCTGGATGGGTCGTTGGGGTGACTATCTGGTGGAAATCGCCGGCGGGTGGACACTCGTCATGGCGATGACAGGCATGTACCTCTGGTTTCCGCGTAAGCGAATGAAAAACGCCTGGCGACGAGCATTTGTTCCGCGATTCCGCGAAAAAGGTCGCCGTCGTTGGCGCGACATGCACTCCACCGTCGGCGCAATCGGGGCTCCAGTGTTGGTGTTCCTCGCCATCACCGGCATGCCGTGGACGGGCTTCTGGGGTGCAGTCGTGTGGGGCCCGCTGATTGACCGTCTTGACTCGGGCTACAACTTTCCCGCCGAAGACCCAATCTCAGGTGTCGTGCGTGATGCCCAGAGCGTGGAGACTCCTGGACTGCAGATTTCGTGGGCGAACGAGCGTCGCGGAGTGCCGATGTCGGACCCGAACGTAAACACTGGTAGTGAAGTAACGACGTCACTCTCTCTTGAACAAGTGGCGGGCCGAGGACGAGAGCTCGACATGTTGCCGGGCTTCGCTATCGGTCTACCTGCTGATGAGACGGGAGTATTCACGCTGTCGAATGCCTGGCCGTCGCGAGCACAAGAAGAGCGCACCGTGTATCTAGATCAGTACACCGGCGATGTTCTCGCTGAGACGAGTTGGGAAGCATCATGGGGCAACCTCGCGAAGATCACCTCCTGGGGAATCAACGCGCACATGGGTCGACAAGTCGGTGTGGTCAACGGCATCGTCATGGGTGCGGTCAGCCTCGGCGTGATGTTCTCTGTGCTCTCTGCACCAATCATGTATTGGAAGCGTCGACCGCGCGGCTCACTGGGGTTTCCGCGCCGGCCATATGACGCGGGCATGGTGCGTGGAGCAGTCGTCATTGCAGCTGTGCTTGGCGTTCTTTTTCCACTTCTTGGTGCATCAATGCTGGTCGTGTGGGTAGTTGACCACTTCTTGGTGCGGCGCGCACCGCAGCTGCGCGCAGTTTTTGGAATGAAGTAGGTGCGCGTCACCGCTTCGTCAGCGGCGACTACACCACCACGCGCAACTGACTCCGCTACCGCTTCGTCAGCGGCGCCCATGCCAAGGCGAGCACTTTGGTGCCCTTGTCCACGAAGCGCACGGTGGCCTCGGCCTTTTCGCCAGCGCCATCCAAATCAATAATCACACCCTCGCCAAACACCGGGTGCACCACATCGTCGCCGATAGCAAAGTTGTGCGACAGTTTGGCCTCTCGCACCGCAGGGCGCAAGGCCTCACTCGCTGACGACGTCACGCTGCGGCCGCGAGCGCGAAACTCTGGCACCGGGGTTCGCGACCAGTCGGTTTGTTCACGCAAATGTCCACGGCCTTCGTCGGCACCAGTGTCGACACTGCCCTTGCGATCGAGCAACTCCAGCGGTATCTCATCCAAAAATCGTGACGGTGGGTTGTATTGCCGCGAGCCATGCAAACTGCGGCTCCAGGCATGCGTAAGAAACAAACGCTGCTCGGCGCGAGTGATGCCCACATAGGCCAAACGGCGTTCTTCTTCTAGTTGAGTGGTGTCAAGCAGGGTGCGGCTATGCGGAAAAATGCCTTCTTCCCAACCCACGATGAACACGGTCGGAAACTCCAACCCTTTGGCCGAGTGCAGCGTCATCATCATCACCTTGTCGTCGCCAGCAATCTCGTCGGTGTCAGACACCAACGACACTTTTTCCAAAAAGTCATTGGCGTCGGGAAACTCTTCCGCAGCACCAATAAGTTCTTCCAGGTTCTCGATGCGCCCCTGTGCTTCGTGCGTGTCTTCATTGCGCAACTCGGCCAAATATCCGCTGCGCTCCAGCAACTCGCGCAGCACGTGGGCTGGGCCATGCACCAACTCGCCCTCCAACTCATCCACCAGCTTGAGGAATTCGTTGATGCCACGCAACGCCGCCCCGCCAACACCAGCCGAAGCCGCGCGTCGCAAAGCCACCGACAACGCCAGACTTTGTTCTTTGGCCAGCGCCGACACCTTGTCGAGGCTGGTGTCGCCAACGCCACGTTTGGGAGAATTGATAGCGCGTCGAACGCTCATTTCGTCAGCCGGGTTCACCACACAGCGCAAATATGCCACGGCATCTTTCACTTCTTTGCGGTCATAAAACTTGGTGCCACCAATTACGCGATACGGAATATCACCGTCAATCAGGAATTCTTCAATCACACGGCTCTGTGCGTTGGTGCGATAAAAAATTGCAATCTCGCGCCAGTTAACTGCCTCGTGGCGATGCAGCCGCTTTAATTCAGACACCACAAAGCGCGCTTCTTCGTCTTCGTCTTCGGCGTAGTAGCGCACAATTTTGTCACCCTCACCAACCTCGGTCCATAACTCTTTGGGTTTGCGCTCAACGTTGTTGGCGATTACTGCATTTGCAGCATCCAAGATCACCTGTGTGCTGCGATAGTTCTGCGCCAGCACCACCGTGTAAACATCTGGGAATGCTCGCTCGAATTGCAAAATATTGCGATAATCTGCGCCACGAAACGCGTAGATGCTCTGGTCGGTGTCACCAACGACACACACGTTGTGGTGCTCGCGCCCAAGCAACAACACGATTTCGTTCTGTGCCAAGTTGGTGTCTTGAAACTCATCCACTAAAACGTGTTTGAAGCGCTCCTGGTACGCAGCTAACACTTCGGGGTGGTCGCGAAACAACCGCACCACATTGATGAGCAGGTCGTCGAAATCCATGGCGCCAGCGCGCACCGTGCGGTGCTGATACTCGGCAAAAATCTCGGCGTACTTTGTGTCAAACGGCCCGAATGCGCTGTCGGCTGCAGCCGCAGGTGTGACCAACTCGTTTTTCCACAAACTAATTCGGGCTTGGGCGCCGCGTGCCGGAAACCGCTTGGGGTCGAGATTCAGGTCACGAATAATCTGGGCCACCAACCGCTGCGAATCTGCCGAGTCGTAGATGGTGAAACTCTTTGGGTACCCCAAACGGTCGGCAGTGGCTCGCAGGATGCGTACACATGCAGCATGAAACGTGCTCACCCACATTTTGTCGGCCACATCGCCCACCAACGTTTTTACTCGCGCACGCATTTCTTGCGAGGCCTTATTGGTGAACGTAATCGCCAAAATATTCATCGGGTGCACGCCAGATGCAATGAGGTGCGCCACCCGGTGCGTTAGTACTCGTGTTTTGCCCGAACCAGCCCCGGCGATGATGAGCAACGGGCCGCCGTTGTACTCAACAGCATCACGCTGGTCGGTATTGAGTTGCGTCAGGTCAAGTGTGACGCGTTGATCGTCAATCACTTTGCTGGCACGTTGGTTTGTGAGGTTGCCCGCGAGCGAACACGAATCGGTAGCGAACGCGGGCCACGCACCTGGCCAACGCTCCACGTGATTGCCGCTGGGTTGGCCAACTCAAACTCGGGGAATCGCTCAACAAATACCTCAAGAGCGATGCGCACTTCCATGCGCGCCAGGTTTGACCCGACGCATCGATGGATGCCAAGACCGAATGCTGCGTGACGATTGACTTCGCGGTCAATGAGTACTTCGTTGGCTCGCTCAAACACGGCGGGGTCACGATTTGCAGCAGGAAATGGCAGCAGCACCCAGTCGCCCTCTTTCATTGGGCAGCCGCCAATCTCCACGTCCTTGGCCACCGTGCGCGCCATGGTGACAGGCGCATAGGCCCGCAGCATTTCTTCGACTGCCGTAGAAAGCAATTCTGGATCTTGTACTAATCGCGCCAGATCGGTAGGGGTCTTGGCAAAATGCCACAACGACGAACCGATCGCGCTCCATGTGGTGTCGATGCCAGCGATGAGCAACAACGCGACCGTGCCGCGCACGTGCTCGGGCTGCAGACGGTGGCCACCCATCTCGGTGGTCAACAAAAAGCTCAGTAGGTCATCGCCCAAGTTGGCGGTGCGTTCGGCGATTCGCTGGTCGAGATATGCGTCCAACTTCTGCCAACCGGCCTCGCGCACCTCTTGGTCTTCGGCGATGCCTTCGAGCGCGGTGTGGATGAAATCACGGAAGATCTCGCCATCGTCAAGTGGCAAGTCGAGCATGTGGGCGATGACCGCAGGCGGAATATGTTTGGCATATTGATCGGCTGCATCAAAGACATCGACATCACCAAGATTGTCGATGAGTGCGTGGCAAAAAGCGCGCGTCTCGGCTTCCATCGCAGCAATCTTCTGCGGAGCAAAGGCCGGCAACAGCACGCGACGAGCATGATGATGAAACGGAGGATCAGAGGTAATCGGTGGCGCGCCACCGTACGGCCGACTCTCGCCAGTTGGCTTGATTCGCTTGACCACTACGTCTTCAGAACTGAAATGTTCGGTGTCATAGGCGATTGCACTCACGTCTTCGTGGCGCACAGGCAACCACGTGCCGCCGTAACGCGCCGAGTGGGCTACGGGGCAACCTTCGCGCAGTTCTTGCCAGATCTCGGGAGCGTTGGCGTTGTAGGCGGGGTGCAGGTGGTCGAAGTCGGTGGCCCAGTCGGTGACTGGATCAACGAGAGCCTCAAAATGGGCATTGCGGACTTCGGTGTGGGTCATGTCAGCAGCTTGTCTCGCAAGAAGTCAACCACACGGCGCACACCTTCAGCTTGACGCTGCTCGGTGAGCACTGAATGGTCGCTTTTCGCCGACGAAGCAAACTCAACAGCGATGAACTGTTCGCCCAAAAGTGCCCGCAGCGAATCAAATCGGGTGCCGACGAGCCGGTCGCCTGTGAAACGCAGACCCAGCACTTCACAACCTTGGGTCGCGCGCTGCGCGATAGCAAGTTGGTCGTCGGGCGACAGGTTTAGATCTGCAGCCCGCGCTTTGCCGAAGGCAAACGGCAGTGATGGCTGCGCCAGCACGGGGGCAATCATTACATCGTCCAGCATCATCCCGAGCGCAAAGCCACCACTAAAGCACATGCCAACTGCGCCAACACCAGGCCCGCCCACTTCGCGATGTAACTGCTTGGCGAGTGCGCGCAACCACGCGATGACTGGCGAGGTTTGGCCCAACGCAAGTGTCGTGAACTCGCGCGACACGCACACCTTGCTCATTGATGACAAGTTGTATTTTTTGTCGGGGGCTCGGCCGACTTCGCCGACTAAGAGCGGCATGACCACGGTGAACCCGGCGTCCACTACTTCATCGGCGAACTTCATGACCGCCGGGGTGATGCCCGGAATCTCGTGCACCACCACCACGCCTGGGCCACTGCCCTTGCGATACGTGTCGTACGTGAAACCTGCAGCCGAAAACGAATCGTGCTGCCATCCGCTAGCCGTTGCTGGATTCATCACTTAGTGAAAGCTAATTGGGTCGCCCGACACCCAGCACACGCGTCCACGTCACCGAGCTGACCTTCACCACATCGCCCGTGCGTGGGGCGTGCAACATCTGGCCATTGCCGATGTAGATGCCCACATGGAAAAACGTCGACTGCGAGAACAACAAGTCGCCCGGTTGGGCTTGCGAGATGGGCACCCGTGTTAAGGCTGCGTATTGAGATCGCGAAACACGCGGAATTGACACGCCAGCTTTGCCCCAGGCCCATTGGGTGAGACCCGAGCAGTCAAAGGCAACGCCCGGGCTTGATGCACCCCAGCGATAGCGAACACCGAGCTGCGACAATGCTGCCTTGATTGCCACCCCCGCTTGGGGAGACGAAGCAACCACCTTGTAATTCGACTTGTATTTGTCGGCGTCTTTGCGGGCCGTGGCTTCGGCATCTTGCGAACGACGGCGCTCTTCTTCGGTGAGCAGATTGCCCAGATCGCGCAATGCCTGCGATCGCAACGACTCGTACTGCTCGAGCAATGTGTCGCTGGCAGCCAAACGCCCCACCAAGAACGTCGCCGTTGTGGCCAACTGCTTCTTTTGACGGTCAAGGGTCGACTTTTCGGCCGTGATGTCGTCAATGAGGCCCTGCATCGCATCGGTGTTGGAAGCGCCAATGTTTGCTGCAGCTGAGCCAAGGTAGGCACGCTTCATGGCGTCAGACAGCGAGCCGCTGCTACCCAGAATGCTCGACAAGCTGCCCGCCGAACCACCGGTCACAAACGACCTACGGGCCGCACCGACAAGGTTGGCTTGCATCACTGCGAGTTGCTTTTGCAGCTCAAAAATCTTCACTTCGGTCTCGGCAATTTTCACTTCAAGAGCGTCTTTTTCGGCCAGGACATCGGAGTACTTTTCACCCAATTCGTCGGCCTGGCCGGCCAAGCGCTCTAATTCGTCAACGATCTGAGACACCCGTCGGCGCTGGTCATCGATGGTGTCGGCAGCCACCGAACTAGGTACGGCCAGGGGTGCCAGCAACCCCAGCAATGCCAAAGCGAACCAGGCGAGGCGGGTTCGTGGGAGGGGGGTACGCCTGAAGGCGGGCCGAATCACGATGGTGGCAGTCTAACCCTCTTTTACAGTTGTGTTACAAAGTGCGCTTACACGAGTGTCCGCTCGCTGCGCTCACTCCCACTCGGCGTGACTGCGAGTGTCCGCTCGCTGCGCTCACTCCCACTCGATGGTCCCGGGGGGCTTGGAGGTGATGTCATACGCGACACGATTCACACCGTCGACTTCGTTCACGATGCGCGACGACATGGTGGCCAACACGTCATACGGCACCCGTGCCCAGTCGGCGGTCATGGCGTCGTCGCTCGTTACGGCACGAATGATGATCGGTCGGGCATACGTGCGTTCATCGCCCATCACTCCCACCGAACGAATGTCTGCAAGCACGGCGAAGGCCTGCCAAATTTCTCGCTCGAGCCCGGCTCGCTGAATTTCTTCACGCACGATGGCATCGGCTTCTTGCAAGATGTTCACTTTTTCGCGCGTCACTTCTCCGATGATGCGCACACCCAAACCGGGCCCCGGAAACGGCTGTCGCCACACAATTTCGTCGGGCAAGCCAAGCGCGGTGCCAAGCGACCGCACTTCATCTTTGAACAGTTCGCGCAGCGGCTCGCACAATTGCAGCGTCATGTCATCGGGCAACCCGCCCACGTTGTGATGGCTTTTAATGACGGCCGAACCCTCGCGCCCGCCACTTTCGATTACGTCGGGATACAAAGTGCCTTGCACAAGAAACTTGGCGTCTTTGATGCCGCCCGTATACCGCTCGAAGATGCGCACGAAAGTTTCGCCGATTACCTTGCGCTTGTGTTCAGGGTCGGTGACCCCTTGCAGTTTGTCAAAGAATTCGTCTGCGGCATCCACGTGCACCAACTCGATGCCCAGATTGCGCTTGAACGTCTCCACTACTTGGTCACTTTCGTTCTTGCGCATGAGCCCAGTGTCTACATATACACAGGTCAGATTCGCGCCAATCGCGCGATGCACCAACGCAGCGGCTACGGCTGAATCAACACCACCCGACAAACCACAGATTGCTCGCTCGTCACCTACCTGGGCCTGCACGGCCGCAATTTGTGAATCGGCAATCGACGACATCGTCCAATTTGGTGTGATGCCCGCCAGATCATGCAAGAAGTGGCGCAATACCTGCTGCCCGTGCTCGGTGTGCACCACCTCGGGGTGAAACTGCACCGCCCAAATTTTCTTCGAGTCGTTTTCCAGCACTGCCATCGGTGCATCTGACGTGGCCCCGGTGACACGAAAACCTGATGGTGCCATCGACACCGCATCAAAGTGGCTCATCCACACATCAAACGATGCCCCAGTGTCACCGAGCAGGCTCGATTCGCCGTGTCGCTTGAGTATGGCCCGACCATATTCGCCCTTGTCGCCACGCGCAACGACACCACCCAGTTGTTGGGCGATGAGCTGACAGCCGTAACAAATGCCCAAAATCGGAATTCCCAACTCGTAGATGCGCGAGTCCAAACTCGGCGCACCCTCAACATGCACGCTCTTTGGCCCACCCGACAAAATGATGGCGGCGGGCCGGCGGCGCTGCACTTCGTCGGCAGTAATGCGATGCGAGACGATCTCGGAATACACCTGTGCTTCACGCACGCGACGAGCAATGAGTTGGGCGTACTGAGCGCCAAAGTCGACCACCAAAACAGTTGGGCGTAGGTCAGACATCACTGCCACCACCGTAGTTCTGCGCCACTCGGGGCTGAGTGTGCCTGACAGAATGTACAAGCGATGCGCCCCGACAACTCCACGAATAGCGATGCTTCAACCACATCCACTTCAGTATTCGTCTACCCGCTCGACGGCGATGTGAGTGACTGCATCGGTCTACTCCCCAAGCCAGGGTGTGGGTATGCGCCAACCCAGGCCGGCGATCGTGGCGGTGGCTTGCAGTTTGCGGTGTTCAGTTTCATGATCATCGGCATTGCGGTGATCTTCACCGTGGTGTTTCGCAATGTCGTGCGGCGCGACAAACAACGTGAGAACGAAGCCGGCAACGAACGCGGCACCAGTGCGTAGCAACCAACGCGTAGTTGGTATTGCCCTGGCGGTGCTGTCGTGCACGCTCTATGGCATCAACCCGCTATTTTCTGTGCGCGCATTCGAAGATGGCGCCAACAGCCAGGGCTTGATGGTGGCGCGTTTCCTCATTGCTGCACCATTGCTCTTGGCATACCGCCTCGTCGCGATGCGCGGTGTGTCGTGGCCGCAGGGTCGCGACCTAGTCAAGATTTTCCTCTTTGGCTTCATCGGTTTTACTTTTCAATCATTCTTTTATTTCGGAGCCATCGAACGAATGGATTCGGGCTTGGTATCAATCATCTTTTATTGCTTTCCGGTCATGGCGGTGTTGCTGTCGTGGTGGCTGCTGCATCACCAGCCGAGCAAAGTAATCGGTATCTGCCTCGTCGCCACCGTTGCTGGCGCCGGTCTCACAGCAGGCGAGGTAAGCGGTGGAGAAACAGTCGGTGTTGCACTCACTTTGGCCGGTGCTCTGACCTACACCTTTTATGTGGTGTTGTCATCGAGCGTCATGCCGAAGTACGACGGCATCACAGGGCTCACCATCATTCTGATTGGTGCAATGTTCGGCTGGCTCACGCTGTGGCTCACCATGTGGCTCGCGCAACCCTTTGGCATGCAGGCGCAGTTTCCAAACTCCACACCTGGCTGGGTAAACGTGGTGGTGATTTCTACTGTTGGCACCATCATGGCGATGGCATTGTTCTTTGCGGCAATGAAACGAGTCGGGCCCGGCCCCACATCGGTGGCATCAACGTTTGAACCGGTGGTCACCATCGCTGTGGGCTTGATGTTTCTCAACGAACGACTCACCACCCGCAGCGTGGTTGGCGCGGTGCTGGTGATTGGTGCCGTAGTGCTCCTCACAGTCAGTGAGGCGCGGCGTGACGTCGGTAGCCTGACGAATGCAACACCGGGAGGTGCGGCACACAACTGAAATGTCTTGCAGGGTTGGGTGAAATTCCCTATCGGCGGTGAAAGCCCGCGACTCCCGCGTCTCACGATGCGGGACTGATTCGGTGAAACTCCGAGGCCGACGGTCAGAGTCCGGATGGAAGCAGGAAGAGATGAACGACATCGACCAACAATCGATGCGCGAGGCGGTGCTTGTTGCCGCCTCCGCGCAACACATTTGCCGGCCCAACCCGTGGGTGGGCGCTGTGCTCGTTGCTGCCGATGGTCGACGCTTCAGTGGTTTCACTCAGCCAGTTGGTCAGGCACATGCCGAAGTGCAAGCGTTGCGTGCTGCCGGCGAAGCAGCGCGCGGTGCAACGATGTACGTCACACTCGAGCCGTGCAACCACTTTGGTCGCACCCCACCTTGCACCGAGGCAATCATTGCGGCGGGTGTCGCCCGTGTAGTGATTGGCGTGCAAGACCCCGACCAGCGAGTTGCTGGCACGGGCATCGCCCGACTGCGAGATGCAGGCATCGCAGTTCAAGTCGGCGTGGAAGAAGATTTAGTGCGTGAACAACTTGCTTCGTACCTGCACCACCGCCGCACTGGTCGCCCGTTGGTGATGCTCAAGTTGGCGATGACCATTGACGGCTATATCGCTGCAAAGTCTGGTGCCAGTGGCTGGATTACTGGCGAACTAGCGCGACGCCGTGTGCACGAATTGCGCGCAGCGAGCGACGCCATCGTCGTTGGTGCCGGCACAGTGCGTGCTGATGATCCACAACTCACCGTTCGCGATGCACCTGGCGCTTCACCACGACGCATCGTGCTGGGTCGTGCACCGGTTGATGCCCGCGTGCATCCGTGCACCGAGTGGGCTGGTTCGCTGACCGAGTTGCTCGACACGCTCGGCGGCGAACATGTGCTGCAACTCATGGTCGAAGGTGGTGCCAAGGTGGCTGCCAGCTTTCACCAAGCCGGGCTCATTGACCGCTACGTGTTTCACATTGCACCCGCAATCATGGGTGGCGGCGACGCAGTGCCCGCATTTGCCGGCGACACGGCTGCCACGCTCGCCGATGTGTGGCGTGGACGCACAATTTCTACCCAACAACTCGGTGACGACGTAGAAGTCGTTATCGAACCCCAGAGGAGCCCGGCATGACCCAAACAGCAAACAGCGCGTTCGCCCCAATTGACGACGTGATTGCGGCCATTGCCCGCGGCGAGATGGTGGTGATTGTCGACGACGAAGATCGCGAAAACGAAGGCGACCTCATCATGGCTGCCGAACACGTAACAGCTGAGAAGCTGGCGTTCATCATTCGCCACACATCGGGTGTGGTGGTGGCCCCGCTTACAGGTGAGCGTTGTGATGATTTGCGTTTGCCGATGATGGTTGACCACAACACCGAGAGCCATCGCACCGCATTCACCGTGTCGGTCGATTTGCTCGAAGGCACAAGCACTGGCATTTCTGCTGCTGACCGCGCGCTCACTATTCGCGCACTCGCCGATGGCACCGTTGGCTACCAAGCATTTGCCCGACCCGGACACGTGTTTCCACTTCGCGCTCGCGAAGGTGGTGTGCTGAAGCGTGCTGGCCACACCGAGGCTGCAGTCGATTTGGCGCGCATGGCAGGTTGCGAGCCAGCCGGTGTGATTTGCGAAATTCAAAATGACGACGGCACCATGGCCCGATTGCCGCAACTCATCGAGTTCTGCCGCGAGCACAACCTATTGCTCTCCTCGATTGCCGCTTTGGTTGAGTGGCGTCGACATAAAGAACGTCTTGTCGAGCGCATCGGCTCGGCACGTGTGCCCACGCAGTGGGGTGAATTTGAATGCGTGGCGTATCGCTCAACAATCGACGGCATTGAGCACCTGGCTTTTGTGCGCGGCGATATTGGCAGTGGCGCACCTGTGCTTACTCGGGTGCACAGCGAGTGCTTGACTGGCGACGTGTTTGGCAGCCTGCGCTGCGATTGTGGCGACCAGTTATCGGCAGCGCTGCAATTGATTGCCGAGAACGAACACGGTGTACTGGTATATCTGCGCGGCCATGAAGGTCGCGGCATCGGTATCGGCCACAAAATCCGTGCCTATTCGCTGCAGGATCAAGGCGTCGACACAGTTGATGCCAACACCCAGCTTGGCTTGCCGGTTGATAGTCGCGAATACGGCATCGGTGCACAAATCCTCGCCGACCTTGGTGCACAAGAATTGCGGTTAATGACCAACAACCCAGCCAAATATGGCGGCATCGCGGGTTATGGCTTGCGTGTGGTGGAACGTGTGCCAATCGTCGTCACGATGACCGACGAGAATCGTGCGTATCTTTCTACCAAGCGTGACCGACTAGGTCACCTGTTTGCCGCCGACGAGAAAGGCACCAAGTAATGAACCCACGCAAAGTGAAAAGTCTGAAAGTTGGCATTGTCTGCTCGCGCTTCAACGAGTTTGTGGTCAACGCGCTGCTCGACGGAGCCCGCCGCAACCTAGCCAAGCACGGTGTGCAAGAAAAAAACATCGAGGTGTTCTGGGTGCCTGGCGCCTACGAGATTCCAGTCATGGCGCGGTTAATGGCTCTGTCACGCAAATACGACGCACTGATCACACTCGGTGCGGTGATTCGTGGTGATACCGCACATTTTGAATATGTTGCCGGCCCATGCGCCGAAGGCATTATGCAAGTGCAACTCGAAACGCTCATCCCCATCGGCTTTGGCGTGCTCACCGTGGAGAACGTCGAGCAGGCCGCCGCTCGCTCGCGACCCGATGACACCAACAAGGGTTACGAAGCTGCTGATGTGGCCATTGAAATGGTGGCCACCATGCGTCGCTGGAAATAACGCCCAACTCGACACTTCGCCCACACAGCACGGTGGCGGCAATACCCCCGCCATTGCGAGGTGCCCATGCGCCAGTTGGCTGCATTCACCGTCGCAATCACGGTGCTGGCGAGTGTGCCAACAACACCGTTGATTGCTTCGTCGTCACCTATCGACCCCAGCGTTGTTGACCACTTGGTGTTCAATACCCCGCTCACGAAGTTTCGTAGCGAACGCGCCCGCGCAAAACGGCTGCACCGCTGGTTGATTACGGCGACGGATGGTTGCTCGGCCCCAGTTGTGGGCAGCAGCGGACGATCGTTCAACTTTCGACTCGCGTGTGAGCGCCACGATCTTGCCTATACAAACTATGCAACACTCGCCCAACTTGGCATTGGTCGCGAGTGGAATGCGTCAATGCGCGCAGCGGTCGATGATCAGTTTCAACGCGACCTGCAAGCGTCGTGCGTGAAGCGCCGGCATAGCGAACGACTGCGATGTGATGCGTGGGCGGTGGTATTTTTTCACGCGGTGCGATTAGCAGCCGGACCGTGAAGTGTTACTTCTGTAAAACAAGCAGCAGCAAATCTTGCAACATACGCGCCGTTGCACCCCACACGGTTTCGTCATCCAGATAAAACATCGGCACCACCACTTCACGATCGGCAAACACCCAATGCTCTTGGGCGAACGTGTCAGGGCGAATCAGTTCTGTCAGAGCGACGCTGAACACACGCTCGACTTCATTGTTGGTTGCAAACTCAGCCGGTGCATGCGGCAGACGCACCACGTGCGGCACAATGTGGCTCGTGCTCGAAATTGTGCGGTGTGCAGTCAACTCAGCCACCACATGAGCGTGACGAGCATCGACACCAATCTCTTCATGTGTTTCGCGAAGTGCAGCTTGCATCGATGTTTCGCCTGGCTCGAGGCGTCCGCCCGGAAACGCGATTTGCCCGGCGTGTGTGCTCAGAGTTGACGAGCGACGAGTAAGCAGCACGTGCGGCTCGTCGTTGGCAACAAATAGCGGCACCAAGACGGCCGATGCATGCGCGCCCGTCGCGGGTACCTGCAGAATCGGGTCTGGGCGAAAACGTGTGAGCGCACTGCACACAGCGTCAATGTCGCTCAGGGCTCGCGTGTCGAGGCGGTCCCATGGGGCGTGATGCAATGCCCGCCAGTCCACCGGCCTTGGCAGATGTTGTTGACCGCCTGGTCTACGCAACCGGCTTCCAACCAATGTCCACCAGATTTGCCAGCACCGCATCGAGCCCCGCAGTTTTCAACGAAGCAAGGGTGCGCCCGGGTTGTTCTTCACCCTTTTCCCATTTTTGCCAAGCAACAAGAATTTTGGCCAAGTCGGGTGCAGGTTTGTCGAAGGGCATGCGCTGAGCCTAACGACGCAATACCACTGCGTCGTAGTCTGGGTTAATGCGGCGCAGGTTCGTTGGTCTACGACAATTCAGACGAGTCGCCGTGACACTTGTTCTCAGCACAACGATTGTTGCTTTGCCAACAACACGCGCCAATGCCGTGGTTGGTGGCACTTCTGCGGTGGGCAACGCGGCGGTGGTTCGCCTACGCACAGGGACAACTGTTTGCAGCGGTGCCTTGTGGACGAGCCGCATCGTCGTGACTGCTGCACATTGCGTGGTGGATGCGAGCGGAAACGTCACTAGCGATCAAATTTTTGTCAATCTGCCAGGCGTCGATGTGCAGCAGTCACCACAAACCGTCACCCAAAGTGCAGTTATCACCGTTGACGGTTGGCGCCTCGACGGCTCGGGATATTCACAAGCCGACGACATCGCCTTCCTGACCTTGAATGCAGATTTACCAGGCGGCGTCATTCGCCGGCTTGCGACCCCCACCGAAGTGGCTGCGTGGAGGCAAGAAAGCCGCGTGGTGACCTTGCTTGGTTACGGTCGCACTTCACCCACGAGCACCTCGTCACTGGTGCCAAACGCAATCGATCAACCACTCTCCTTGCCCATCACCTGGCCGGGTTCTTTTAGCGCATCCCAAACCACAACTGCAGGGATTTGCTCGGGCGACTCGGGCGGCCCTGTAGTTACTCGTGTCGGCAATGACGTGGTGCTCGTCGGCATTAACTCCGCAGCATCGGGGCCATGTTCAGAATCAAGACAACCATCCATGACAGGTTTTGCGCCATCGGCATTTCCCAACCTTGTCGCAAGGGCGCTTGCACTCACTGGGGGTAGTGCCGAGCCAGTAGGCGCTGCACCAGCAGTGGTGAGCGGTGCGGCATCGTCTTTGTCATCTGATTCCGCCGACATCACCGGCACGGTGAATGCCAACAACATCGCAACGCAAGCGTTCTTTCAATATTCGCGCTTGCCTGATTTTTCGACGGTTGATGGAACCGTGACCGCTGGTGACGTTGCTGGCAGCGAAACCGCAACTGTCTCTGCCAACGTGGCCGGTCTTGCAGCAGGTGCGATGTATTACTGGCGACTTGTGGCCACCAATGCAGTGGGTACGTCGGTGGGTGATACACAGTCGTTCACCACGCCGGTGTTTGCCACAAAGACTTCGCGAGCAAGCAACGCACTGCTCAACATCATGAGCATTGATCGCACCGACATAAGCAAGGTGGTAGTCGCACCAGTCGTAAAATCACGGGCCCAGTGCACGGTCAACAGCAGAACTAAACGTCTTACCTTTGCGCGACCCGGCACTTGTCGAGTAAAAATCGCCATCACCCGTGCTGGCGTTACCACCACTGGTGTATACAACTTGGTAGTGAAATAGCCGAATGAACACCTACGAACTCGTGGCGCAAACACAGCGCAACGGGCAGGTCGAATCGCAGCACTTCGGTGCACTCGTAGCACTCAACCCTGACGGCTCGGTGGCATTCAGCGTGGGCGACCCCACCTCAATTGTATTTCCGCGCTCGTCGATCAAACCGCTGCAAGCAACCGCAATGGTCGAAGCCGGGCTCACTTTGCCACCACGATTGTTGGCGCTTGCCTGTGCCAGCCACGACGGTCGCCCCGAACACCTTGCAGCAGCCCGAGAAATTTTGGCCACTGCCGGGCTTGATGAATCGTCGCTCGGCAATCTGATCGATTATCCGCTTGACGACACCGAGCGCGAACAGGCCATCCGCGACGGCAAGCAACGCACATCGTTGCAGATGAACTGCTCGGGCAAACACGCCAGCATGCTCGCCACCTGCGTGGCTGCTGGCTGGCCAACCGACAATAGTTATCTCTCTCCCGAACACGCGCTGCAACAGCACATCACCAGCATGATTCCCTCGTTGGCTGGCGAGCCTGCGGCACACATTGCAGTGGATGGCTGTGGTGCACCAGCACACGCGCTATCGCTACTCGGTTTGGCGCGAGCGTTTCGAACAATCGCAACTGCTGCACCCGGCACTGCCGAGCATCAAGTTGCGCACGCAATGACGAGCCATCCGCTCATGGTGGGCGGCCCGACGCGCGATGTGACACTGCTCATGCAAGGTGTGCCAGGGCTCGTGGCCAAAGACGGCGCCGAAGCCGTGTTTGCTGTGGGCCTTGCCGATGGCCGCGCAATTGCGTTGAAAATTAGTGACGGCGCCAATCGCGCTCGCCCACCGGTGATGCGGGCCGCACTCGAACGGTTGGGCGTGGGCCTAGAAAACGTCGACCCGGCGACGTGGGATTCCCCCGTTTGGGGGCACGGTCGCCGGGTCGGGTTATGTGAAGCGGTTGGACCGCTCGTTACATTCTGAATCCCTTGTTAATCATCGAGATTGCTGCATCTTTGACCGGAATCATGCCGTAGATGATGGCGCCGTTGGCGACCCACACCATCCATTCGTCTGGAAACGACAGACCCCAATTACCAGCAAGGTTCACGTCGGTGAGCCACACCATCGCAATGCTGATGATGAGACCCCAGTGGGCCCCGATGATCGGAAGTTTGGCAATGACTCCGTGGACGCTGACCAGACGCAAGACCGAGTCGATGACCGACACGACCGCGCCAAGCAGGATTGCTGCCAGGAGGAGTGCTCCGAGTGTGTACATGGTGGATGTTCTCTCTTTCTGTCAGCATCGTTGCTGACGAATTCCACCTGAGCGCAAGTGCACAAAGAAGTGGTGGATACCCGTCTAAGTGGCGTAGTTACGCCGTTTCAGAGCCGAAGAGTCAGCGAGTCGCCAAGAGTGATGGTGCCGGGGCGATCCACGCGGGCATAGATACGACTGACGGGTCCACGCTCATGGCTCATCAACTCGAAATCGCCACCAGTGAACCACGCTTCATTTTGCGAACACGGAATTGCATACGCAGTCACCGTTGCCTCGACCGACCCAATGGTCACCTTGGCCCCCGGGCGGGCCACATTCCACGGCAAACCTCGCACCGTGATGTTTTCCCCTGCGTACCCAGGACGAATTGGATGACCTTGTGCTGCAAAGTTGGCAATGACCTCATCGCTCCACAAGCACAGCGCTTGCCAAGGCCGACCATGATGCACACGAGAACCTTGTCGATCGCCTTCAACGCCGGACCACCCGACGGTGGCAGAGTCAATCGGCAATTTTGGTACACCCCCACCCGAAGCATGCAACCCACTCACCACGCCGTGGTGCGCGCTCGTGTGCGTGTGCAGCTGTGCCAACACCTCCCACAACTCACCGAGGAAGTTGGTGAGTGCAGCGCGATCCAACTCGTCAACGCGCTTGCCGAGCCACTCGCCAAGCTCATTGAGTGACATGTCCGCTTCGGTTCCAGCCAACTGACGCGCGGCCTGCACCAGCTGGCGCTCGACTGCTGCACAGCGAGCTGCGTCAAGCCCCCCGCCGCTCAGGTGGTGTTGCCAGATCTCGCCC
>JBILFO010000096.1:0-5679 GCA_044351505.1 Ilumatobacteraceae bacterium
GGTGATGCGCAGTTGCGATTACTGTTAGAACGACTAGTACTAGTGCAGGCCACGAGACAATCCAATGGCGAGACTCCCAGCTCATCGGGCCCAGCAGAACAGCACTCAGGCTGAAGCCGACAACGGCAACCGCTGAGGGAATAGCTGAGAGCAGCTCAGATCTTCGCTTTAATCCCCCTGCCAGGGAGAAAGCACCGAATCCAGTGACGACCAACAGCGACAAGGTCAAGGGCAGCTTCGCGTAAGCCGCATCGAGATGTACGTCCTCAATGCGCCAGGGGAGCAAGTGGGCCAACGGATTGTATCCAACTGCGAAGTATGGAAACAATCCGAAATACGCAAAACACGCCGCTAACGAAACTTTGTACCAAGATCGACGGCGATAGTCTTCAAAGTGACGAGTAAGCCAAGCCAGTGCCGCAATCATGGTGATAACGACCAATAGCCCTCTACCGAAGGCGAAAATTCCGCCTGTCACAACTCCGTAGCGGCTTCTGGTATTCAATAACGACTGAAAAACAAAAACATAAAGCACTGGAATCAAAAGCACGTGCAGGTTTCTTATAGCGAGTCGGAACCCATTCGAGCGACAGGACACGCCATGCAACCATGCGGAATGCAACCAAATTAGTGGAAAAATTATCGCAAGACTCGGAACACCGATTGCGTACGCGAGAAGCAAGAAGGAGGCGATCCATCGCCGCACGCTGGGGGGTCGCAGCAAGAGTGCCCACGCAGTTAGTGCAGCAGTGAGGCCTAAGCCGTACTCAAGTACTGCAGCGGCAAATCGTGCATGAAAAACTGGCATCGCGAGAAAGAACGGCCCCGACCACCGGGCAACTTCACCTGGAAGCATTCGAGTCTTCGCAAGAATTTCATGAAATGACAATGCCCCGATTAAGGAAAATCCCACCATGAAGATGTGGAATATCCATGCACCAATCGGAAGTAAAAGGAAATATGTAAGAGGAGTTAAATAGTGCTTGCCGCCCCCATCCCAGCGAGCAAGCTGTTCTTCCCAACCCTGAAGGTCCGCTGTGTACCAATCGTCCCAAAAGTATTGATTGAAGGGAATTATCCAAATCCAAGGCAAAAGCCCTAGGAGCCAAGCCCAGATTGGGGCGCCACTTGCGTCTCGCTTGAGCGAGGAAGCCAGTTGCATGGCTTATGAAACTACTACGGGCAGGCGCGCACGGCTGCGACAATTGCCGCAAAGCCAGCATCGGCGTCAATGGTCTCCAAAATGGTCGTGTTGGGGGTGGGGCGATCCACCAATTTACGGTCGTCAATGACCGTCATCCCCCGCGTGTGGTTGCCATATACATCCACCGCCACATGCTTTAACGAAGTCGTAAACAGCGCAGGGTGCGTGAGCGCCAACACCGAGCACACGTCATGCATCGCTGCGCCAACAAAGCCCACGTGACGATTGATGTACGTGCCACTAAAAAATCGCAGTAAGCCAGCCAATAGCGGCCCGAGTCGCGGATGGGCGTCGTGCACCAGCGCGATGCGTTCGGGCGAGGCCTGAAACTCGTGGGTTAGATCGAGACCCGCCATCGTGATTGGTGCCCCGCACGTAAACACCGTCGCAGCGGCATCCGGGTCGAGCCAAATATTGAACTCGGCGGTTGGCGTGCGATTGCCGAGTCGACCACCCCCCATCAACGAAATTCCTGCAATGCGACGTGCCAAATCGGGCGCCCGCGTGAGCGCCAACGCGATGTTGGTGAGCGGCCCGGTGGGCACCAACCACACGTCATCGCGAGAACGCACCGTGTCGATGATGAAATCGATTGCCGCGGTCGAATCGGCCGGGCGCGATGGCTCGGGCAACACAGCGCCATCCATGCCGCTCTTGCCGTGCACATAATCGGCAAATACTGGCGGTGCGATGAGCGGCCTGTTCGCACCAGAGTGCAACGGTGCTGTTGAACCACACAAATCAAGGATGATGCGCGCGTTTCGGGTGGTGAGTTCGAGTGATGCATTGCCGGCAACGGTGGTGACGCCAAGCAAGTTGGTGAACTTGGCGGCAACAATTAACGCAAATGCATCGTCGTGCCCTGGGTCGCAATCCAGAATAATGCTCGGTGACTCGGCCATGACAGACGAGCATAAACTAGACTCGCAACTATGACACTCACACTGACTACTCACTTCGTCCCTCGCTCCTCTCGACGATCTGCGATCATCGCTCGAGAAATTGCACTCGTCACAGGTTTTGCCTTGCTGACTGCAGCCCTCGCCCAGGTGCGAATTCCTCTTGGGTTCACTCCCGTTCCGGTTACTGGACAAACACTCGCAGTGCTGCTCGCCGGCGCCTCGCTTGGGGCGTGGCGTGGGGCAAGTAGCCAGTTGTTGTATTGGTTGCTTGGCATGGTGGGCTTGCCGTTTTACTCCAATGCCACGAGCGGCTGGTCGGTTGCCACAGGGCCAACGATGGGATACCTCGTTGGTTTCATCGTCGCTGCAGCAGTCGTGGGTCGACTCGCCGAACATCATCAAGATCGCAAGGTCCTCACCTCGATTGCGGCGATGACCCTCGGCTCGGTCATTATCTATGTATTCGGTGCAACATGGCTGGCCATTGACCTAGGTATCCCCTTGGCGACCGGTGAAACCAACGCCATCGCGCTCGGCGTTGCACCGTTTTTGGTCGGCGACGTAATCAAAATGTGTCTTGCTGGCGCTGCAACGGCCAGCACCTGGCGCTTCATTAACCGCAAATAAACGCTTGCGGCCGACTGGCCGTGCTTACAGTGTGCTTACCGCGGGCTTACCGCGCTGGCTTGGCGCAGTTACACGCGCGGGTGGTGACAGGCCACGAACTGGTCTGGCGCCACTTCACGCAACTGCGGTTCTTCGGCGGCACACTTTTCGGTGGCGGCTGGGCAACGCGTGCGGAATCGACAACCTGACGGTGGCGCAACCGGTGACGGCGGCTCGCCTTGCAGTGCAACGGCAGCGCGCTTGCGGGTGGGGTCAGGAACCGGAACAGAGTCAAGCAAGGCGCTGGTGTAGTGGTGTGCGGGCTTGCTGTAAATCACATCGGGTGAACCGACTTCACAAATCTTGCCCAGATACATGACCATGATTCGGTTGCTCACGGCCTTCACCACGGCGAGGTCGTGGCTAATGAACACCATCGTGAGGCCGTAGCGATCCTTCATGTCCTGCAGCAAGTTAAGAATTTGAGCCTGGATGCTCACATCGAGTGCGCTGACGGGCTCGTCACAAATCAACATGCGCGGCTCGAGCGCCAAGCTGCGCGCGATGCTGATGCGCTGACATTGCCCACCAGAGAATTCGTACGAACGACGATTGAGCACCAGATCAGGCTCCAACCCAACGTTGTTCAGCAATTCGCGCACCTTAACTTCGCGTTCTACTTTGCTTCCACGGCCCCAGATCTGCAGAGGTTCATCAACGATCTGGCCCACCGTCATGCGCGGGTCGAGTGAAGAAATCGGGTCTTGAAACACCATCTGAATCGCCGTGCGCGCTGAACGAAGTTGCTCTTTGGGCAGTTTGGTCAGATTGGTGCCTTCAAAAATTACGTCTCCCGAGTTCGGCGGTGGCAACTGCAAAATTGCCTTGCCGAGCGTGGTCTTGCCACAACCAGATTCACCCACAATGGCCAGGGTCTCACCTCGACAGACATCAAAACTGATATTGGAAACAGCCTTCACGACGAGACCGTTACCGACGCGAAACTCGACGACGATATCGCGAACATCCAGAACGACTTCGTCGTTATTGCGCAGGTGCGCTGTGCCCGAACCAGCCACTATTGCTTCCTCGCGATCGTGTTGCCAAGCGGAAACCAGCAGCGGTACAGATGCCCATTGCCAGCATCGACGAGCGGCGGGTGCTCGGCAGTGCACTTGGCTTGTACATAACTACAGCGAGCAGCGAACCCACAGCCCGATGGGTGCTGTGTGGGGTCGGGCAATCGACCTTCGATGACTTGCAGGCGGGCACCACTCTGCGAATTGATTTTGGGAATCGAGTTGAGCAATGCCTCGGTGTATGGCATTTTCATGTTCGCAAAAAGGTCAACGGTGGTGGCTTGCTCAACGATTTCACCGGCGTACATCACTGCCACATAGTCGGTATTGCCCGCCACGACACCGAGGTCATGGGTCACTAGCACCATTGACATATTCAAATCTCGACGCAATTCGGAGAGCAACTGCAAGATCTGTGACTGCACGGTGACGTCAAGTGCGGTGGTTGGCTCGTCGGCAAACAACAGTTTTGGATTGCAAGAAATTGCAATTGCGATCATCACTCGCTGCCGCATGCCGCCCGAAAGCTGAAAAGGAAACTTTTCCAACTGGGATTCGGGATCAGGAATTCTGACCAACGAAAGCAGTTCGATGCTGCGCAGCCGCGCAGCTTTTTTGTCGAGGCCCAAGCGCACTCGCAAACCCTCTGCCAGTTGTGACCCAATTTTGCGAACAGGGTTGAGCGCGGTCATCGGGTCTTGAAAAATCATCGCCATGCCCGTGCCAAACTCATTACGTACCTGTTCGCGGCTCATTGCGGTCAACTCTTTTTCACCAAAAAAGACCGACCCTTCACGACGTACATTGCTGCCCGACAAAAGCCCCATGGCGGCCCGCGACATGACTGTCTTGCCTGAACCCGACTCACCCACGATGCCCACACTCGTGCCGTGAGGAATTTCGAGATTGACATCTCGGACAGCTACAAGCAGCCCCCGCGGGGTTTCGAAACGAACGGTAAGGTCACGAATTGACAACAGCGAGGTCATATCTTGCCCTCGCGTAAATCAAGACGGCTACGCAAATAGTCGCCGACTTGATTGCAGCTGACGACGGTGATCGCCAACACAACAGCAGGAACATACAGCGAATGTGGTGCGAACTCGTAGTCACCGGCAACCCGTGCAATCATCGCACCCCAGCTGACGCCGTCGATCACACCGACACCGAGCAGCGATAAGGCCCCTTCGGCCACGATTACCACACCAATTGCAAGAAATCCGACGGCATAGATTGCCGGTAACACGTTGGGAACGATGTGCTTCATGATGATGTCTTTGTCTCGCATGCCCATTGATCGTGCCGCCACGACAAAATCACGATTTACCCACACGAGCGTGGCCCCCCGAGCAATTCGACCAAGAATCGGGATGATCACCACCGTTAATGACACGATGATCACGAACGTTCTGCGGTTTACGGAAACAGGAACACTGGGGTCTGAACTTGTCGCCAACACCGCCACGAGCGTCAACCCGAGCACCAGATTGGGCACCGAGAGAAAGATGTTGAAAACAGTGTTTACGACATAATCAAAACGTCCACGACGATACGCAGCAATGACACCGAACGTTGCCCCAATTAAGCCACCCACACCAACGGAAACAACCGAAATCAGAGCAGAAGTCTGCGCTCCAATCACCACGTTCGACAACAGGTCATAGCCGTTGCTGTCGGTTCCCAAAAAGTGATTGGGGCTACCAAGCCCCACCCCAAATGACTCGAAGTCGGATTCCAAAGGGTTCCAGAGTGGCAGTGCCCGACCGAACACGGCACAAAGCCCGACAATAAACAGCCAAATCACCGATACTCGCGTGAACCAATCAGCTTGTTGGAAACGCCTAAACATTGCGTCGCCCCCGAGCACGTGGGTCAACGACCCCAATCG
>JBILFO010000097.1:0-5668 GCA_044351505.1 Ilumatobacteraceae bacterium
GCTAGTTGCTGCTAATTTTCAACTGATGGATTGGATATCTGACCCGACAGCGTGGAGTGCTCTTGCAGCATTGCTGACGCTGGAAATAGTGCTTGGGGTCGACAACGTCATTTTCATCTCGATTCTCGCAGCAAAATTGCCAGCCAATGAACAAGAAAAAGCCCGCAAAATTGGATTACTCGCCGCCGGCGGACTTCGAGTCGTTCTGCTTTTGGCGGTCGGATGGGTAATCACGCTGAAAAAAGAGTTGTTCACTGTGGGGTCATTTGGTTTTAGCGGCAAAGAATTGATTCTGTTGGCTGGTGGATTGTTCCTCATTTATAAAGCCACCACCGAGATTCACCACAAGCTGGAAGGTAGCGAGGGTCAAACATCGGCGAAAACGGCGCCAACTATCGCAGCGGTTATTGGGCAAATACTTCTTCTTGATCTCGTGTTTTCGATTGATTCAGTGATCACTGCGGTTGGTATGACACCTCACATCATGGTGATGGTCATTGCGATTGTTGCGGCGGTAATCGTGATGCTTATTGCATCCAAGGCAATTTACAACTTCGTCAATGCACACCCATCGGTAAAAATGTTGGCGCTCGCGTTTTTGCTGCTCATTGGCACGGTGCTAATCGCAGAGGGCTTCGGACAAAAGATTTCAAAGGGCTACATTTACGCAGCAATGACATTTTCGGTGTTTGTCGAGGTTCTTAATATCGGCGTACGCCGCAAGAAGCAACATGCTGCACCAGTGCACCTACGGGAGCCTGTTACAAAGGACTGAACCTCATCGGTCGTTGGTTTTCCACACTCGGAATGCCTCAGGCAACCCGCTTCTGTCAAGCGCTGGCTGCAATCTGATCCAGAATCTGGGCGACCCGCAACGACTCGCTGAGTGGCAGCACCCAACTCGAACCACCACTAAGGCGATCGCTTACTGCCTCGGTCATGGCGACGAAGGCATCAACCGACGCGAAATGTTCAACACGCTCATTGATGCGTAACGAAGTTGGCTCACGCCAAGTAGAAAACGCTTCACCGTTTCCGGTCGCGATGCTGCCTGCCGTGCCCGTAATCACCAGGCTCTGCGCAAGATTCGTCTCGAACGAGCTGATTGAACGCACCGATACCTGACCATCGATAACGGCTTCAACTTGTGTAGTGAGGTCAACCTTGGTTGGCCCAATATTGCGAGTCACTTTGCTGATGGCCATGTCGTGCGCGCCATTCGTGAGGCCCACCCACGCGTTGACCTGATAACAACCCACGTCGAGCAGCGCTCCACCGCCCATCGACGGGTCGAGTCGATAGTTGTCGGTCATCGCCGACTTGAAAGCAAACTGCGAGTCGATGCTGATGACCCTGCCAATTTCTCCCGAGGCAACGACTTCGGCAATTCTTAAGAATCTCGGGTGCCAGCGGCTCCACACTGCTTCAACCAATGTCTTCTCACAACCTTGTGCACAGGCGATCATCTCTTCCACTTCTGCCGCCCGTAAGCCGAGTGGTTTCTCGCACAGCACGTGCTTGCCGGCTTCGAGCGACTTCGTCACCCACTCGAGGTGCTGATGATTCGCCAGACTGATGTACACGGCGTCAATTTGCGGGTCGTCAAGCAACTGCTGATAGGTGTCATAGACCTGGACTGGCTTGAGTTTCTTTGAGCGCCGCTTGTCGCGGCTCGCGACACCAAACAATTGGGCATTCGTTGCCGCATGAACTGCCGACCCCATCGCCTGGTTGGCAACATATCCAGCGCCAAGTAACCCCCACTTGACCGGCGGGTTGGCCGACACATTGACCGACACGTTGACCGACACGGTCAGGCCACGTGAATTGTGTTGTCGGCACGAAGTTTCGGCACGACGGGCATTGCGTTATTGAGCGCCGACTCTTCCGCGGCTTGCATGATTGCCACCACATTGCGCGACTGCATTGCCACCACCGACATTGGCGTGCCGGTGGTGAGGTACGCAACTATCGAACGATGAAACTCGTAGTCGGCGACTGTCTCGAGTGCAATCTGCTCGACCGCTGAATTCTGACGATGCACCGTGATCACGGCCGGAAGGTCAGCCACAGCAGGTTCGGCCAGCGGGTTCCAATCGCCGACGATTGCGCCGAGTGTGCCAAGCACGTAAAACTTTGGTTTGCGCGCGGCGGCCAAATCCGAGTGAATGAAGGTGGCTTGCTTGCCCGTGGCGAAGGTGATGGTCACTTGGGCGTGATCGGCATTGGTTGCATGTTTCCAGACGCGCTTGTGGTTTTGCCCGCTCACATGCGCAATATCGTCGGTGATCACGTTCAGAATCTGGTCGATGAAGTGACTACCCCAATCGAAAATTGCACCACCCGACACTGCGGCATCAGAATGCCAATAGTCGCAGGGCCGTGAGTAGCCACCAACAAACGTGTCGAATTGATATACGTCGCCGATGGCGCCCGAGGCGATAATTGACCGTATCGTTACGAAGTCGGCGTCAAAGCGGCGATTCTGGTACACCACGAGCAGCAGGCTCTTTTCGCGTGCTATGGCCATCAACTCGTCGCATTCAGTCGCGGTGAGTGCCATGGGTTTTTCGAGCACCACATGGATGCCACGCATGAGCGATTCTTTGGCCCAATGAAAGTGACTGTTCGGCGGGGTCGAAATCACGACGAGATCAAGCAAGCCCGAGTCGAGCATCTGTGTGGCATCGGCGAACCCGGTGAAATCTGCAGCGAGTTCGCTGGCAGCAGCCAAGCGCTCGGGCTTGGCATCGCAAACAGCAACTAGGCGCAGCCCAGGCGTGTTTTGTATCGCCAGATTGTGCTCGTAGCCGATCGCACCGTATGCCAAGAGGCCAACGCGAATAGGTGCGGGCCCAGACATCGCTCTTACTGTATTGCGAAAATGGCAACTTCGCGTGACTGGGCAATTCGATTAATGAAAACTATTTGTCAAGTTTTGCGCGCCACGACGAAAAACTCTTCACAGTGCCTGCGTGTGGTGGTCGTAGCCACGGATACGGATGAACCTCGGCAAGTTTGCTGAATTTCTTGAATGACGGCACTGGGGCATACGTCACGGCAACCGCGTTGTCTTGGGCAAATTGATACGGATCACCGAGATACACAGCCACTGGCCGACGAGTGTTCAAATCCCCCAGCGTCTGCAGATAAAAAGCGATCCGCCGCGCACTCAGTTGAAGTTTTTGGAGGGCTTGTTCATTGAACACAAACACCGCAGGCAAATGTGAGTTTGCCACCAGCGCGGGGTCGTCATCACCAAGTGAGTCGATGGTCAACAGCACATGGCTTGCCTCACCATTCACGACCATCGATGTTGGGCCAGTTGTTGCAGACACGTCAGGGTCGCTATCCAAAATTGCATCGCGAGAGAGCTCGCGCAGTGCAATCTCGGCAGGAAATTCTTGAATCGGGCAATCATTCTTCAGCGGGCATCTGTTGCAAAGCCCAGAAGCGCGTTTGTCCACCTGCCACTTTGCAAAACCATACGGTTTTCCTGTTCCGGCGCCAACAGTCCACTGCCAACCCAGCAGATTTGCAGCGCGTGAGCCATCAAGCAAGTTGCGATACATCCGTTCTTGGCCAGCAAGCCAACCCCTATCGTTGCGCACCGTCCAATGCGAGGCCAACCACATCCTGGTTTGGTTCACGACCCAGCCATCAGTTTCCAGCTCAGCGACGGTTTCTGCCATACACAGCATTTCTTGGTTCCACCCGTCGCCTGGTGTGTCAGCGTTCGCTTCATAGCGCAGGTTCTCAAATAATCGAGTGCCAATGCGCGCATACAGATGCCGTGCGTACTCCTGCCAGAAGAGCTCGTCGCGAAACTTCTCTCGATCTTTGTATGGCGCGTGCTTCACCGCGCGGTACACCTGATCCAGCGTCAGGATGTTGTGACGTATATATGGCGACAACACGGTCGCTCCGCGCCGATTCTTAGGCAACACCTGCGACCGGGTGTTCGCATATCCAGTGATGTCGAGTTGCGCCAGCGCAGCATTCGCTGCACTTTGGCCACCCGAAATTGAACTCACCCCGATATCACCCGAGTACAAGCCGCGAAAGTCTTTGTCAATGATTTTGTGCACATCGTCATGCAGATTGATCGGCACCATGGCGGCTAGCGAGAACGGCGAGCACGCCAGGCGCCCGTTGACCACAGGGCCCAGATCACCAACAGCGGCTGAAACAACAGCCGTGTGGCGCGTGCTGCATCACTATTTAAACCGAATGCATCGACACCGTTGACGTACTGAGAAATGTTGCCCCAAAAGATGGCCACAAAAAATGCTGCAACCACCCACCCAATGGGCACGCGATACTTCCAGGCAAAAATCAACGCGAGCCCGAGCAAAATTTCGACCACACCAGATGCCAATACGACAAAGTCGGCATAATCCTTCAGCACGCTCGGCACCTGTGCTTGAAACTCGGCCCTATTCGCGCCAAGGTGCGTAATGCCTGCAAATGCGAGCCCCAGACCAAGGATGACTTGCGCAATTTTTCTCACGTCGCACCGTACCTGACACTCACGTTAGGCGCTGAGTGTTGCTGGGGTAGGTTGAGCCATATGAAACACAGATACCTCGGCAACAGTGGTCTTAAAGTCTCAGAAGTCAGTTTCGGTAACTGGATTACCCATGGCAGCCAGGTCGAAGAAGATGCCGCCAACGCGTGCGTCAAGCGTGCACTCGAACTGGGCATCACCACGTTTGACACGGCTGATGTTTATGCCGGCACACGAGCCGAAGAAGTTCTAGGTCGCGCACTGGCAGGTGTGCGACGCGAGAGTGTGGAGATTTTTACCAAGGTGTACTGGCCAACAGGTGCTGGTGTCAACAATCGTGGGCTTTCACGCAAACACATCACGCACTCGATTGACGCCTCGCTGAAGCGCATGAAAATTGATTACTTTGATCTGTACCAAGCACACCGATTTGATGTGGAAACACCGCTTGAAGAAACGATGCTTGCTTTTGCCGACATCGTGCGCCAGGGCAAGGCGCTGTATATCGGGGTCTCAGAATGGGATGCTGATCAGATCACCCGTGGTGCAGCACTCGCACGCGAAATGCAAGTGCCGTTTATTTCGAATCAGCCGCAGTACTCGATGCTTTGGCGAATAATCGAGCAAGAAGTGGTCCCAGCATCGCAAGATGCAGGCATGTCACAGATTGTTTGGTCGCCAATGGCTCAAGGTGTGCTGAGTGGAAAGTACTTGCCCGGCCAACCGCCACCTCCTGGTTCACGCGCCACAGACGAGTTGAGCGGCAAGAACTTCATCGCTCGCTGGCTGAACGATGATGTGCTGCAAAAAGTTCAACTCCTCAAGCCAATTGCTCAGCAGGCAGGTATCAGCATGGCGACAATGTCGATTGCCTGGGTATTGCAAAACAAGAACGTGGCCTCGGCAATTGTCGGCGCAACCCGACCCGAGCAACTCGACGACAGCGTCAACGGGGCCGGGTTGGTGCTTGATGCCGACACCCTTAAGGCAATCGACATGGTGCTTGACGGAGTCATCGTCACCGACCCGCGTAAAACCGAGTCACCAACAACTCGTCCGTAATAGCACCAGGCAGTTTTTTGCCCAGCTGGTGCCCCCGGCATGAATCAAACATGCGACCTACGGTTTAGGAAACCGTCGGCGACCCGCCCATTGAACAAT
>JBILFO010000098.1:0-5583 GCA_044351505.1 Ilumatobacteraceae bacterium
CCTCCACTCAGGCTCAAAATGAGGCGGTGGACGCCGTTCATCGCTTTCAACGTGAGGTCGCTGGGCATTTGAGTGTTAGCCGTTCACAATTATCTGGACGAGACCGGCGACCAACGCTGCGCGTTCGGACATCAGTGGCTACGCCTTTGCCCGTCGTACGGGCAGCGTTGATGTGAACCGTGAGGGTCCGACGATACGCAACGGGGGCAAGTTGCCGATCGCCTCAAGCGAACCGAAGCGGTCAAGAAGCATCCGAGCTGCAGTGACGGTCTCCATCCTGGCCAAGGCGTACCCGATGCAGAAGTGGGCTCCGGCACCGAACGCGATATGACCAGCACCGTCGTCGTATGCAGCAGTGCGGTGCTCGAGACCATGGTGCAGGTCAGTGCGATGGATGTCAAAGATGTCGGGTCTTTCAAACACCGTCTCGTCGTGGTTTGCCGAACCCACAGCCAAGCGCAGCTCGCCACCCTTTGGAATGTTCACACCATGCCAGTCGACATCTTCGAGGACCTCGCGACCGAGATACACGAGCGAAGGCGAGTGCCGCATTGTTTCATCGAAGGCACGGTCAAGCATTCCTGAATCGCTACGAACCACATCAAGTTGCATGGGGTGAGCGAGCAGATTCATCCACATATTCCCAATTGCCTTGTCAGTCGTTTCACCCCCAGCTGTGAGCAACAGTGAGATGAACGAGGGCAACTCTTCTACCTCGGCAGCGATGAGGCGCGAAAGGATGTCGTCGCGGGGCACGAGGCGACGATCGGCGACGATCGGGTCGATGTGTTTGTGCAGCGCGCTGTGTGCCTCACGGCCACGCTGGCGCATGACGGGGTCATTCCAAAGTCCCTGCATCATCGTTTCATACCACTCGTGGAAGCGCTGGTCATCCGAAGGGGGCAAACCGAGCAGCCGCACGATGACCTTGCCCGGGAGCAGCGATGAAACATCTTTAACAAGATCAAATCCGGTCGGGTCAACACTCGCCAGCAGCTCGTCGATCACACCTTCGACGAGTTCGCGATAACGATCAAGTCGCGTCGGCACAAACAATGGTGCGACAACCTTGCGCTGGTCCACGTGATGCTGACCCTCCCAAACGAGCAGGTTGGGGCCGAATACCGCACCGAGTGTCTTTCGATAGAGGCGCGCTGTGAAGCGCTCGGAGTCGGAAAATGCCTTGATGACATCGGGGTGGCGCGACACGACGTACACGCGGTCATGAGCGTCGTAGAAGATCGGTGACTCGTGACGTAGCTGCGTCCAGATTGGGAACGGATCGAGAGAAAAAGCACGGTCGTGCAACTGCTCGGTTGTAACCACACCGCGACGATACAGCCCGCGCCTAGAGATGCTCCTATTCGCTAGATTTTGGTATTCAGATCTCAACGATTGAAGAAGGACAACATGAAAACCCGACAGAGCAGCGTGTCACCAGATTTAGTTGTCCGACCATCATCAATTGATTCAACGGTTGTCAGCGTGACGACCGTTGGCGACATGTTGCGCCGTACGGCCAGCACATGGTCCCACGAAGCTCTCGTCACACCAAAAGTTCGCTGGTTATTTGCAGATTTTGACCGTCGAGTCGACGAATTCGCCCGCGCATATATCGCCCACGGTGTCCAACCGCGAGACAAGGTTGGAGTTCTACTTGCCCAAGAGGGCGACTACTACGCAGCAGTTTTCGGCGCAATGCGAATTGGCGCCATCGCCGTTCCAATTAATGCGCGCTTCAAGGGCAGGGAGCTCGGTCATGTGTTGCGCTCCTCAGATATGCGCATCCTGCTCGTTACCGCAGGCGTACGCGGCAGCACGGACTTCGTCGCCCTCATCCACGAAGTTCTCCCAGAAATGGATACATCTGCAAGTGCAACACTGTCGTTGAGCTCAGCCCCCGAGTTGCGTCGCGTCGTCGTGTTCGAGGGACAAGCAGGAAAGGGCGAAACAGACGGTGATGCCTTCCTCGCTGCCGGAGCGACACTTGATATTGGCCTGGTACATGCCGCCTCCGAGCGCGTATCGGTGCGTGACATCGGAATCATCATGTACACCTCGGGGACGACGTCGAGCCCAAAGGGTGCGATGCTCAGTCACGAGGCACTGACCCGCGCCGCGGCGGTTGTTGGTAGCCGCCAGGGCCTCACCATCGACGACCGCGTGTGGAATCCCCTTCCGATGTTTCACGTCGGCGGCATGAACTTTTTCCTGTGCAGCTTGGCTTACGGTGCAACGCACGTGCACGTTGGCGACTTCAGCCCAGCTGGTGCGCTCGCACAGATTGACGCCGAAGACATCACCGTGTCGCTCGGCAGCTTCGACATGATGTGGATGGAAGTACTGCGCCGCCCGGAGTGCGACCCGACTAAATGGAAACGAATGCGAATGGTGATGATTGCTGTTGGTGCCCCAGAGCGAATGCGGGAGATGCAGAACAAGGTGCCTCAGGCCAAGCTCGTCTCAGCGTTCGGAGCCACGGAATGTTCCGGCTTTTTCAGTTATGGCGACGTGAACGATTCCGTGGACATCCGCACCCAGTGGACTGGCCGTCCGTTGGAGGGACTAGAGATGAAAATTGCTGATCCCGAGACTGGAGCGCCATTACCTCCGCACACTGTCGGCGAGATTCAGTACCGCGGCTACTCACTATTTTCTGGGTACTACAAAGAACCTGAGCTCACCGCCGTTGCAATCGATGCCGAGGGTTGGTTCCATTCGGGTGACCTCGGCATGATCGACGAAAACGGTCAGATGAAATTTGTATCGCGACTCAAGGACATGCTGAAGGTTGGGGGCGAGAACGTGGCCGCTGCCGAAATCGAAGATTTCCTCCAGCAACACCCCGACGTGCTCAACGCACAGGTCGTATCGGCACCAGACGCCCGATACATGGAAGTGCCGTGTGCATATCTGATCATGAAACCCGGCAGCACAGCTACAGAAGCCGAGATTATCGACTCATGCAAGGGTCAGATCTCAACGTTTAAAATTCCGCGCTATGTGCGATTTGTAACCGAGTATCCGATGTCAGGAACCAAAGTAAAGAAGTTCGAGCTGCGCACGATGATCGCCGCAGAACTCAAATCCGCAGGCATCACTGAGGCGCCAAAGATCACGCTTAGCTAATTGGAAGGTGGGCAACTGATCTGCAAAGACACTGAGCACCTGCTGAGTGCTCAGAGCTCCGAGTTTGCCGACGAGAGGTTGCTGCGTTGAACTAGCCGTTCACAATGGATTGCACAAGACCAGCGACCAACGCGGCGCGCTCGGGCATCGCGTCGAGTTGCACGTGTTCGGTTTCGGCGTGTGCACCAGCGCCGACTGCACCAAGGCCGTCGAGTGTTCGCACGCCAACCGCTGCAGTGAGATTGCCGTCGCTGCCCCCACCCACTGCGACGCCTCGCAAACCGCGGATGCCATAGTCATCGGCAACCTTCTCGGCAATGGCAAACAATTCTGTGGTCATCGACTCGTGCATCGGTGGGCGGTTCATTCCCCCGCTTACTTCAACACGCGCACCAGCAAGCGTCGCGGTGAGTCGAGACATCTCGGCCTCTAAACGATCTTTTTCTTCCGGAATCACGCAACGAACGTCAACAGCAATAGTTGCCGAGTCGGGCACCACGTTGTCGGCGGTGCCGGCTTTAGCCACAGTCGGTGTGACCGTGGTGCCCACTTCGGGTCGGGCGATTGCCACAATGCGGGGTACTTGAGCGGCAAGTTCGACCAGCGCGTTGATGCCTTTTTCGGGTTCCAACCCGGCATGCGAGGCGCGACCAGTGATGGTCACATTGAACGTGCCGGTGCCTTTGCGAGCAATCTTTAACGCACCACCATCGGCGCTGGGCTCGAGCACCAACACCGCGCCTGTGGCGCGAGCGCGTTCTTCGAGCAACGCGCGTGACGCGTGCGAGCCGACTTCTTCGTCAGCCGTGATGAGAATCTCGACCTGACGCCACTCCTTCACCGCCGCAACCCCGTAGATGGCTTGGATGATGCCGGCTTTCATATCAAAGATGCCTGGGCCGCGCCCAACGTTGCCTTCACGCGTAAATGGCCGCCGCGCCACCGTGCCGAGTGGAAACACCGTGTCGTGATGCCCGACGATGAGCACCTTGGTGTCGTCGCTGCCCTTCCAATGCACGTGCGGGCCGCGGTCGCTTGCAACGAGCACCGGCGGCGAGCCCAAAACGCGCGTCATGAGGTCGGCAAGAAATTGGGCACTGCGCGCGAGGCACTCGTGCTCGAGCGATGGTGATTCGATGTTGACGAAGCGTTCGAGATCGGCAACCATCGCGTCGTATTGCGCGGCAAGCGTGGCACGCACTTGTGCTGCGGTGCGATGGTCGTCGATGCCAAGAGTCATGTGCCTCTATTCTGTCGGGTGCCCGGGGCGGGATTTGAACCCACACAGCCATTTCTGGCCAGGGGGGTTTAAGCCCCCCGCGTCTACCATTTCGCCACCCGGGCATCGCGACCAAACGTTGGCCCAAACGATGAGCCGATGCTTAGGCTACGTGCGCGTTCGTGGTGGCATATTCAAGCGACAGCCAGAGTGCAGCCCGCACACGCGCAGCTTCAACCGCTGACAACTGATTCAAGATGACGACACCTTCGATCATGTCGGCAACCACAGCAGCGAGAGGGCGATCTTTGACATTTACCGCGACAATTCCGGCGACTGTGCCAGCCGCCGTGCCAGCGACATCTACGCCGGCAAGGCGTCGAATTGTGCGGTCTACGCCGATAATGCGGGTTGGGCAGCGGAACCCCGGAGCAGCCAGCCCCGACTGGTGAACCGTTGATGCAATCGCCCGCGCCAACGTTGCAAACTCAACGGCGGTGAGTGATGACGAACGTGGCTGCATGGGGTTGGACATCTTGACAGAGGGGTACCACGCGGTGGCAGGCACCCAGTTACTACTGTTGCCCCACGATGAAAGTGCCTGAAGCTGTGCCCGACACACAGGGGTCGGGGCTCAACCCGATGCAACAGGCCGTGGTCGACACGCTCGGCAAATCACCCGACTGGGTGCCGCTGCCCACCAGCGTGGTGGATGCCGTACGCACCATGTTGCACGACCAACTTGCTGCAGTGGCAGCTCGATTCAGCCGCAACAACGCGCTGTGGGTGAGCAAGAACAAGCTCACCACGATTCATGGTTGCCAAGCCCACCACATGGCCACCAAAGACAGCTTTGCCTGGACGCCACTCACGGCGCGCGGCACGGTGCTACACAAAGCAGTCGAACTCGGCGTGCATTGGCGGGGCGAATCGACTCCGGTCGAAGTTGTCGACGAGGCCATTGCGCGGCTATCTGACTCGAGCAACAGCGTGGCCGACTTCCTTATCAGCATGACTGCTGGCGACGCAGCACAACTGCGCGGATACGCAGTTGATCTCTATACCCGCTTCGAAGAATGCTTTCCCAAACTCAAGCCTTCGTGGCGACCCGTCACCGAATCATCAGCGCGCTACGAGTTGTTCGACGGGGCCATCGTGCTCGGCACACGGTCAGACCTCACCCTTGGCACCGCTGACCAAAAAGTGATCATTGACGTGAAAAGCGGTGGCCTGCA
>JBILFO010000099.1:0-5541 GCA_044351505.1 Ilumatobacteraceae bacterium
GCAGATAGTACGACGCCTGATACAGCGTCATGTCCACCGGCGCATAGACCGGCAATCGTTGGCCGTACAGGGAGGTCGGCGGCATCACATAGCTACGAATGGCGATCGATCCACCGAATGCAGTCTGACCACCGATCGGAGTTACTGCTTGTACGTGACTTGGATCAATGAAGTGTTTTGTGAATTTCACTGGCGTGGAACAGTTCGTGCTTGACGAGCCACCACTGCTTGACGACCCACCACTGCTTGACGACTTCTTCCACACCAGCGTCTTGCCGACACGTGTGCAGACAGTGCCTTGTTTCTTGTTGACCTGACCGACTTTTGAACATTTTTTGCCTATATTGGCGTGCGCTGGCGCAACTGACAGCAGCGTTGGAGCAACCAAGCAGAGCGCAATAAGTGCCAGGCCTACGCGCCGCATATGGAAAAGGTATCACGCCGCGAAGTGATGGAGTCCAGGTAGTCGAGGTCAGGGTCGATGCCGATACCTGGACCAGTCGGCACATCGAGATGGCCGTCGCGCAAGATGAACGGCGCCGTCACGTCGCGCTGAAAATAACGAGCCGAGGCTGACGTGTCGCCGGGCAGAGTGAAACCAGGCAAGGCTGCAAGGGCCAGATTCGCCGCCCTTCCGATACCCGTTTCGAGCATTCCCCCGCACCACACCGGCACGCCTCGCTCGTAACAGAGATCGTGAATCTTCTTTGCTTCGAGATATCCGCCAACCCGCCCGGGTTTGATATTGATGATGCTGCAGGCACCTATGTCGATCGCTTCACGCGCCACTTCAGCCGACACAATCGACTCATCCAGACAGATGGGTGTGCAAACGACCTTGGCGAGCTCGGCGTGGGCAGCAACCTGCTCTTCTGGCAGAGGCTGTTCAATCAACAACAAGTTGAACTCGTCGAGCCGTGCAAGGTGCTCTGCATCAGATACGTGATACGCCGAGTTGGCGTCCACTTGCAGAAGCAAACCATCTCCAAAAGTGCTCCGCACTGCACGCACGAGGTCAATATCACGACCTGGCTCGATCTTGAGTTTGATTCGTAGGTAGCCGTCGTCGAGGTAACCCTGCACAACTCGCAGCAATTCATCGATCGAGTTCTGAATGCCCACAGACACGCCCGACTTCACGCGGGTTTGTGTTGCACCCAAATACTGTGCAAGAGAAATTTTTTGCTCACGCAACTGATGGTCCAACAGTGCGGTTTCCAAAACGGCCTTGGCCATGTAGTGACCACGGATTCCCCCCGCCGCGGTGGTGAACTCTGCTGCAGTCATAGTTGGTGTTACCAGCGGCAACATAAACCGCCGCAAAACCTCTTCGCATCCGTCGACATACTCACTTGAATACATCGGTTCGCTCATGGCGACACATTCACCCCAGCCTGTGACGCCGTCACCCGACACTTCTATAAAGAGCAAGTCGCGTGCGGTCTCGACCCCAAAGCTGGTACGAAACGGCGACACCAGGTCAATGTGCGCGCGCCGCAAACGAATCTCGGCAATCATGCTCGGCTCGCTGGGGTCATGCCCGCACCACCGCATAGCTGCCATCACTCATGACGCCGGCCACCTTCCATCCACCGGAGAACGCTTTGCGCAACTCAACTCGCTGGGCTGCACGCCATTGGGCTGCTGCAGCCCGATCATCGCGACGCAGGGCTTCGATGTCTTGTGGTGTGGCGATGCTCCATTCTGCTGCAGCAACATGCTGGGCTACTGGCGCCACCCCGTTGCAGCCCGCAACTGCCCAACGCACCAACAATCTGTCGGTGTGTTCGCCTTGGTTGAGCCCATCGTTGATGGTGCCATAAAAATCTTCGCGGTAATCAGTGACACGGGCACCGAGTTTTGCCAAATTGAAATACGCGTTGCGGCGCACCAGCGGGTCGAAAGTCCAGGTGATGGCAGCAATCCCCCGCTCGTTGGCCCACTCCCACTGGTGCCGCTTGAGTGCTTCACCTACCCCACTTGAGTTGTGTGCAGGCAATACGCCCGTCACGTGCGAGTGCAGGGTGGGTTCGTTATCGTGCTTGCCGAGAAACCCCCAACTCGCCCCGACCACTTGATCGCCGATCCAGGCCAACGAGGCATAGCCACCGGCGTGCACCGTGGCGATGATTACTTCGTTGGGCACCATGCCCTGCATTGCCCAGACCTGGTCGAACAACGCCCCGGCTTGCTCGCACTCGCTGCGACTCTGTGCTGTGGCGATTCGCACGAACAAAACGCTAGTTCGCATCCCCACACATGACTGCGCAAGTATGTAGCCATGCCAGTTCAAGTAACCGTCGTTGACCATCCAGTTGCCCAAGAAGCGCTCACCAACCTGCGTGACCAAAACACCACCAACCAAATCTTTCGCGCCGAAATGCGCAGGCTGTCGCTCGTGGTGGTCGCCGAAGCAACACGGCGGATACCAACCACTCCACGCAAGGTAACCACGCCACTGGCCACCACCGATGGTGTGCAACTTGCCAGCCGCCCGGTGTTGGTGCCCATTTTGCGCGCGGGTCTAGGCATGTTGCCCGCGGCAATGGAGTTGCTGCCCGATGCCGACATTGCGGTGGTGGGTGTGCAGCGCGATGAACTCACCCACGAACCAAGTGAATACGTTGCCAAGTTGCCCACCAACTTGAGTGGTCGCACTTGCGTGGTGCTCGACCCGATGCTGGCCACTGGTGGCTCACTCGCCCACGGTTGCAAAATTTTGGTCGATCGCGGGGCCAGCACCACAATTTTTGTGGCATGCGTGCTCGCCGCCCCAGAGGGAATCAAATTTCTCGAGTCAACCGGGATGAACCTACACATCATTACCGCATCGATTGACAGCCATTTGAACGAACACGCCTTCATCGTGCCGGGCCTCGGCGACGCCGGCGATCGACAGTTCGGGCCACCGAACTAGAAACACACTTCGGGTCGTCTAGAGAACGACGACAAGACCAATAATCAGCAGCATCGCACCGAGGAGTTTGCTGGCAGCAGTCGAAGGCCACGGCTTGCTTTGTCGGGCAAACCATCCGAGTCCGGAGAGCACGAGCCCTGGAACGCCAAGTAGCACGAATCCGATCATGACCATGTCTGCTGGATCAGCAACGCGGTCGGCAACCATTCCACCCCACCACTTCGCAACGAACAGCATCAGCACTACGCGAAATAGTCCGCGTGGTAGGTAACGATGAACCGAACGCCAATTGGGGAAGTTGTCATCAACAAGTGAAACTAGTTTTGGAACCAGGTAAAGCACTCCACCCACCCACAGGGCCCAGTTGTTGCCGATAAAAATCACCGCCACAAAGACAAACACTGCAGCGCGCACGAATGCCGACACAACCTGCTGAGCCTGCGAAGGGGCCGGGAGATTGTCGTTTTCGATTTCGTTCAAGCGTTTCGGGGTGTACAGCCGAGCGACATTTTCCAATGCCCAGCGCACTACCAGCGCAATCAATACAGCGATTCTTATTGCATTCACTTCGTCGGCGTATTCAGGTTTAAATCCGGTCAGACCGGGCAACGCAGAAAACATCGCGCCAGCGGCCCAGGCGCCAAATAGTGGAATCAGCGTGGCGTCAGTGATTCGGTTCCATAAGTCGTCGGACCCATCACTCACACGCCGGAAGGGACGCATCGCAGACGCTGCCAGCGGCACAGCAAACGAAAATACCGCCAAGCCGAGCAATCCCCGCCAAGCATCCGATGAATCGATACCGCCAGCCACCAAAACAGTGACACCAAATGTGCACACGGCAACCAAACCTGCTGAAGCATCAAACGCTCCAAGCACAACAAGGGCCACACATATTGCCAAAGACGGCATGATCACTTCATAACCAGTGTCGATAGCGGCCACAACACCAACGAAAGCCCCTAGTAATGGCAGCACTAGCCACAGCCATCCCAATAGAGATCGCAGATAACTCGGGTCTGCAAGGACTCTCGCCAGCATTGGAGACTTCAATACCAGGCGTGCCGGCACATCATGGGTCCAGCGATCCAGCCAAAGGCTGCGTGGTGGCGAGAATACGTCCTGCCCCACCTGATTTCTTGCTGAACGCATCGTCACAGACACGTCGGCCACGTCAGCACTCTCGCGCTCCTCTTCGTCTTCTTCGCGGCGACGTGCTGCCGAGGCGCCGAGCACCGTCAGAAGCGCCACCGCTTGAGCGGTTAGATCAATCACATTTCGTGGCTCCGATAACGGATCGTATGGTGCCACTCGCCCATTGCCCAATATCTCCACATCAATGTTCACTGAACGCTGTTCACCGGCCACACTCAACCCAGTGACTTGTGCAACGTGATCACCAATTTGCACATCGTCTTCGATGCGGAATTCTGCGGAGAATCTGCCTTGTGCATCAACGCTGAGATCCCCAAGTAAACGAGGCGACGAAAACAACCACGTGGTTGCAACGGTGCTTGGTGCAAAACCTTCGCCAACCACCGAGATGTAATTTCCATGCTTCACTACAACCGCTCCGCGCGAGTTGATCTGGAACGGCACTCCACGGCGATCTACGGCTGCAATCGTCAACACAAAGCCGTCCGAACTGCGCATCTGAACAGCAGTCTCATTTATGCGAGCTACGGTCATCTCTACCTGACGCATCCCATCAAAGACCACGGCTTGACTACCACCTGCGGCGTCGACCACTCCAGGGATAATCATCGGCAACTGAACCGACACCTCAGCCCTACCAAGAATCTCTGCCGACTCGTCGAACGACGGCATTCTGGCGATGCTCAAGTCAGCCCGCGCCGCTGCGACCTGTTGCGGTGTCGCGCCTGCATCACGCTCGAGCGCAGTCAGCCGTTGCTGGGCAGCCACAATGCGTTCAACAGAGATCGTCGTGCTCTCTCCAAGCCCCTGCAGCAACGCCTCAACGCGCTCTTGCGCCGTCACTAGCTGTTGAGCCGCAACATCACTCGTCTGCAGCTTCGAAAGGTCTGCTTCGGCTTTGCGTATGGCAACTACCACCGCAGACTTCGGGTCAAGCAACTCCAAGCGCGACAGCGCTAAGTTACGCACCGCTATCTCTATTTCTGCGCTTGCCGATCCAGCAACTTGTTGAGCCACGGCTAAACGCTGCTCGGCCTCCCGCGCAGTCCCAAGCACCGATGACGTCACTTCCTTCGCCGGATAACGAATCGTCGTCGTAGTTGTCGTCGCAACCACTCTGATAGATGTCGTTGTCGTCGGAACAGAGGTTGCAGGCACTGTCCTAGGGACAGATGTACTCGTGGTCACAACAATTGGACGAAGACTTGTTGTGGTTGTTGTTGTGGTTGTTCTGTTTTGACGTCGCGCCAAGGTGGTAGTTGTCGCAGATGGAATTGGCGCAACTGTTGTAGTGGTGGTTGCTGCTGAAACCTTGATTGTGGTCGTCGTAACGTTCTCTGGCAAGGCGGCCTGAATTACCGTTGCTGTTGAAGTTGATGAAGCCGCATCATTGCCAACTGCGTCCTGCACAGCCGAGTTTGATGTTGCCGAATTCGAAGTAGGCGCGGTGTACACAACAGTGACGATGT
>JBILFO010000002.1:0-43165 GCA_044351505.1 Ilumatobacteraceae bacterium
TGGCGAGTGACCCAACGCGCCATCGTCACAGGTGCTGGTGGCGGCATCGGTGCAGTAATTGCGCGTCGACTTACCGATGACGGTTTTGACGTGGTGAAGCTGGATATCTCCGGATCTGATTACACGCACTGCGACGTCACTGACGAAGACGCGATACGTTCACTGATCGACGACATAGGCCCGGTAGACGTTTTGGTGAATAACGCCGGCATCTGGCGGTTCACACCATTGGCCGAGACCTCATCGCAGGACTTCCTCGATGTCATCCACGTCAACGTGCTGGGCCCTTTCCAAATGGCACGCGCGGTGGTTCCATCAATGCGGGACCGCAACCGCGGATCAATCATCAACATCGTGTCCATCGCTGCGACAAACGCAAGTCCGAGCGTCGGCTCCTACACGCCATCGAAAGCAGCCCTGCTTGCACTCACCCGCCAAATGGCTCTGGAGTGGGGGCCCTATGGGATTCGTTGTAATGCCGTTGGGCCAGGACTTGTGCCGACGGCCGGCGCAGGACTCTATGGTGACCCAGTTGTTCGACAAGCCCGTGCCAATGCAGTGCCTCTCGGGCGTCTGGGTGAGCCAGAAGACATCGCCAGTGCCGTGGCGTTTTTTGCCTCAGACCAGTCGGCATACGTAACCGGACAAGCGCTGTTTGTCGACGGCGGACTGACTCAATCCTTGATGTCTTTCCTCCCCCGTCCAGCGGGTATTGCTGGGCCACAACTGTCCAAATAGACAACTCGTACTGTTGCAACAGATGACTATGCGAGGCCCATCTAAGGATCCGGGCCGAGGGCGGTTGATCATCTGACAGAAACTAGGGTTCCTAGTTATGAAAGCTCTCGACAACCTGTCAGTCCTTATTACTGGTGGTGGATCAGGAATTGGTGAAGCGACTGCGCGCCTACTGGCCAAGGGCGGTGCGCGAGTGACCATCACTGGACGCCGAATGGAAAAGGTGAAGGCAGTTGCCGAAAGCATCGGCAACAACTGCTCCTGGCTTGCAGGTGATGTGACCAAGGATTCGGACCGACATGAAATGGTTGCCCACGCGGTGCAACACGGCGGTGGCCGACTTGATGCGCTTGTTTCCAACGCCGGGAATATGGAGCGCACCCCGATAGAAGCCTGGACAGTGGACCGGCTGCGGCAAGTGTTTGAAGACAACGTGATTTCGGGCATGATGCTCACTCAGGCCGCACTTCCGGCTTTGACACAGAGCAAAGGTGCGGTGGTGTTCATTGGGTCGATCTACACCGTTCGCGCTTATCCCGGAGCGGCCCCCTATGCCGCGACGAAAGGCTCGTTGGAAACGCTGACAACGGTCTTGGCCAGCGAACTTGGTCCGCGAAATATTCGAGTTAACGCAGTCCGACCGGGTGCCGTGCTTACGGAGATCAACCAACGTGCCGGCTTGTTTGATGACGAGCAAGCAGCCAAGCGTTTGGAATCAATGTCGAACCATCATGCGCTAGGCAGGATTGGGACATCCACCGAGATTGCCGAGGGTGTCGAGTTTGCAATTCGGGCCGAGTGGGTTACGGGAACGGTTATTGCTATTGACGGTGGACTCGGGCTCGGAGTTATCATCTGACCATGAACGTTCTTACGGTCACTACGTATAACGAAGCCAAAGAGGTCTACCGACACAAAGATTTTCGGCAAGCGCTCTACGATGCCGGTGAAGTTGTGATGGGCGACGTCATCATCAACCTCCACGGTGACGAACACCGGGCGCGCCGACGACTCGAGAATCGTCTCTTTCGTCGCGAAACCCTGGTGCACTATGAAAGAGATCTGTTCCCCGCCATCATCGCCGAAACAATTGCACCTTGGCTCGAGCGCGGCGAAGCCGAGTTGGTTGAGCTTTCACACCAAGTAATGATGAATCTTGCCGCGCTCAATGCTGGGCTGGATCGTCCTCGGCGGAATGCCGAAGAAACTTCGCAACTTTATTCATTTATGATGAAATTTGTCGAGGGTGCAACGCTGGCTCATACCACCCGTGACCCCGCCGTGGTTACACAAGAGATAACCAAGGCAAAAGAACAGTTTGATCACGAATTCCTCGGGCCATCAATCGAGCGACGTCTTGCCCTCATCAGCCAGGATGACGGGTCGGGTGATCAACTCCCCAAGGATGTCCTCACTGTTTTGTTGCGCAACGAAGACGCCTTGCACCTGCCCCGAGAGGTGATCCTGCGAGAGATCGCCTTCTTTTTGCTGGCCGGTGCGCATACTTCGGCGACCGCGTTCGTTCGTACCTTGGACCATCTATTCGCCTGGTTCAAAGATCACCCGGCCGATATTGCTCGAGCAGGACGTGACAAGAAATTCGTGCAGTCTGCTGTGTACGAGACCATTCGGCTATTTCCGTCAAGCCCTGTCGCCATGCGACGGGCCACGCAAGACCTTCAGCTGAAATCTGGTGTCACCGTGCGGGCCGGAGAAACCGTAACAATCGATCTCATGTCCGTGAATCGAGACCCGAGCGTCTTCGGCACTGACGCCGGTGTCTTTAATCCGTTGCGAGTCCCGCTTGAGTCCAACGTTGACGGCTGGGGTCTGTCCTTTGGTCACGGAATGCACGCCTGCATCGGACAAGAACTTGCTGCTGGACACGTGGTGCAATCGGTGGAGAACCCCGAATTTGAATACGGGTTGGTGAGTGTCGCAGTTCAGGCGATGCTCGACCATGGAGCGGTGTTTGACCCTGCACGACCACCAAAAATGGATGCAGCAACCAAGCGCCCATACTGGGGCGAGTATCACGTCTTGTTTAAGCGTTCCTGATTTCAGGATTGTCAAGTTGCTCAAGAATTTTTTGCGTTGACCGATAGGCAAGATGCGCAATCTCTAGTGGAGTGTGTGCCTTTTGCAAAAAACTACTTTGCACCTCCACCGAAACTGGTGCCAAGGCGACATTGCGAAGAAAGCTAGTCAAGTCCAATTGTCCGGCGCCTGGCATGAGGCGCTCATAGCGAGCCTCGTGAAGGAGCTGCTCATTATCACCAGGACTTTTCGATGGAGCATCACACAGCTGCACGTAATCAATCAGATGCCCCACAGTCGCCAACGTCGCCATTACCGAGCCTGACCGCACGACGTGCAGCACATCTGGCAGCAGTCTGATTTCTGGGCGCCCAACTTCAGCAATCACACTTATCGCATCATCAAGGGTTTTCACCGACGTAAACGCCATGAACTCGAGCGCAATGGCGAGTTTGCTCTTTGCCGCCATTTCTGCAAGCTCGCCCAGACGGTTGACCGTCTGGGATCTGTCCGGCGAGTCACTGACCGTAAGAATCGCGCGCGCGCCGAGCGCTGCTGCTACGTCAAATAAAGCACTCGTGACCCCACTTGGCTCGGTGCCAACACGAATCACCTCAATGTCCAGGACCGATAGTCCAGTGTCGGCGAGAACTGTCTGCAGCTCCTTCACTTCTGACGCGGACGGCGGTTCCCTGTCACAACGCAACCCGACTCCGTCGAATCCGGCCTTGGCAGCATGAAGAATCTGGTCACGTCGAGTGGCTGGCGCAGTTGCCGAGGCGAGATAGAGAGGACGCATCTACAGTGGAGCCATGAGCCTAGGCACCTCCGCCCCCGAACCAGGAATCGGCGAGATTCGACTCTCGACCTATGCAGCTGCCCGCGAAGCGATGCGGTCGCGCGATCTTCGTCAGGGCCTTTACGACCAGGGACATGCCCTCATGGAAAAAGTCATCGTCAATCTGCATGGCCCTGAACATACATCACGACGGCGCTTGGAAAATCGCCTCTTTCGTCGCGACACGTTTCTTCACTGGGAAAATGCGTTGATTCCTGCCAGCATCAACGCAAGTCTCGCGCCATTCATCGGTCGAGAATCAGTTGACATGGTGCAACTGGCCCGCAACACCATGATGCGAATTGCTGCGGATATCGCAGGCATTGATCTCGGCGAAGACGAGCAGCGATTTGTCCTCCTGGCAGATCTCATGGCGCGTATGGCGAGGGCCTCAAATGTGAATCACTTCATCGGCGACAAAAGCTTGGTCATCAATGACGGCAACGAAGCTTTGGAAGAATACGAGCAACAGTTCTTCATTCCTGCGCACCGACGGCGAGTGGAGCTGCTGGCCTCGTACGGTGAGGGCAAGATTCAAGAGCATGAGCTTCCTAAAGACGTGCTTACGACACTGCTTGCCAATCAAGACGCTCTTGAAATTCCGATGCAGGACATCTTGCGAGAGATTGCTTATTACCCCTGGGTTGGCTCACACTCAACAAGTGGAGCATTCGTCAACATGATGGATCATGTTTTTGACTGGATAGAAAATGACCCCACACAGCGCCATGCCCTCGCTAGCGACATCCTCGAACTACAGCGCATGGGGTTTGAATCACTGCGACTGCATCCTGCGAGCCCAGTGTCCGAACGTGTCGCAGTTGCCGATATTTTGCTCTCCGACGGCACCTTAATTCCCAAAAATTCTCGGGTCATCATCGAATTGAAAATGGCAAATCGCGATAAGGATGTCTTTGGTCTCGACTCCGACGACTTCAATCCACGACGTCAAATTGCCGCAGACGCCGCTGCATGGGGCTTGAGTTTTGGAACTGGCTTCCACGCCTGCGTCGGCCAGGAAGTGGCCGGCGGAACAGACCTTGGCGCTGACGAGACTGGGATTCCGCTCCACGGCGCCATCGCCACGATGGCTCAAATTCTGCTGCAACATGGCGCCCGTCGAGATCCAGCTCGCCCGGCTCGTCGCGACGAACAATCAGTCCGCCGTCACTTTCTTGAATATCCAGTGTTGATTGGCTGATATCAGCTAGTTCGTCGATGCCGCTGAGGCCACAGCGGCACGCAGCAAGCTGCGCGACTCGTAATACGTCTTCATGCTTCGTCGTTTGACATCCTCAAAACCACGTACCGCTGCGGCTGCATCCAGCAGACGGGCACTATCTGCCTTGTTCTCGGGACACAACGAGTTGACGACCAGTTCGATATCTGCGATGAAGTCAAGTCGTAGTTGACGCTCTTCGCGGCGCAACTGGGCGAAGCCGAAGATATCGAAGGGGGTTGATCGCACTCGGCGCATTGCTGCCAGCAAGGAAAATGTTGGCCGAGCAAGCAAAGAAGGAATCGCAATTTTCTTCTTGAGCCCCAATGAGCTCATCATTGGCGGCTGCAGCAGGTACTTAACTTTCTTGCCTTGCGGAACGAGCTCGTTGAGTGCGGCCTGGAACTCAAACTTTCGGTGCAATCGTGCAACTTCATATTCGTCTTTGACCGCCGTTAAACGAAAAAGGTGGAGCGCCGCGAGACGCGTGAGTTCACTTTCTGCGCCATGCAGGCGGCGCTCTAGCTTCGCGATTGAGGCCACGGTCTGCAAAAACTCGGACGCGACTCGTTCATTTTGATAGTCGACGAGTTCGGCGCCAAGGAGCAAAACAAAATCACGCAGCTCGGCCGACGCGATTTCAAATTGCTGGGCGCGCACGAGATTGTCTAGCTTGAGTTTCGCTCGCTCGGATGGCGACGGATTCATCTGCCCGGCTCGATGTTGCGGCAGCAATTTTGCGAGTGCGACGGGATCGTCCGCGGCAAGACGCCCGACTGCAAAGGCTTTTTTACTGCGCTCAACAGCAGCGCCGTTCACTTCGATAGCGCGTAGCAAAGATTCTTCACGAACAGGTAGGAATCCGCGCTGGTACGCCACCCCGAGAGCAATGATGTTTGCCGTCATGTGGTCTTTGAACAAGCCCTCAGCGATGGCCAATATGTCGAGACTGATCTGCCGCGTCGAGCTCACACAGCTTCCGATTGAGGCCACGAGTTCCTCCGTTGACCCAAACGATGCTTCAGTTTTCAACACCATCTCAGCAGTAGGAACAACCGAGGTGGAAAGAACGGCCATTGTTCGCTCGGGGCTGAGCCGCAACCGATGACGCAACTCGTTCGCGACAAGCAGATCCAACGCGATGAAGGTGTCGACGGACTGCTCAGAAATTGACTGGGATGTCTCGGTGGGCTCTCGGAACATCTTGAGGTGCGACACCACTGGGCCGCCCTTCTGCGAGAGACCGGTTTGGTCAAGACCTGTGACGTGAAGCCCATCAAACGCTGCTGCGGTTGCGAGTATTTGATTCAAGGTCACCAAGCCCGTGCCACCAACCCCCACCGTGTACACACCGAATCCATCGACCGGGACCTGCGCGATCTCCCGTGGCGGCCCGATAACCGGCAACTGAATGTCGCCAACAACGACTGTTCGCGACGGTACGCGGTCGGCCTCGACGGTGACGAAGCTTGGGCAGTCTCCATCAAGGCACGAATAATCCGTATTGCAAGAGCCCTGATGGATTTGGGTCTTGCGGCCAAGAATACTTTCGACGGGCTGCACAGAAAGACACGTGCTTTTAACTCCACAGTCTCCGCAGCCCTCGCACACCGCTTCGTTGATAACGATTCGCTTCTTTCGATCAGGTACTACTTCGCGCTTACGAAGACGGCGCAGTTCGTTTGAACATGCCTGATCGTAGATAATGGCCGTAACTCCCAACACTTTGGCGAACTCAACTTCAACTGTTTCAAGTTGACTGCGATCGTGCACGATCACGCCAGGGGGCAAGTCGCGCCTAACAGCAGTGGTATACCGATCGATCTCGTCAGTGACTACGGCAACTTGTTTGACACCCTCGCCGAGGAGACTTTGGCACAAGTCTGGAATCGTCTGTTGACCAGCTGGCATCTGGCCACCTGTCATGGCAATTACGCCGTTGTAGAGAATCCGAAAAGTGATGTTTGCCCCAGACGCCACAGCAAATCGAGGCACGAGTGATCCTGAGTGAAAGTAGGTTCCGTCACCAATATTTTGAATCATGTGTGGGACGTTGGTAAATGGTGCCCGCCCGATCCACTGGGCACCCTCGCCACCCATGTGGGTGTACGACGTGGCTCCACGATCCATCCACATGACGAGCGCATGACACCCGACGCCGCCACCAATGGGGCTCACCTCTAGATCTGCAGTCGAGCGATTATGTGGGCATCCGGAACAGAAATAACTCGTTCTCTTCGCAGCATCAACTTGGTCAACAGCCGAGGCAACCGGAATTCGGGATCGCATCTCAGGAAGAGTGACCAGCTCCTGCAGCACTCTTTGCAGAATCGGTCGAATTCGATCAGCAGTGAGCTCACCATCTGGCGCAAAGAGCACATTCCCGTCGGAATCCTGTTTACCCAAGAGCTTCGGTCGATCCTGGCGACTGTAGAACTGCTCGCGAAGATACCGCTCAATCAAGGCGCGCTTTTCTTCAATAACAATGACGGTTTGCAGGCCACCAACAAATTCTTCGGCGGTTTGCTCATCCCACGGGTGTAGCGAGCCAACTTTGAGCAAGCGGATTCCGGCCGTGGTCAGTGCCTCATCGGCAAGACCCAAGGACCGCAGTGCTTCTTTGACTTCCTGGAATGTCCTACCAGCAGCAACAATCCCGACTGCGTCGTTAGGCCCCCGCACTGCGACTGCATTTACTGCGTTATCACGGAGAAATCGGGCCGCTGCAGGCAAACGTCGCGAGTGCAGTTCTGCTTCCAGTTCCAAAGTGTCTGGAATAAAGAAGCTCTTTCGCTGACGAAACGTCCAAGTCTCATTACCGAATTTCCAGTCTCGCTGGGTTCGAGGATGCCATTCACTCTTCACCCGCGCGATTCCAAAACCGTCTGCTATCGCTGTCACAATTTTTACCGCAACATAGAGCCCTGTAGATCGGGACATCTCGAATGCCAAGCGACCATGCTCTAAGACTTCTTGCACGGTGCCTGGATACAGCACGGGAATTCCAAGATCAATCAACGAAAGCTCGCTAGCGCTCGGCATTGTCGAAGACTTCGAGCCCGGGTCATCGCCCACGAATAAAACGACACCGCCACTTGACCCTGCACCATGCAGATTTGCATGACGCAACACATCGCCCGAGCGGTCGAGACCTGGTGCCTTGCCGTACCACACCCCGATGACTCCGTCATGCTCAGCCAGTGGAGCAAGATGATCCTGCTGACTTCCCCACACAGCCGTGGCCGCGAGGTCCTCATTGAGACCGTCAATGTGGGTTATCGGAAGTCCTGCTTTGTCCATGCGGCGCAGCGCTTGATCAAAACCCGCCAATGGTGAACCTGGGTAACCAGAGACGAACGCCGCGGTTCGCAAGCCACGGGCATGGTCTGCGCGCAGCTGGTCTGCAACGACTCGAGCCGTTGCTTGCAACCCAGTCAACAAAATGTTGTCATCGCACAAAGTGTCGCGCTGGGCGAGTGAGAAATTCTCGGAGTCAATACCCCCAGTGGGTGTAAGCGTCATTGCGGGTCAGATGCCAGTCATCTTTGTGCCCTGCTCATCGACAACAGCAATTGCTTCGCCAGGACACGCTCGCGCTATTCGCAATAATCGCTCTAACGGAACATCGACCGGATTCATCAGGGGCTCAGCAAGCTCATCTGCATCAAACCCGAAGAGTTCTCCAGCGTCTCCGACACATTTGCCCGAACTAATGCACAGGTCTTTTTGCACCAGAATGCGATACCTCATACGCAGGTGAGACTAGTCACCGCGCAATCAGGCCACGTGGGGCCTCGACTCACAGCGGAGCACGATCTGGCTGGCCTGCGGCATGACGTCCAGCAATTGCCCCAAAAGTAAGGGCTAGCCCGATTGTGCCACCGGCACCCCAGTAGGCCTGCCCGGCAGGTGAAGCAATACAGTTTCCGGCACCGTACACACCCGGGATGACGGCTCCGTCAAAGTTCAAGAACCGTGCCTGGCTATCGGTCATTGGGCCACCCTTTGTATCCAGTGCCCCACCGCCAAGAAGGATGCAGTGGTAAGGCCCGGCGTTTCTGATCGGGTGCATCGCCGAATTGGGCATGCCGTCTCGCGCAACACCAGCCCAACGCTGCTCGAGCATCGTTGATCCTCGTGCAAAATCAGGATCCACGCCCGAGCGAGCTGCATCATTGAATTGAGCAAGGGTGGTCTGCAGAGTTGCGATGAACGTGGTGTCGAGTCGGACTCCGCCCACGAAGGAATCCATGGCCGCCAAATGCTCGTTGATACGAAGAGCTAGCTCTTCCCAGTTGTCACCGGAAATCAGATAATCGGGTCGCTCTTCTGCGAGTGGCACCGGCCAGCGGAAAGGGCTCTTCGTTGTACTGCGCAGTACATCGTCATCAAAAATCATGAAGAGCACTCGGTTGGGGTATTCAAGTCGGTGCGAATCCCACTCGAAGTGTGCTTGACCTCGCTCGTTGTACGGTGCTTTTTCATTGACCACCCGTCGCCCAAACCGATTGACGATAATCATCGAATCTCCGAATGGCGAATACACATCGTCAATTGTTTCCGTAAGTCGATGTGTGAGCTCAAGCACTACTTGATCCCACCAGGCATGCGACATGTTGCCTAGCTGGGCGCCAAGTGCTGCGGCTATCGGCACAAGATCACCCGTTGAGGTGCGCGATGCGGCACCGCCAAACACGGGGCCGCGGAGAAACTCTTCGCGATACGACACATTGTGGAGAAAACCACCAGATGCAAACACCACACCGCGCCGCGCACCGACGAGTTTGGTGCGCGGACCAACACGCACTTCAACACCAATGACTTCGCCAGCATCGTTTTGCACAACTCGGTGTACTTGATGCCCTGTGTGCACGCGAGTGCCGCTCTGCTCCGCAGCACTCAGCAAACTTTCCACCAACCAGTTGCCACCCCACGAGTCCACACCTTTTCGCCAAGTTGACGGGTATCGAATTTTCAGTGAGCGCCCCAGAGGGGTTGTGTTTTCTGCCAGCTGAGTGTTGTAGTCGGGGTAATCAAGTGATGCAAACGAAACAACACCACTGGATTCGAGTTCTTCGACCAAGCCTGCAGCGTTGTCATAAAAGGTCTCCAGTAGACCAAGGCGCAGGTCGCCAATTCCAAGATCAGCTACATGCCCGGCATATTTGTTTGGAAATGCACATCGAGCCATGTACCGAATTGCCGAATCCCGATTATCAATGAGCCCTGCCGCGCGCAGGTGGTGATTGTTCGGAATCCAGATGACTCCGCCAGATTTGGCGGTTGTGCCACCAACGATGGCCGCTTTTTCAAGTAGCACCACTGATGCGCCATTACGACTGGCCGACCAAGCCGCTGCACCACCCGCAGCCCCACCACCCACGACGACCACATCGGCAACTTCGTCCCAGTGCTCGGGCCACTCTTGGCTCGGCTGACCGTGCATCCGAGAAGGCATCCCCACCACAACACAGTATTGTTCGGATGTGTCATCACCCTCATCTGAACTACCCGATAGTTCGGCAGGGCAGACAAATGTAGTTCGGGTGGTGCTGGCATGTGCCCTGGTCATCGCACTCGGGGCCGTGTCGGCCAACACGATTGGCTATCTCATCCCCGACCTGATGCAAGACCTTTCCATCAGCCGTGCAGCAGCAGGCCTGATCACCGGACTATTTTTCGGCGCGACTGGGGTCGGCGCATTCGCAGCGAGCCGAATTGTTCAGCGATTCGGCGCGAGAAGAGCACTCATTACGGCGTCTGCCACAGTGACGGTGCTGGCGACCGCCTCGGGGGTAATCGGAAGTTATTGGATTCTGTTGTTGTACGGACTGTTCTGTGGGTTTGCGTACTCGCTGGCCACGGTTGGAACCAACGTTGTTGTCGCCAGCGTCGTGCCCGAGCGCCGAAGGGGTGTCGCGCTCACGGCGAAAACATCATTGGCGCCATTTTTTTCCGGAAGCTCGTCGATTCTTGTGGGCTTCTTCATTGATAAGACGGGTTGGCGACTTATCTTGTTCGTTATCGCCGGATTGTGCGCACTGGTTGCCCTGAACTCGTCGCTTTCTTTGCCACAACAGGTAAAGCCAACCGTTCAACACAAACGCGACAAAGCAAAAACAATTCGTGCACGTCCGATTCTTTATGTGTACGGGTTAGCTGTGTTCCTCAGTTCTGGCGGTGGCAGCGCTTTTTTCCTGTGGATTGTGCCGTTCCTCAAACAGGATCTTGAACTCAATTCACAAAATGCAGGGCTCGTCGCCGGAATCATGACGATGTGCAGTGCACTAGGCATGGTGGGGATCGCTTTTTTTTCAGATCGCCTCGGAGTCCGCAGACGGTTTGACGTCATCATCGGGCTAACTGGAGTGTGCGGTATTGCGGCCACTTTCTTGGTGGCAGATCAGCGACTCTCATCGGTAGTCGTTGTGCTACTTCTGTCGATCGGCGTCCTGACAGTTGCTACAAACTCTGGCCTCATGCATGCTGCAATCGTCGAACTCGCACCTGATGCGGTTGCCCAAGCGACTGGCATCACTCTGACTGGCTACTACCTGGGCTCATTTGTGGCTCCATATCTGTTTGGCTTCATCGCCGACCGGAGCGGATACCCAACTGCCTGGTTAGCCAGCGGAATTGCCCTTGGCGTCTCCACGGCTCTTCTCGTGTGGATCCGACTCGCAAATATTCGACACCATCAGAGCCGAGCCTCAATCACACCATCACTTTGAAGTGACCTTTGGTGCTGAGGTTGCCCCGAGTTCGGATAACTCCTGGGCAATCATCTCGCGCAATACATTTTTCTTGATTTTTGTTCCCGACATCGGAAACTCATTGACAAATCGAACGTACCTAGGAACCTTGAAAGTGGCAATTTTGCCTCGACAGTGATCAATGAGTTCTTTTTCAGTGCAAGTTGCGCCAGCCCGAAGTAGCACAAATGCCGCAGGAACCTCGTGGTAACGCGCATCAGGTGCAGCAACGACTTGGGCGGTGCGCACCAGTGGATGGGACTGGAGATGGTCCTCAATCTCTACGGCAGCAACATTCTCGCCACCCACTTTCAGCATGTCCTTGATTCGTGAAATGAATCTGAGTCGACCGCCGTATACAAGCTGACCAAGATCGCCAGAATGAAAAAATCCGTCTGAGTCGAAAGCTGACTTCGTGACTTCATGGTTTACGTAATAACCGCTGAAGCAAGATGGTCCGCGGTAACAGATTTCGCCGGGCTCGCCCTCAGCAGCTCTTTCTCCCGTTACCGGATCCAAGAGCCGCACCTCCATGCCATCCAGCGGTCGCCCCATGGACTCGAGCCGAACTTCGATGGGGTCACTTGGCTCCCCCATCGTCAGCAGTCCCGCTGACTCGGTAGCCCCAAATCCGGCAACCTGTTTTGCATTCGGTAATCGATTCTGTAATTCACGAACACGACTTGGAAGTCCGACGCTCATGAGAACGACGCGTATGCGCGCCGCGGTCTCGGCATCAAAATCTGGCTCATTGAGCACGTCTTGCCAGAGCATGTCAAAAGCTGGCCAGGCGACGCTCACTTTTTCATCTCGCAATTGCCGAGCCGACACCGTCGGAGTGAAATTTCCGGCGTGAACATATGTCGCTCCGTGCATAAGTGCCGTGACCATGAAGGCGATTCCACCAACATGAAACATCGGCATGGGACACCACGTCGTATCGGCTGGCGAAAGTCCAAAAATATTGCCCCCCAAAGCCAGTGCGCATCGCATAAAGGCCTCGTGGGACAATAAAGCGCCCTTCGGGCTTGATGTCGTGCCCGAGGTGTACAACATAAGCGCCGTATCACGTACTGCCACTCCCCTGCTTCGCCACTTTACGTCCGATTCCCCAACCACTTTCCCAAGCTCAAGAAACTCCGTCGGACTCATTGACCAGTTCGTTGGGGGTGAATCGAAAAGAACAATGCGCCGCAATCTCGGCGCTGTTGGAAGATGCTGGCCGACAGAGCTAAAAGTTTCGAGCAGTGGAAAAGCTTCTGTGAGCAAACTGGCATAGTTGACGTGAGCATCGCTACCGGCACTGAGCAGCAATACCGACATATCACTCGACTCAATCACATGACGCAGTTCAGTTGACTTGAAACGAGCATTAACTGGCACCGCAACACCCCCGATACGCACAACTGCAAGTAGCGCAACCAGATAGTCCAAATCCTGACTCATCAAGATGCCAATCTTGTCGTTGCGCTGGACTCCGAGTGCCAAAAAGGCTCGTGCATACTCGTCGACAAGCAGGTCTAATTGCGGATATGTGGCGCGTTGTCTCTGCGTAACCAACGCATTGTGCGACCACCGCTCTGCCGACTGCGCAACGAGGTCGCCCAGCGTCGTTATAAAAATTGGCTGACGACTCACAAGATTTGTGCCAATTCGAATGCTTGCCGAGTAGCGAACGTCCAGCGGCGTGGCGCATACGCATCACCGAGAATATGTGTCTCAAAGCCTGCGCTCTTGAGCGGCTCAAGAAGTTGGGCTACCGAAACGCTCCCCGTCGCGAGGACTACCGAGTCGAAACCTTCACGATGTTCCAGTCGTCCGCTAAATGAGTGCCTGAATTCAAGCGAAGTCTCGTGAATCGCCACAAGTTTTCTGCATGTCACTATTTCACCACCTGCCGAATCAAACTGACCCAGTAGCGCCCCTATGGAATACGTGCCAACCTGCGATGACGGGGTGACAGTTGGGTAAAAAATGGTCACATGATGGCCAAGACCTGCAAGATGATCTGCCACGGCCAGGGGCGTCGACCTGTCATCTTCGGCTATCACCGCGACTCGATGGCCGAGCAGATGCGAAGACTCAATCGCCAACAACAAAGAAAAGACATTCTTGCGAGCGACTCCCTGCACGTCGGGCTGTCGAGCCACAGCACCGGTTGCAACCACCACAACACTGGGATTCTGTTCAGCGATGGCTTCCAGACTTGCGGTGCGGTTCAACATCACATCGACACCCGCTCGTTCAAGCCGACCGATCTGCCAACTGATCCATCTCTGATACGCCATGTTCGATCTCAGTAGTGCCGCAGCCGCCAGTTGCCCTCCGAGATGGTTTTGCTGCTCCCACAATTGGACCTGATGACCGCGCTCAGCAGCTAACCCAGCGACCTCAAGACCCGCAGGGCCACCCCCCACGACGAGTATCTTGCGAGCCGAACTTGCCCGCTGCAACGGTCCACGAGACTCATGTCCAGCAAACGGATTACTCGCACACCCAAATCGCAATCCGTCAACGACGATTCTGTGAATACAGTCATTTGCACCTACGCACGGACGAATGGTGTCGCGGCGATCAGCTTTCAATTTTGATACAAATTCAGCGTCGGCAAGGTTGGCTCGCACCATTCCCACCAAATCCGCTTGACCTTGTTCAACTATCTCTGCGGCTCGCTCTGGAGTCGACACCCGCCCGACGTATATCAATGGAAGATGCGTAGCGCGCTTAACCTGTCCTGCTAATTCGGCCCAATGGCCCTCGTTAAATGTGAACGGCGCGATGTAGGAAGGTGATCCCCAGTTATTGCCCACATCGACGCTGAAATAGTCAACGAGCCTTTCATCTGTGAACTTTCCGATTAGATACTCGCAATAGTCGAGTCCGTATCCGTCTTCGACAAGTTCATCAAGGCAGAGCCGCAAACCGAGGGTGACGTCACTACCGACTTGACCACGAATGACTTCCACAATCTCTCTAAGAAAACGTCGCCGATTCTCGGGTGTGCCGCCGTAGTCATCGATTCGGCGATTCGTTCGTGGCGAAAGAAAAAACTGGATGATGTCATCATGATTTGCGTGAATTTCAATTGCATCTGCCCCTGCCAGGGTCGCGATACGAGCCGAATGGCCGTACTCGTCGATGATCCACTGAATTTCTGCGCGACTCACTTCGTGCGGAATCTTCCAATCCATCAATCCACTCGGCACTTGGGACGGCGCTAACGGTTTGCCACCCTGTAAAACAAGTTGTGCCGTGCCGACGCCACCTGCGAGGTGAATTTCATTCATTAAAGTTTGAAAACGCTTCTCAAATCGAGGATGACGAAGAAGTCCTGGCCCGTATGCACCAAGACCGCTCGGCTCAAAGCCAGGTGGCAAAGGATTCGCGACGTAGAGCGGGCCACCACCAACCCAATCGATTCCTCCGGCAACGCGTGCGACATAGTACGACTTATATGCCTCAAATTCTCGATCTGATCCGACCATATTGCCGGCACCGTGCGGCGGCACTGTGATGCGGTGCGACAAATTCAGGCGACCAACCTTGATTGGTTGAAACAAAGCGGCGAATCGGCTCATATTCGGATCCTGTCAGAAGTCTGAGGAATGGGGCTCAGCCCACGGCACTTCGAATTTTTTTTGCTAGGTCTTGTAGACGTCGTGCGTCATATGGCGCCTTGGAGTACAAGATGAGTTCGTCGCAACCCGCCTCGTGCATTTCTTTGGCATGACGAACCGACTCGACATCATCAAACGGCTCAAAGATATGTGCTGAGACCTCTATCTCTGATGGGTCTCGACCAACCTCCGCGCAGTGTCGTTCAAGCACGTCAAGTTTGCGTCGTAACTCAAGTGCATCTCGACCTGGATAGTTCCAATGGTCGGCAAACCGCGCAGCAATCCGCAGAGTTCGACGCTCCCCCGCACCTCCGATGACAATCGGCGGTCGGGGCTGTTGAACAGGCTTAGGTTCACAAAACGCTGACTGCAGTTGATAGTGCTCGCCCGCAAACGTGCTCTCTTGCTGGCGCAAGAGCAAATCGAGAACTTCACAAGCTTCTTCCAACATGTCCATGCGAATTTTCAGTGGCGGAAATGCGATGCCATAGGCGTCGTGCTCGGTCTGATTCCATGCGGCTCCGATACCGATCAACAGTCGCCCTTGTGACGCGACATCAATCGTTGCGCACATCTTTGCCAAGAGCGCAGGGTGCCGGTATGTGTTGCCAGAAACCATGAGCCCCAATCGCAGGCGCGATGTTTTGCCCGCCAAAAAAGCCAGCGCAGTCCAGCCCTCAAAACAAGGCCCGTCATCGCGAGGTTCAAGAATGGGGTAAAAGTGATCGAACAACCAACCGGCTTCAAATTCGCCGGATGCATCAAGCTCCTGCCAACAACGTTCGAGGTCGGCCCAGTTCCCGAGCTGTGGCTGGGTCTTGAAAGAAAGTCGCAGAGGCTTCTTCATGCTGCAATCACCGCTTCGGGTGAAGCACCCATCAGCCAGGCAACACTGCGACGAATGATTCGTCGATGGGTCTCATTGTTCAATGAGACTTCGTCGTGTCCGAGAGCGCTATACACGACTTTGCTTGATCCTGAAACATGGGTCCAAAGCATCGGTTCGCCTTTGTCTCCGACCCGAGCACTTGGAGATACCAATTGCACCTCGGCTTGCGCAGACACCGCGAGCTTGCTGTACAACTCGTCAAAAACCGTGAACGTCTCCAGACCCGCAACAATCGGGCTATCGCCCACAACTTGCACCGTGAGATTTTCTGGCGCTGGATGAAACGATGTGCCCCATTGCCAGGTGCCACCTAGCCACGACTGCCAAGCGTCCCAGTCGTCAAAACATATTGGCGCCGTGTGCACCGCCAAAAGTGGAACACCGCGACGACGGCATTCATCGAGCGCCCCGCGAAACTGGTCGCTCGTCTCACGTGCCCATTGGGCTCGTTGTTCTGCGGAGTACCGCGCATCGGACATCTTGAACCAGCATGCGTAAATGGTGATGAGGTCCCAGTTTTGCGCCATTAGGTGCTGAGTTGCTTGATCAAGATCTGAAACAATCGTGGTTTCAAGACCAAGAGTTGGCGAGTCATCGATACACGCCGCAAGAAGCGGCGCCGTAACAGCAAAATTGTGAGCCCAACCACCACTGATCAACAGGTTGTGCGGCATGTTTGTGACTCAATCCGTAGGCTAATGCACTGTGATTACAGGCAAACCTGAAACTGTGATCGTTCGTGAGGTGGGCCCACGAGATGGCCTCCAAGCTGAACTGCCGCTTGGCGTGGCTACCCGTACCACGTTGATTGAGCTGCTCATCAACGCCGGAATCACTGATATTGAGATCGCCGCGTTTATGCGTGAGGATCGGGTTCCATCAATGGCTGGTGCCGAGGCTGTGGTCAGCGGTACTCCGCCCCGACCTGGGCTCAACCGTCATGGGCTTGTCGCCAACCTGAAGGGCGCCGAGCGTGCGATAGCCACGGGCATCAGACATCTCACTGTGACCGTCTCTTTGTCTGAGCAATATTCAAAAAAGAACGTCGGCATGTCTTGTTCTGACTCACTTGCTCAGGCAACTGAAATTGCCTCATTGGCAACTCAGCAGCAGTGTTCGACTGACCTCATCATTTCTTGCAGTTTTGGGTCTCCATTTCATGACGTCAACGCCACTGATGACTTACCGCCGTTTTTTGCCAAGGCCCGAGCAGCTGGTGTAAGCCAAGTAACTCTGGCCGACACCACAGGCGTAGCGAGCCCCTCGCTGCTACGAGCGATAGTGGGCCAACTCGGCACCGACTTTGGACTCCACCTCCACGACAACCGCGGAACCGCCCTAGTTACTGCATTTTCCGCCCTCGAATTAGGCGTGAGACGATTTGACACCTCGATCGGAGGTATCGGAGGCTCACCGTTTGCGCCTGGGGCCATGGGCAACTTGGCCACCGAGTCGCTCATTCATTTACTCGACGACCTCGGTTTCACCACCGGCATCTCCCTCGCCAGGCTCTTTGATGCGGGCAACTACCTCCAGCAGACTCTTGGCCGACCACTGCCTTCAAGACTGTTTCAGGCTGGACCGAACTGAACCGCGGCCCGCTCGCTGAGGTATGGCCGCACTTTTTTTGATACGAATTCGACGTGGGCTGGGTGGGCGGCGTATCTGGCATAGGCGGCTTCATCAGCAAACTCGGCGACTACGGCAATATCAAAGTTGCCAGCGGCGAGGCCGGCGTCAACCCCAAATGTAAAGCTGTGAATCTCTGGCACCTCCCGGGCGAGACTCGCAAGACCTTGGAGGATCTCTTCTCGCACTGCGGCGGAAACTCCGTCGACGAGCCGAAACATCACTACGTGTCGAAACATCACCATCCCCTTGCTACGCCGAACCTCAGCGTACGACTTGCGACGTCGGTCACAGGTCGCTAGGGTGACCGAAGCGATGCATATCCGTGCGTCACACCAAATAAAGGGGAACCGCAAGATGAACAAAAAGCCAATTCGGGTGCTGTTGGGACTCGGTCTCGCAGCAACCATGACTGCTATCGGACCGGTGCTTGCTTCGGCCAGTACCACTGAAGAAAAAGTCACCCTCGTCGAATACAAGTCGGAAAAGGCTGGATTCACCTCGGCTTACGAGTTGAGCGGTACAGCAAAAACCACGGTGAAGACCGCTGCCACCAAGGCTGGTACCAAGGCTGGCACCACTTCTACAAGCAAGCGTGAAGTCAAAGGCAAAAAGACAATAATCACTGACGTGACGACCGTAGTCACCGCCAAGAACACCACGGTGACCACCAAAGTCAGCACGCTGACATCGAAAAAACTCGATGAGAGTGCGGACAATAAGCCGCAGCAAGGTGTGACGAAGACTTCAATCAAAGTGGGTTCAACGCAGCCCATCACCGGAGTTGCCGCAATCGCCGGTCAAGGTCTTTATGCCGGCGTGAAGTTGGCCATCGACGAAATCAATGCCAAAGGCGGCGTTAATGGCCGCACCATTGAATTCATTTCACTGGATGACCAATTCGACGTCCCGCGCAGCGTTGCAAACATGCGACGCTTGGTGGAACAAGAAAAGGTTTACGCGATTCTGAGCCCAGCCGGCTCGCAGGCTCTTCCTGCTTCGTGGAACTTGATCAAAGAAAAGCGCGTTCCAGTTTGGGGACCAGTGTCACCAGCTGACGCATTCATCGAGCCATTGTTCATTCTGGGGCCAAGCCGCACCGAACAACTTCGCAAAGGCATCGACTTCCACGCCAAGAATGGTTGCAAGAAACTTGCACTCATCGGACAGCCAAACGAACTTGGCGCCGAGGGCAAGAAGGCTGCTGAACTGCAGTTGAAGGTTCACAAGACCATGAAACTCGTGGCTTCCGAAGAAGTGGCAGTGCGTAGTCAGGAAGTTTCCAATGCCGTTCTGCGAATCAAAGATGCAGGAGCAGAGTGCTTGATCATGGCCACTGACAACGTGCAGGTCGCTCTTGTGTTGAAGAAAATCCAAGAGCTTGGCTTGAAGATCAGCGTGGCGTCAGACAACGGTGCTGGTGGCACCGGTGGCACCAACATGGTGAGCCTTGCTGGTGAAGCCGCGGATGGCTTTGTTGGCGGTTTGCAGGTCAACTTGCCAACCGACCTCGCTGCGGTCGGCGTAAAGGCCTGGCGCACGGTTGCCGACAAGTCATCGTTGCCACAAGCAACGAATAACTTCTCGTTGCAGACCTACACCTACACCAAGTCGTTCTTCAAGGCCGTTGAACGCCTTGGTGATGACCTCAACTGGAACCGTCTGTACAAGCTGCTCGAAACCACTGCGGTGAAGAACCTCGGTGCAGCTCCTGACATCACCTGTGGAGCACTTCCAACGGGTCGGTCATGTGCAAAGGGTGCAGCGCTGGCGCAATACAGCACTGCCACGAAGGCATGGAAGATTGTTTCGCCATTCGGCGCCCCACAAGGCGGCTGAGTCGGTCAGAGTAATAATCGTCTAAAATTCACGGCTGTGTCTTGGGTCGAATTCGGCCCAAGACACAGCTAAATTTTTCTTACGTTTGACGGCAGGAGCCACAATGATTCAACAAATTCTTTCAGGATTGGAAGCCGGTAGTTGGTACGCACTCCTCGCGGTGGCAATCGTCATCGTCATGAAAGCCACCGACGTTCCGAATTTTGCCCAAGCACAGATTGGAATGCCGGGTTCCTACGCCGCCGTCAATCTCATCAACGAGGGCTTGAATCCGATATTGGCGATGATCTGTGGAATTGCCCTGGGTTACGTCATCGGCGCTGTGATCGAACGAGTAGCGATCCGCCCATTGTCTTCGCTCGGCCACTTCCCCATGCTCGTAATGACAATCGGGCTTACCTACGCCCTGGTGAGTCTGGTGACTCTTACGTTTAAGTCTGAACCCCGCAGTTTCTCCACCCCGTGGAGTGAGGGCGGCTTCACAGTTAGCGACATTTACATCCCGTATATCCAAATCATTACCATCATCACGGGAGTCGTCCTGGCGCTCATTTTGACCTACTTTTTCCGCACCACGTGGGGCGTTCGGATGCGCGCAATCTCCGAGAATCCAGGCGTTTCCCGGCTGTTGGGTATCAATAGCGGTCTTGTATCTAACTTGGCCTGGGGTATCGGTGCTGCAATTTCGACCCTTGCAATGATGTTGCACACTCAAGCCACCGTGTTGGCAGACTCCTCCGCAGATCCGCTGATCCTCAAGGCTTTCGTAGCCGCCGTTCTTGGCAGCTTTACGTCGCTTTCTGGTGCCTTCATTGGCGGTTTGGCAATCGGAGTAATCGAAAACCTGACGGGTATGTGGATCGGTACGGGTTGGAAGGAAGCCGTGTCGCTCATCATCGTCGTGCTGTATCTCTTCGTTCGAATGCCGTCGCTCGTAAAGAGCATCAAGCCCAGGGAGGTTTAACTCATGTCATTAAACACTGCTACATCACCGATACCGGATTGGGTGTCACACCCAAAGCGACCGGCGAAGTCATCGATCACCCGATACAGCCTTTTGGCTGGGATGGTTATTTTGCCCTGGTTCCTCGGTGGGTACTACATCTATATCGTCTCGCTGGTTCTGGTCTACACACTCGGCACGCTCGGCATGAACGTGATGATTGGGTGGACCGGCCAGATTGGGTTGGCAGTTGCCGGATTCTTTGGACTCGGCGCCTATGCGACTTCAATTCTCCATGAGCGCGGATTGCCCTGGATCATCGCCATCGTCGCAGTTGCGCTGTTTTCAGCAGTCATCGGGTTCATCGACGGCTTCCCAGCTGTTCGTCTCTTCGGGTTCTTCCTTGCAATTGCGAGCCTTGCCTTCGGTGACTTGATTATCAGAGTCATTCTGGAGACCGACGGTGTCACCGGCGGTGGTGGCGGCTACTCGGTGCAACTACTTGACTTCTGGGGATTCAATCGCGAAATTGCGCTCTATTACATCTGCTTGCTCGCAATCGTGTCGTTTATGGTTTTCGTTGGTCGGGTGCTTGAGGGTCGCCTTGGGCGAACGATGCGCGCCGTAAACAACATCGAAATTGCAGCACCGTCCCTAGGTATTGCTCCTCCAAAATACAAACTCATCGCGTTCATGATGTCTGGGTCCATCGCCGCATTGGCTGGGTCGATTTTTGCTCAGCTACTTACGTACCTCAGCCCCGACATGTTCAAAACTTCCTTGCTCATCACAATGCTGGTGATGTTGATTGTGGGTGGTGTCGGCTCGCTTTGGGGTTCGTTCGCCGGAGCAATCTTCGTGGTGTTTGTTCAGGAATGGCTCCAAGCCTTTGCGATCTACCAGCGCATCGTGTTTGGTGTATCACTCATGTTGTGCATCGGACTTCTGCCCGGTGGCATCGCCTCTGTCGGTGACAAAGTTCGAGCGAAGTTTGGCAAGCGCCAACAGCGTGTGACGGGTGCCGAATAATGACAACCTCACACACACTTGTCCTGAAAGATCTGAGCGTCGCATTCGGCGGTAATAAAGTGCTCGAAGGCGTCAACCTGCGATTTGAGAGTGGGCTCCACGGCCTGGTCGGCCCTAACGGCGCTGGCAAAACCACCTGCTACAACGCCATTTCGGGATATGTTGTTCCGCAATCTGGCACTATCGAACTCGACGGTGTTTCGCTGCTTGGAAAACCCGCGCACGAGATAGGAGTCCTAGGAATCGGCAGGACTTTCCAAACCCCGAAACTGATTCCTGCGATGACCGTGCTGGAAAACGTGATGCTTGGTGCCAATCGCACCTACTCAACTGGGCACATTGCCGAATTCTTCGGCAGTAAAAAGGCGCGAGCTGAGGAGCGCAACGCCCGTGAACTCGCCTATTTGGCGTTACAGCCATTCGGCTTGTCCGAGGTTGCGCGCGAAAAAGCCTCATCGGTGCCGCTTGCGGTGCAGAAAATGGTGGAGATTGCGCGTGCAGTTGTCACTAATCCGCTCGTGCTCTTGCTTGACGAACCAGCAGCGGGGCTAGGCGCCGCCGACGTAGACCGAATGGTCGACGCGTTGCTTGACATCATCAAAAGCCGCAACTTGACAACGGTGATCATCGAACACGACCTTCACCTTGTGTCGAAGATTTGTAGCAAAGTTTCTGTTCTCCACTACGGGCGCATCATCGCCGAAGGTGAGCCCAGCAACGTAGTGAAAGATGACGTCGTCATCGAGGCGTACCTAGGCAAGCGGAAAGGCTGATTACTCATGGCACTTTTAGAAATAACTGATTTGGAATCCGGCTACGGAAAACTCCAGATTCTTCGTGGTATCAACGTGTCAGTAAACACTGGTGAGATTGTTGCCATTCTCGGCGCAAATGGGGCCGGCAAGACCACCTTGCTACGAACCATTTCGGGCGTTCTGCCAACTTGGTCCGGAAGCATTGTCTTTGACGGAACAAATCTCGGAAGTATGCGCACAGACAAGCGGGCCCAACTCGGCCTGGCACACCAGCCCGAGGGGCGCGGAATTCTTCAGACCCTCACCGTCAAGGAAAACTTGGAGCTGAGTCTTGTCGCGCGCCGAGGCGAGAAATCCACGATCGAAGCCGATCGTGAGCAACTGCTCACCGCATTTCCTCCCTTGCGAGAAAAGTACAGCGACAGGGCTTCTGCTCTGTCTGGCGGTCAACAGCAAATGCTCTCAGTAGCACGCGCAATGATGGCTCGACCCAAGCTGCTCATGATTGACGAAATCTCATTCGGACTGGCACCAATTCTGGTTACCGAACTTTTTGAGATGATTTCGCGGCTCAACAAAGAGGGAACAACATTTTTGTTGGTAGAACAGCACGCCGGAGTCTTGGAAGTTTCGCATCGCACGTACGTGATTCGAGTCGGCAAGAACGAAATGGACGGGCCGTCAGCCGAAATCGCCAAGTCAACGAACTTGGCTCGGGCTTACCTCGGCGCCTAGTTTCTGGCGCCTAGCTCTCGGCACCAGCGTCGTTGTAATCTTCCTACGGCGCCTCGAACGCCCCCCATACGGGCTTTCGCTTCTCTAGAAGCGCCCGAATGCCCTCTTGGGCCTCAGCGCCTGCAAAGGTGCGCTCAGAGAGCTCCTGGAGGGCTCTAAGCGCAGGTAAACCGCCGGCTACCGCCTGGCGCAACAACTCGAGAGTTGCCGAGACAGCGCCGGGAGCCGCGGCTGCGACGTTGGTGGCCCAATCGTTGGCCGCTGCCGCCGGGTCATCGACAGCCTCGGTGACGAGGCCCATGTTGTATGCCGTCTCAGCGTCAAAGACTTCGCCCGAGAGGTAGTAGCGGCTGATGAGATGCGGTGCGACCCTGTTGAATAACGGACCAGAAATCAACGCGGGAATCGCCCCAAGCTTGGTTTCGGTAAATGCAAAATCGGTATGCCGAGCAACAAAAACGACGTCGCAGGCGGCCATGATTCCGATGCCCCCCGCGCGAACGTGGCCGCTGATGGTCGCCACAGTCGGCTGACGAGTGAGCGACAGAGTCTCGAGAACCCTTCGCAGCGGTGAGAGGTCCGGTGCGTTCCCCACCATTGTCCGCAGGTCCATCCCACTGCAGAAAGTTGGCCCAACATGGCCGAGTCGAATGACTCGGGCGGCGGATGATGACGCACCATCGAGTGCAGCCTGCAACTGTTCGAGGAGGTCGGGCGACAACGCATTGTGGTCTTTCGGGGAGTCGAGCAGGATATGGCGCACGATGCCGTCATCGAGCGTCGTTACCCGCATTGTTTCTCCCACGCCCTGACACTAATCCGCGGTGTACCATCTGCTCAATGACGAAAAACGCTCTTCAGGACTCATTCGGCAATTCGGACTGGCTCCGCTCGTTGCTCGATACTTCGCCTGCAACTGAACTCAGCCTCACCGCAATTGCAGATTTCTTAGAGTCTGACAGCGCGTTACTTGCTCATGAGAAGTTTCTATTCATCAGCGCAATCTCGGCGGTCAAGGGCCGCGAATCAGACACACGACACTGGATGGCTCGATCGCTGAAGAGCGGTCTTGCACCAGAGGCCGCCCGACATGCCGCAGCGCTGATGTTGCTCTCCCGCGGAATCGAAGTGTCTCGGCTCATGCTGCTCGCAATTCCTTTTGACGGGTCGTCTCCCTCGACTGACCGCACTCCCCTTGCGTCACCGCCTTCGTCTGAAATTTTTGAATACTTCACACAGGTATTCGGACAACTGCCAGACCGCATCACGCTGCTTGCTGACCACGCCCCTGCAGCACTGGCTTATTACTACTTGTTGCGTAAAGCAGGGCTTGAGGTGGGTGCCCTACAGCCACGACTGTCAGAACTTATGTTGGTGGCAATCAACGCTGCCGAATGCCAACGTGACTACGTGCGAATCCACGCAGATGGTGCGCTGAAGAAAGGCGCAAACGAGGCGCAGCTTGTTGAAGCATGCGTATGCGCGATTCCATTTTCTGGAGTTGCAGCATGGTTTCCCGCATCTGAAGCAATTCTTTCGCTTCGTACTTCGGGCACGTAGTAACTACCTGCGGCGCAGGGACACATACTCATCTAACGAGGATGGGTCAACCAGCGAGCTTTTAGAGCAAACCGTGTCAGGATCTGCGCCCTGCAGAATTTTCTTTACTGGGACCTCAAGTTTCTTGCCTGACAATGTTCGCGGAATCGCACGAACTTGGATGATTTCGTCTGGTGAATGCCGTGGCGAGAGCAGGGTTCGCAACTGTCCTTTGATTTCTCTTTGTTGCTCGTCGGTGAGAGATTGCTCCTTCACAACTACAAACAAAATGAGGCGACCATCGGAGGTGTTGTCAGACAAATGGATGACAAGTGAGTCGGAAATGAACGACAACGCCTCAACAACGGCATAAAACTCGCTCGTCCCCAGTCGAACTCCACCTCGATTAAGTGTTGCGTCTGACCGACCCGTGACTATGCACGAACCATCTGCGTTGAAGGTAATCCAGTCACCATGCCGCCATACCCCAGGGAAGTCTTCAAAATAAGCCCCCCTGAACTTGTTTCCATCGGCGTCATTGAGCAGACCGACAGGCATGGATGGCAGCGGGGTCGTTACAACGAGCTCACCGGTTTCGCCGTCATCGCACTGACCGCCATCATCACGAAAAGCCCGCACATCAGCCCCCAACACAGAACACGAAATTTCGCCCGCGCGAATTGGTAGCAGCGGTGACATGCCGACGAATGCGCTGCAAATATCCGTGCCACCGCTAATGCTGTGCACCTGCACGTGTTGTCCTACCTGTTGGCTGACCCAGCGAAAGCCATCTGCCGACAGTGGCGAACCCGTTGACCCCACGACCCTCAAACGAGACAGGTCTCCAATTTTTTTGGGCACTAAGTCGGCTTTCATGCAGTTATGAATGAAACTTGCCCCCACGCCAAAAATGTTGACTGATTCCGCGATGCTCAAGCGCCAGAGGTGGTCAAGATCTGGATAGCCGGGGTCGCCATCGAAAAGAACCACCGTTGCTCCGACAGCCAAGCCCGACACCAAGTAGTTCCACATCATCCACCCAGTGGTGGAATACCAAAAAAAGCGATCTCCAACGGCAAGATCATGATGGAGGGCAAGCACCTTGAGATGTTCGTGGAGTATGCCCGCATGTGAGTGAACAATCGCCTTAGGCAGCCCCGTGGTGCCGGAGGAATACAAGACATACAACGGATGCGCCGAGGGCACTGGGACCGAAATCAGCTCTCGAGTGGATTGAACTCGTGAGAGCACGTCGTCTGGTGCAGTGATATCGAGGCGAATCGCACCCTGCAGGGTGGGCAGTGACGTGCGAATTTTCTCGGCTTCAATGCCTTTGTCGATGAGTCGAGACCCGTAAACATAGCGGTCGCAATAAAACAAAAACTTGGGCTGAAGCTGGCTGAACCGACTTATGACGGCATCGGCACCGAACTCGGGTGGGCACGAGGAAAATGTGACCCCAAGCGACGCGGCGGCAAGAAAGATTGCCAAAGCTTCGGGAACATTTGGAAGATAGACCGCGACCCGATCGCCAGGCGTCATTCCACATGCCTGCATTTCTGCTCGATACGTCGCTGCCAAAGACATCAGTTGTTGCCAGGTCAGCTCAATTCGCTCACGCGACTGCGAAAGGGCCACCACCGCCACGGCATCCGGGGACTTGTGGGCGTGCTCAATAATCTTGTCGGCGAAATTTAATGTTCCACCGGGCCACCAAGAATGCCCCGGCATTGCCGTTGTCAGAGGGTCAACCACGCTTGATGGCTGGTCGTACCACTTCACCCCGAACCATTGTGAAATTTCTCCCCAGAACTCGCTGAACGAATCAACGCTCCAGCGGTGCAAGCTCTCGTAGTTCTCGAAGCGCAGCTGTCGATGTTCTTGGAGATGATTCACAAAACGATGCATTTGAGTGCCAGCTGACAAAGCCGATGACAACACCTCGCCGCGCACACCTTGACCACTCTGGGGGTCTAACGCCTCTGGTTTTGTCATCGCGAGCGAAGATAGCGCATAAAGAGAAACCCGCCGTCGGCTTCGCAGACACTGGCCAGTTCCCACTTGTTACTTGGCACATCGAGACCAACCACAATCCGACTCGCCTGAGATACGACTAGCCGTGGCGCAACGGTCAGGCTGACCTCATCAACCAAGTCGGCACTCAGCATCTGTCCATTGAGCACCGCACCACCTTCTAGCAGGCAAACATTTCCTGGAATCGTTGACACCACCTCGGCGACCGAGCCACTCACCACTCGGGTGCTCGGGGAAGCAATCAATTGCTCATGGTGCTCACCGAGGTTTCCACTGCGTGAAAAAATAAAGAGCGACTGACTAGCGGCGACCGGGTGATAACTCTCGGCTCGCACGGTTGCAGCCCCCACAAGCACCGCATCAGCGGATCGATGTAGATGAAGAAACAGTTCCCGATCGGTGGGCCCACCGAGGGGTCCTGCGGTGCCCTCCAATGCGATGGCGCCGTCAACACTGGAAATCATGCACATGATGACCCACGGTCGGTCGTTGTGCCTTCGCCGCTCAGAAAGATTCCACTCAGCTTGTACCGACCGATCGCCTGTTTGAGGGAACAAATGCCGCACTGTCTGTTTCTAGCCGAAATCGCAGCTGGACAGGTGCGCCACTGTGGCTCCGTTTTGACTGGTCATCGGGCAAGCCAGTACGGTAAGTGGTTCCGAGCCACCAAAGTGGTGGAAAAGAGAGGTTGCCATGCTGTTAATGGGTGAAATCGCACGAATGAACGCGTCAAAGTACCCGAATAAGAAAGCCGTCGTCTACGAAGACAAAGAGTCTCTCACGTATGCCCAGCTCAACGACCAGGCCAATCGGCTAGCCCATGCCTTGCAGTCCTTGGATGTAAAACAGGGACAACAAGTCAGCTTGCTGGCTCGCAACCGTCCGCAGCACGTGGTGTCGTATTTTGCCTGCGCAAAAATTGGCGTGCTGCATTGTCCGCTTAACTATCGATTCACGGCGGAGGAACTTGTTTACGTCATCAATGACGCAGGTTCGTCAGTGTTGCTAGTCGACATTGAATATGCAGATGTCGTCCGAAAAATCCTCCCGCAGCTTCCAAAAATACGCTCGGTCATCGGGTTTGGTGGCGACCACGGATTTGATCTCGATTATGACCGCCTCCTGGCGACCATGCCGTCGACGGAACCTACGCCAGAGCGCCCGATTCATGGCGACGATGTGTGCTGGGTTTGCTATACGGGCGGTACCACCGGAATGTCAAAGGGCGTCATGTTGACGCACAACAATAATTTTGCCCAGATAACGAACCTGCTGATTGCCGACGAAATCTGCCACGAGGACGTCAACCTCGTGAACGGAGCGCTCTTCCACGTGGTATTCACCATGGCGCTGCCCTACTGGTACGCCGGCTGCACGGTCGTGATAATTGACTTTGTCCCCGACTTGTGCCTCGACATGATTGCGAAGAATCGGGTGACCAAGACCGTTCCCGTCGCCACCATGCTGAACCTGCTGGTCGACATTCAGGCACGAAACCCTCGCGACCTATCAAGCCTTAAGCATTTTGGGATGGGTGGTGCACCCGTATCAATTGACACGGTGACTGCAGCCCGTGAGGCTTTTGGTATTGATTTTGTGCAATATTTTGGTCAGACAGAAGCCACGGTGCAGCTCACCTATCTTTCTCGCTACGACTACCAGCGCGGGCTTTCACCTCAGGCAACCGACATAGAGAAAAAACGCTTGATGTCAGGCGGCCGAGCCCAGCATCTTTGTGAAATAAAAATTGTCGATGACGAAGACAACCAGGTGCCCAATGGGACAGTTGGAGAAATCTGTGGTCGAGGGCCCCAGGTGATGAAGGGCTACTGGGCCAAAGAGCAGCTCACAGCCGAAACCCTCAAAGGCGGCTGGTTGCACACTGGCGATATGGGATACCTCGATGATGACGGTTTTGTTTACGTTGTCGATCGCAAGAAAGACATGATCGTGTCTGGTGGCGAGAATGTGTACTCCACTGAGGTTGAAAAAGCCATCTACCGACATGACCAGGTCTTGGAGTGTGCGGTCATCGGTCTGCCAGACAAGAAATGGGGCGAAGTAGTAGCCGCTTTCATTGTGCGTAAACCTGATGCCACCATCACAGAAAACGACGTTCAAATCTTCGTGCGAGAACTCATCTCGCATTACAAAGTGCCGAAAGTCGTCAATTTCGTTGACGCGCTACCCAAAGCACCTACCGGCAAGATTCAAAAAGTAGTGATTCGAGAAAAGTACTGGGCTGGTGCAGGCCGGCGCGTCGGTGGCACCTGACCCGCAACGCAGTAACTAACTGCGTTCGTACGACGCCACCACTTCGGTGTGGTGCGTGTGTGGAAACAAATCCAGCACTTCAACACTGAGTGGTCGGTACCCGGCATCCACCAACAGTCGCGCGTCGCGTGCGGCAGCCACGGCGTCACACGACACGAGCACTACGCGTGGTGCACGTGTTTCGACAATCGTTGCCACACCTGGCTTACCTAAACCGCTGCGGGCAGGGTCGGCAATCACCAAACCTGCCGGTTGAGTCACCCAGTGCTCGAAGCGTGCCTGCACGACTTCAGCACTGTGGCCGCGCAGGTTGGCGTACGCATCAGCACATGCCGACTCGCTTGATTCCACCACCACGCACTGCACACCAGTTGGCACGACGGTTGCGGTGAATAGCCCCACTCCGCCGTAGGCATCCACCACAGGGCCGTCAAAGCCGTCGAGGGCACCGTGTGCAGCGCGGGCAACTGCATCGACCAATAATTCAGCAGCCTCACGCGAGGCCTGAAAGAACGACTCCATCGACACCTGCAAGCGCACGCCGGCGACTTCTTCGTGCACGATTGCCTTGGCACCGGCTGCAACGTCGGCAGGCAACCCAAGCAGCCGTGCACGATCATGCGACCACACGCCACGCTCACCGGTGGCATCACCACAACGCAACGTGACTTCGCCCGTGCCACGCACGCCGATGCTGCTCACGAGTTGGGCCAACAGCGGGTGCATCACCAAGCATCGCTCGATGCCCACCACGTCGTGTGATGCTGCACGACGAAAACCAAGTTTGCCGTCGCCAGTCACTGCCATGCGCACTGTGGTGCGTAGTGCATCGTGGGCAACTGCGGCCCCACGCACAACGGCAACGTCTGGTAACCGTCCGGTGCGGGCGAAGGCTTCGCGCACGACTTCGACTTTGGCATCGTGTTGGGCCGTGGCTGCCAGATGCTGCCAGTCACAACCGCCGCAACCATCGGCCACGTGCGCACACGGTGGCACTACTCGCTGTGGGGATGGCGTAACAATGCCCGTTACGCGCCCCCGTGCAAAATCGCGTTTGACAACAATCAGTTCCACATCCACGGTCTCGCCTGGCAGGGCACCCTCGACGAACACCACCCGCCCATCGGCATCGCGAGCCATGGCATCGCCACCAGCCACAAGACGTTCGATCTGCAGCTGACGCGAATCGCCGACAACCGCAGGCGTCTCGGGGCTAGTCACGGCTATTGACCCTAGGCTTGAAACAGCATGCGGCCTGTGCAAATCGCCCCGTCGGTATTGCCCGTGGATTTCTCCAAACTGGGTGAAGCCGTTACCGCATTGGATGCTGCTGGCGTTGACCTCATTCAGTGGGATGTCATGGACGGGCAATTCGTGCCAAACCTCACGTTTGGGCCCGACGTAATTGCGTCGACGCGGCATCTCACCAAGAAGCCGTTCGAAGCGCACCTCATGGTGTTAACACCAGATGTGATGGCCAAGCGTTATGTGGAGGCGGGTTGCCAGCGTCTCATCGTGCACGCCGAAGCCTGCGATCACCTGCACCGCACACTCGGCAACATTCGCGAACTTGGCGCCACTGCCGCCGTTGCGCTCAACCCGTCTACTGCACCCGACGAAATCGCCAACGTGCTCGACCTCATTGACTTGGTGTTGGTCATGACGGTGAACCCAGGTTTCGGTGGTCAGTCATACATCAAAACGATGGAACCCAAGATTCGCATCGTGCGTGACATGATTAATCGTGCCGGGCTCAGCGACACTGTCGATCTCGAAGTTGACGGCGGCATTTCGCCGACCACCATCGAAGGTGCGGCTAGCGCTGGTGCCAACGTGTTGATTGCTGGCAGTGCACTGTTTCGCGACAAAGACGGCCTCGGGCACGCAGTAGGCGAATTGCGCGGGCTTGCTACTTCCGCATTCCGCGGATAGCACCCGTCATCAAATAGCGCGTCGCGGCCAGCAAAAACAACAATCCAAGACCCACGCCAAGCGGCACCAGCGCCACACGCAAGAGCCCCGTGCGGTCGCCCAGCAAAGGCCGCAAGATGCCCGTGTCGATCGAGTCGCCGTTCACGAGCAACGTGCGCACCGGGTCGCGGTAATCAGGGCACGACACGCGTTGGGCTGCCGCAACTGCATCACCACCAAACATGTCGGGCTGCACCTGCACTTTTGACTCGAGCACCGGTGTGTCGCCACGAATTCCCGACGGTGCAGCAACGGCACCAACCAAGAATCGTTCACCTGTTGCGAGATACTTCACGTCATCGATTGGGTAACGCACGGTTAACACGCCATCACGCAGCAAGTCGGTTACGGTGCCGTGCCGCTCTGACACCACTTCATAGAGCACGAAGTTGGCTTCAATTTGCGCTACTTCGCCGACGAACACACTGCGCAGCGGCACCGGGGTGATGCACGACGCCGGCACGGTGGTGACAGCCGACTCGATAATGAGCAGCTCAGGCGTGTCGGTGCCACCTTCTTCGTCGATGCCGTCACCTTCGTCGACAAACGGCACAACGAGCGACAAGGCCGCTACGAATCCGACTAGTAGCCCTTGAATTTTGGCTCCCGCTTTTCGGTAAATGCCGACATTGCCTCGATGGTGTCTTTGCTGCCGAAGTTGACGGTTTGCGCAGCACCCTCGTCGTCGAGCGCTTCTTCCATCGTCACATTCATCGCGTTGTTCAACATTCGTTTGGTAAGTGCCAGCGCAATCGGCGGCCCAGCAGCTAAGCGACGTGCCCAACCATCGACGAACGCATCAAGTTCGCTGTCGGGCAGCACGCGATTGACCAGACCCATCTCGCTTGCGTCGGAAGCCGAAATAATGTCGCCGAACAAAGCCAATTCTTTCGCGCGGTGCAAGCCCACTCGACGTGGCAACAACCATGAGCCACCAAAGTCGACCGACAACCCACGTTTGGCAAAAATCTCGCTGAATCGAGCGTTGTCGCTGGCCACCACCAAGTCGCAGCCCAATGCCATGTTGCAACCAGCACCAACGGCAACACCACGTACCTTGGCAATGGTGGGCTGGGGCATGCGGTGCAACGCAAGCGCGGCATCGCCAACCGAGCGCATTGCCGCCAGTTGATGCACGGGGCGGCCGCTGCCCTCTCGTGCTGCCAGATCGGCACCCGAACAGAACTCGCCGCCAGCACCGGTGAGAATGACACAACGTATGTCGGCGTCTACAGAAAGGCTGCGAAAGGTTTCAGCGAGTTGGGCCCACATGTCACCCGTTACCGCATTTTTGCGCTGCGGGCGATTGATCGTGACCGTCGCAATGGCGTCGGCCCGAGTGACTTCGATATCGGCCATATACAGACGATACTTACAGGATGGGTTTTGATCCGCACCGCAAGTACAAAGCCACCCCGCTTGACTATGCAGTGATCGTGGGAGCCCTAACGGTCATTAGCGCTCTTGTGGTCTGGGCCTTTCTGGCGTGACCCGCCGTCGCCCAACGAACAAGCCATCGATGTGGGATGGCCTGTATGGGCCCGTCGAAGTGCGGCGCGTGCAGCCGTACGAAGCGAACAAAGAATATGTTTGCCCAGGGTGCCACCGCACTATTCCAAAGGGCACCGGCCACGTCGTATGCGTGCCACGCGACGCCCCCGACTTGCGCCGCCACTGGCACAAGGGCTGTTGGGAGCGGCGCGGCTAGCGGGTCAAACAATGCTCTCGCGCACCTCGACACGCGCGCCAAGTACTGACGCAGCATCAAACCGAATTTGGCCAACGGGCGACGGCAGGCTTGGGCGGGCAGCCACAAATGCAGCAGTCGCGCGACGCAGGCGCTGCATCTTTAGTGGGGTGATTGCCTCGAACGGGTCGCCAAAATTGGTGGTGCGACGGGCCTTAACTTCACAGACCACGAGCACACCACGACGCCAGGCGACCACGTCGAGTTCGCCACGTGGGCAGCGCCAGTTGCGGGCGATGATTGTGTAGCCCGCGCGCACGTACCACGCAGCAACGAGATCTTCGGCAAACCGCGCACGCGCTTGATTAACACGCGCCTGATTAACACGCGCTTGATTGGCGCGCGCCTGGTTGGCTAGATGTTGTTGCCGGGCAGCTCTTCGATGTTGAGGTCTTTGAAACTCAGCACGCGCACCTTGGGCACGAGGCGAGTCTTGCGGTACATGTCCCATACCCATGCGTCGGTAAGTGTGATCTCCAAAAGTGGGCGCGGGCCCTCAGCGAGCACCTGCACATCAACAGTGTTGGCCAGATAAAACCGGCGATCAGTTTCGACGGCGTACTTAAACATCGCCACGACGTCTTGGTATTCGTTGGCCAATTGCAGTTCGCGTTCGGCCTCGAATTGCTCGAGGTCATCGGTGTTCACTTGCAACCAACCACTGGCTGTGTGCCGGGGATGCGCAAGTTGGCGACGAGCTTAGACTTCGCGCTTTTCGCGAATCTTGGCTGACTTGCCCGAGCGGTCACGCAAGTAGTTGAGCTTGGCGCGACGCACTTTACCGTGACGCAAAACTTCAATCTTTTCTACCGATGGGGTATGCATCGGGAACGTGCGCTCGACGCCCACGCCGTAGCTGTTCTTGCGAACGGTGTAGCTCTCAGAAATGCCCGAGCCATCAATGGCGATGATGTCGCCTTGAAACACCTGGACGCGCTCTTTGTCGCCTTCTTTGATGAGTACATGCACCTTGACCTCGTCGCCAGGGCGCAACTTGGGCAGGTCGGTGCGGAGATGTTGTTGGTCGACGATGTCTGTGGGTTTCATAAGGAACTCTCAGGATACGGCACGGGGGGGAACTCTTCCACCAGACGCTTTTCGGTGTCGTTTAGCCCGCCCCGCAGCGCAATGAGGTCGGGGCGTGCGCTGCGCGTGCGATGCAGGGCCTGGGCGTGGCGCCAGCGCTCGATGCGTGCATGGTCGCCGCTACGCAACACTTCGGGCACGCCGAGACCTTCAAATTCTGCTGGTCGCGTGTAGTGCGGGGCTTCAAGCAAACCACCTTCGAACGATTCATTGGCTGCTGACTCGTCATTGCCCATGACCCCAGGGATCAGCCGGGTGACGGCTTCGACGATGGCACACGCGGCCACCTCGCCGCCGCCCAAAACGAAATCGCCAATCGACACTTCGCCATCACACAGCTCGGCCACCACACGGTGGTCAACACCTTCGTAGCGACCACACAGCAGCGAAAAGCCCCCAGACGCTGCCAATGTTTTGGCCATCTGTTGATCGAATCGTTTGCCACCAGGCGACAACAGCAACAGTGGCCGCGGTGGTTGGGCAGCGCGCACACTGGCAAAAATGGGTTCGGGGCGCATCACCATGCCCGCGCCACCACCGAATGGTGCATCGTCAATAGTGCGATGAGCATCGGTGGCGTGGGCGCGCAGATCGTGCACCCGCAAGTCGAGCAACGCTGTGGTGCGCGCACGACCAAGCAGGCTTTCAGAACAAAATGCGTCGACAAGCGTCGGAAAAATGCTGAACACGTCGATGCGCACGACTGGCACCGAGTTGATTGGGTTTAGTCGTCGAGAAAATCGACGTCGACTTCAACGCCGTCTTTTTCGGCGGCGGCCCGCACGAGAGCGCGAATGTTTTGGGCGGTACGACCACGTCGACCGATTACTCGGCCCAGGTCGCCTTCGCCAACTCGCACTTCAAGGATGATGGTTCCGTCGTCGTCGATTGCTTCGACACGAACTTTGTCGGGGTCGTCAACGATCGAGCGAACGATGTGGTCGAGCACTTTCGTGGCCACGGTTGCCTCTGCCATGGCGATTATTTCTTCTTCGGTTTTTTGGTGGCCATGAATTCGCTCCACAGGCCACTGATTTCGAGCAACTTGCGCACACGCTCGGTGGGCAGCGCACCCTGGTTGAGCCACTGCATGACCTTGGCGTTGTCGACGGCGAAACCCGATGGGTTTTCTAGCGGACGATACGTGCCGACGATTTCGAGAAATTCACCGTTACGGGCTTTTTTGGTGTCAGCCGCGACGACGCGATAATGCGGCTGCTTGGTCTTGCCGACGCGGGCCAGACGAAGTTTGACAGACATGATGCTCCTTGACTTGATTGCGATACCCCGAGCGAACCGCTGCGGGCTCTCTGCACGCTATCTGGGCGGCAGGCGCCCACCAAACTGCTGTTTAATCATCTTCTGCATTTCGCCAAACTGCTTGACCAAACGGTTCACATCCTGCACCTGGGTGCCGCTGCCCTTGGCAATGCGTGACCGCCTACTGCCGTTGATGATCTGGGGGTTTTCGCGCTCGCCGGGCGTCATCGAGCGGATGATGGCCTCGGTGCGCTTCACCTGGTCGTCGCTGATTTCGGCTCCTTTTAGTTGGGCCGCGGCACCCGGGATCATGCCCAGCACGTTCTGCAGCGGGCCCATTTTTTTGAGTTGTTGTAGTTGGTCGAGAAAATCATCGAGGGTGAACTTGCCGCCGACGAGTTTCTTGGCGGTCTTTTCGGCTTCTTCTTTTTCGAACACTTCTTCGGCTTGTTCGATGAGCGTGAGCATGTCGCCCATGCCCAAAATGCGGCTCGCCATGCGGTCGGGGTGAAACTGCTCGAACGCATCGAGCTTTTCCCCCGTAGCAGCGAACGCAATCGGCTTGCCGATGACTTCTTTTACCGACAAGGCCGCACCACCACGCGCATCGCCGTCAAGTTTGGAAAGAATCACACCGTCGATGGCAAGCGTGTTGTTGAACGCTTCGGCCACAGCAACGGCGTCTTGCCCCGTCATCGCATCGACCACCAAAAACGTGTAGCGCGGCGAAACCGCTTGGCTGATGTCGCGCACCTGTTGCATCATCTCGGTGTCGATGGCCAGGCGACCGGCAGTGTCGACGATGAGCACATTGCGACCAAGCCGTTGTGCTTCTTGCAAACCAAGGCGGGCTGTTTGCACCGGGTCGCCTGGCGCACTAAAGACGGGAACACCAATTTGGGCACCGAGCACACGCAGCTGCTCGACTGCGGCCGGGCGTTGCAAGTCGGCACCCACGAGCATGGGTTGGCGACCCTGTTTTTTAAACCAGGCAGCCAACTTGGCAGCACTGGTGGTTTTGCCCGAGCCTTGCAGCCCCGCCATCAACACCACGGTGGGTGGGTGGCTGGCATAGGTGATCTTCAACGTTTCGCCACCCAGCAACGCAACAAGTTCGGCTTGCACCGTTTTGACCACTTGTTGGGCAGGGTCGAGTGCTTTGGAGAGTGCCTCGCCCACCGACTGTTCACGGATGCGTGCCAGCACGTTGCGCACCACGGTGACATTCACGTCGGCTTCCAGCAGTGCGGTGCGAATTTCGGCAAGAATTTCGTCGACGTCGGCTTCGCTCAGGCGACCGCGATTACGCAGTTTGCCGACGACCGCACCGAGGCGGTCACTCAACGAATCAAACATCAGACCGAAAATCTATCGGTGGATTACTCGTCGAAAAGTGCAGCGACGAATTCGTGTGGGTCAAAGGGTGCCAAGTCGGCAACTGTTTCGCCAAGCCCCACCAACTTGATGGGGATACCGAGTTCGGTTTCGATGGCAAACACGATGCCACCTTTGGCTGAGCCGTCAAGTTTGGTGAGCACTACACCAGTGACCTGCGTGGCATCGGCGAATTGACGCGCCTGCACCAAACCGTTTTGACCCGTCGTTGCGTCGATCACTAGCAACACCTCGGTGACCACGCCTGCGGCTTTTTCTGCCACGCGGCGCACTTTGCGCAACTCGTCCATCAGGTTGGTGTTGGTTTGCAGGCGACCCGCCGTGTCGGCGAGCACTAAATCGATGCCGCGCGCCGCTGCACTCTGCACACCATCGAACACCACCGACGACGGGTCAGCACCCTCTGCCCCGCGCACGATGGCAGCCCCCGTGCGAGTGGCCCAGGTTTCGAGTTGTTCGCCGGCTGCGGCACGAAACGTGTCGCCTGCCGCCATGAGCACGGTGCGCCCGAGAGCAATCTGTTGGGCTGCGATTTTGGCGAGGCTGGTGGTTTTGCCGGCCCCATTAACCCCGACCATGAGCCAAATGTTCGGCGTGCCGAGCGACGCGTCAAAGTTGAGCCCGCGTTGCGCACCAGTCAAGCGGCTGGTCATGTCGTGGCGAAGCGCATCGATCAGCGCGGCGGGCTCGGTGATTTCGCGTTCTTTCACCCGCGCCCGCAAGCCATCGAGCAATGCAGTCGTGACCTTTACGCCAAGGTCGGCACGCAACATTGCTTCTTCGAGATCATCCCAAGTGGATTGATCGATGGCGCTGCGGCGCAACACACCCGTGGTGGCGGTGGCGAACACGCCGCGAGCGCGCGAAAGCCGGTCGCGAAAGCTCGGTGGCACAGCAGTTGTGGGCGCCGCCGCGACAGCTGCAGGCGTGACAGGTGCAGGCGCGACAGTCTCAACAGGTGCGGGCGCTGCAACTGGTGCAGCACTGAATCCAGAGCCGCGTGATCGCCGAGCGACAACAACGCCACCCACCACCAACACTGCCGCCGCAAGAGCGACGTAGACCCAGGTGTCGTTCACGCCGACTTGGCGGCCACTCGCTCGACCACCACGCGCGAAGACCCACCGGGTTGCATGGTCACGCCAAGCAAACTGTCACCGGCTTCCATCGTGCGCTTTTGGTGGCTCACGATCAACAACTGGGCCTCAAGACGAAACTCACTGATGAGCCCCAAGAAACGATGCAGGTTCACATCGTCGAGGGCGGCTTCGACTTCGTCCATTACATAGAACGGCGATGGACGACTGCGGAACACCGCAAACAAAAATGCCAAGGCGGTGAGCGCCCGCTCGCCACCCGACAGCAGCGACAACTTCTTTACGTTCTTGCCACCCGGCTTGGCTTCGACCTCGATGCCCGTGTTGAGCAAGTCGTCGGGCATGGTGAGCACGAGCCGGCCGTTGCCACCCGGAAACAACGTGGCGAACAACTTGGCAAAATTATCGCGAACGTCGGCATAGGCAGCGGCGAAGGTTTGTTGAATCTCTAAGTCCACCTGTTTGATTACCTTCATGAGTTCGCGACGTGAGTTCTTTACGTCTTCGAGCTGCTCTTCGATAAACACATTGCGCTGCTGGAGTGCTTCGAACTCTTCGAGCGCCAACGGGTTGATGGGGCCCATGATGCGCAGTTCGCGCTCCAACTCGCGCACTTTCAAAATCGGGGTCATGCCATCGGGCAGTTCGGGTGCCACGGTGTCGATGGCCACTTGTGGCTCGACTTCGAGCTCGCGGCGCAACGTGTCGATGGCGGCTTCAAGTCGCACACGCACTTCGCTTTGTTCAATTTCCACCCGACGGTTGAGTTCGCGGCGTTCTTCGAGGGTCTTTTCGTTGGCCGTGCGCTCTTTGCGTGAGGCATCCAACCGACTGCTGATCTGGCGCATCTCGGTGCTTTGGCGGGCCCGCAACTCGTGTAGTTCGCGTTGGCGGGTGTTCAACACATTGACGATGTTTTCCACCGCGGTGAAGGCAGTGGCGAGTTTGAGCATTTCTTGATCGATGCGTTGCGTCTGGCGTGCTGCATCGCGACGCGCGTCAGAGTCGCCGCCCAAACGCCCCTCGATTTCGGCCATGCGGGCACGCAGCAGATTTTCGCGCTGCTCTAAACCGGCAACTTCGATGTCGTGGTCTTGCACTGCGGCCCGCTCGACTTCGGCAGTGGTTGCTGCACGAGCCTCGCTGTCGCGCGCTTCGGCCAAGCCCGTGCGTGCGGTGTGCAGGGCCAATTCCACCGCCACCAAACGAGCAGCGGCATCTTGGGCCGATTGCTGGGCGCTGGCCAAGGCCACATTGCTCACCAAGCCAAGGCCCACCCGCAATGACGTGGCAGCCAATCGATCGCCGTCGCGGGTTACCACCACGGCGTTGGGGTCGCGCAAGGCTGCGTCGACTGCGCCGTCGAACGAATCCGCCAGGCTGACGCGCGACAACAACACATCAAGCAAATGATTGATGCCTGCTTCGTGAGCACCACCGCGAGCGCGCACGTGGGCTCGCAGTTCGCGCGATGGGTTGGCAGTGGCCGACTGCAGCGAATCGAGCGCCAACACCGCACCCGGGTTTTTGGTGGCGCGCAGGTGGGCCAGGGCTGCACGGGCATTAGTGGTGTCGTCGATGACTACTGCCGCGATGGATTCACCGAGCGCGGCCTGCACCGCTGAGCGCCAGTCGTCGTCGATGTCGATTAGGTCCAACAGCGTGCCGACACTGCCCGTGGCATCGTGCAGCGTTTTGATGCTCAGCACCTGGGCATCGATCGAAGCCTGGAGCGCTTCGACACGCGCTGCCGATGCTGCTGCTGCACTCGACGCGGTGGCGTGGGCAACGATTGCTTCGTCGAGTGCGCGCTGGGCCGCAGCGGTTACTGCTTGGGCCTTGGCGTATTCGGCCGCGGCCACACCGGCCAGCGACGATGCCGCCATCTCGCGCAACTGTTGGGCGACTTCTTCTAATTGCTGGCGCACCGATGCGGCTTCGCCTTCTAACTGGGCAACGACGCCCGAGTCCATCACTTGGCCACGTTCGCGCTCGACCGAACGACGACGCTCGGCCAACACCTGCACCAAGCCGCGGGCGCGACCACGCAAATTTTCGACGCGCACCAATTCGTCGTTGATGGTGCTGTCACCACGCGCTGACAAATCTGCTTCGTCAGACATCACGGCTGTGTCGAGCGCCGAGAGCCTGGCGCGAACTTCGTTTTCGGTCTTGTCGCCGGCAGCTTTTTGATCGGCAAGGGCCTGCAAGCGAGCCTGCAGGCCACCAATCTCGCGACCCGCCACATGCAAACGCAGCGTGCGCAATTCGGCGACCAATGCACCGTGGCGGCGTGCGGCATCGGCCTGGCGCTCGAGTGGTTTGAGTTGACGGCGCACTTCGCGCAACAAATCTTGGGCGCGCATCAAGTTGGCTTCGGTGCTCTCCAAGCGACGCTCGGCTTTTTCTTTGCGCTTGCGATGCTTCAACACACCCGAGGCTTCTTCGATGATTGACCGACGGTCTTCGGGGCGAGCATTCAACACCGCATCGATTTGGCCTTGGCTCACGATCACGTGTTGCTGGCGCCCGACACCGGCATCTGACAACAATTCCTGCACATCCAACAATCGGCAGGTCACACCGTTGATGGCATATTCACTTTCACCGGTGCGAAACAGGGTGCGGGTGACGGTGACTTCAGAAAATTCGAGGGGCAACAGGCCTGCCGAATTGTCAATGGTGAGTGAAACCTCGGCCCGGCCCAACGCTGGGCGGCGCGCGGTGCCAGCAAAAATGACGTCGTCCATCTTTTGACTGCGCACCGACGAGGGGGCTTGGGCGCCAAGCACCCAGGCGATGGCGTCGACCACGTTGCTTTTGCCCGACCCGTTGGGGCCCACCACCACGGTGACCCCGGGTTCGAGTTCGAGGGTCGTCGAGTCGGCGAACGACTTGAACCCCTTCATCGTCAACGACTTAAGAAACATCTCCGAAAACAGTAGTACTTACGCCAACTAGTGGCAGGTTTCAGCGCTGGCAACGGGGGCAAAAACAGGTGGTGCGCCCGGCCACGACGCGGCGCACAATGCGTGCCTCTCGACAGGTAATGCAGCGTTGGCCAGCCCGGTTGTACACCCGATGTTGGGTCTGAAACCACCCGGGGTCGCCGTCAATGCCGACATACTGCGTGTCGTCCAACGTGCTGCCACCTTTTTCGACGGCGTCACGCAACACGTGATGAATTGCTGCAACCAGTCGCTTGCGGGTTGGTGCATCAAGACGCGACGGCAGACGGTTGTGGCGCAAACGGGCTCGATGCAAAATCTCGTCGGCGTAAATGTTGCCGATGCCGGCAATGCGATGTTGGTCGAGCAGCAAGGCCTTTAAGTTGCCGCGCCGCCCGCGCAGAATCTCGGCTAGTTGCGCCTCGGTGAGGCCGTCGACAATCGGGTCGGGGCCGAGGCGCGCCAATTCGGGTGCCACGGCAGATTCGTCGTGGCGATCAAACACCACGACTTCGCCAAATGTGCGCGGGTCAACAAACCACATTTCGTGACGCTCGCCGAGGGCATCGGGCGACAAGTGCATCACCACATGGGTGTGCAACGGGCGTGCGGTGCCGGCTGCAACCACGAGCACTCGCCCACTCATGCGCAAGTGCATCATGAGCACCCCACCCGAATCCAGGTCGCACAACAAATATTTGCCGTGCCGACGCGCCGCCACGATTCGCACACCCGTAAGCCCATCGATGATCGCCTCGCGACCTTGGCGACGCACGGTGCGCTCGCGAAACACCTCGACACGCTCGACCACCCGCCCCACGGCGCGACGCTCGATGCCGCGACGCACCGTTTCGACTTCGGGCAACTCGGGCATTACGACAAAGCGACGATTGCCTCGGCGGCTGCCTGCTGCTCGGCAGCTTTTTTGGTGCGACCCGTGCCAGCCCCAACGCGACGACCATCCACCGACACCTCGGCAAAAAACACCTTGTCGTGGGCGGGACCTTCGTCGCGCAGGTCATAGACCGGTGCACCCAAACTTTTTTCGGCAGTGAGCTCTTGCAACTGTGTTTTGGGGTCGAGGTCTTTTAACCCGGGCACCGCGCCGGCAATTTCGGGGGCCAACAACCGCAGCGACAACGCGTGGGCCACCTGGCCGCCGGCATCCATGAACACTGCGCCGATGATTGCTTCGAACGCATTGGCCAGAATCGATGTTTTTTCGGCACCTCCACCGTTTTGTTCACCGCGGCCCAACCGAATGAACCGACCGATGCCCAAGCGCCGCGCGGCAACTGCCAAGGTTTGGGCGTTCACCACGCTCTTGCGCAAATCGGTGAGCAGCCCTTCGTCGAATTGTGGGTGACGTCGAAACATTTCTTCGGCCAGCACCAAACCAACCACGGCATCGCCGAGAAACTCAAGACGCTCGTTTGACGGCTCGTCGGCGTGTTCGGCTGAATACGACGAATGTGTAAGCGCCAACCGCAACAACGCGATGTCGCCGAAGTCGTAGCCGATCAACATTGCGCACTCGCGCAGCGTGGCTTCGCTGGCGAGCGAATTCACAGTGTTCCGCTTGCCGCCACGGCTACACGGATTTTTTCGACAATGTCACCCTGCACCATGTCGCGGGCAACTTTGATGCCATTCACCATGGCGCGAGCACTCGATGAACCGTGCGAAATGATGCACACGCCGTTGAGCCCCAGCAACATGGCACCGCCCGTGCTGTCGGGGTCGAACTGCGAATACAAATCCAAAAAGGCCGGCATGAGCGCATCGGCGTGTTCTTTGTATTGCGGTTCACCAATTGCGGTGAACAGCGCTTTGACCACCGCCTTCATCGCGCCTTCCAAGCTTTTCAGCGCCACGTTGCCGGTGAAGCCGTCGGTAACCACGACATCCACTTCGGTGGTCATGATGTCGCGACCTTCAACATTGCCGATGAAGTTGATGCCCGTGTGCGCTGACAACAACTCGTAGGCCTGTTTGCGCAGCGTGTCGCCCTTGCCGGGTTCTTCGCCAATCGACAACAAGCCCACCTTGGGCGATGCAATGCCGTAACGCTCGGCGCAAAACACCGAACCCATCACCGCAAACTGGCCGAGCCACGCAACTTCTACTTCGGCATTGGCACCAGCGTCGAGCAAAATGGTGGGCGTCGAACCAGGCACCGGAATTGGCGTGGCAATCGCCGGACGCTTGACACCGTCGACGCGCCCCATGCGCAACAATGCCGAAGCCATCGTGGCACCGGTGTTGCCGGCAGAAATCATGGCACTCGCCTTGCCGTCGCGCACCGCTTCGGCGCTGCGCACGAGCGTGGAGTCTTTTTTGTTTCTCACCGAACTGGCGGCGTCTTCGCTCATGCCGATGACTTCGCTGGCCACCAACAACTCGAGATCACCGCAATCCACGATGTCACCAAGGTCGGCGGGCCCAACGAGCAACACGGGAATGCCTTCGGCGGCGGCTTGACGCGCGCCAGCCACAATTTCAGCGGGGGCTTTGTCGCCACCCATGGCATCGACAGCAATCGGCTTCATGGTGTGAAAATCAGACTAAACGCTGCATCAGCAGCAGGAGTTATTTGACGGCGTAGGCGACGCGGCCTTTGTACCAACCACAGTTGGAACAAACGACGTGTGGCTTTTTGACGTTGCCACAACGTGGGCAGACGCTTTTGGCTGGGTTAGCCAGACGCATGTTGATGGATTTGCTTGTGCGTCCGCGGGCTTTGGAGCGTTTTTTCTTCGGTACAGCCATTTCGTCACTCTACCGTGTCGTCTAG